>CAZICN010000012.1:0-37079 GCA_964537655.1 uncultured Aestuariivirga sp.
GACCCTTCGAGGCTCCCCCGGCTCGGAGGCCGGGGTCGCACCTCAGGGTGAGGGAAGATAAAATTGACTGTTTTCATCATTCTCTACAGGAGCCGCTTGAATTTGCGCACATATGCCGCTTCCGCGTCGTCCGACGCAAGAGGGCGCAGTGCATGGAAGCCCCGCGCCCCGTCGAGTCCTGTTGGCCGCCCGAAGAACCTGGCGGCCTCTTCCAGGCTGAAGCCGGCGAGCTGGGTCGCTTCCAGATAGGCGGCAATCCGGTCGGCCTTCTTGATTTTCCGGATCAGTATCTCGGAACTTTTCGCGGGCAGTCCGAAACGCAGATGGATGGCGGCCAGAAGCTTGTTCTCGAACGCCTTGTAGTCGACGCCGAGCGCTGCCTTGAACGGCGAGATCATGTCGCCGATCACATATTCGGGGGCATCGTGCAGAAGTGCGGCGAGCCGTGCCTGGCGGTCGAGATTGTCCTCGGCATGGACGAGGAGCGCTTCCACCAGAAGGCAATGCTGCGCCACCGAGAAGGCGTGCGGTCCCTTGGTCTGGCCGTTCCAGCGCGCGACGCGCGCCAGTCCGTGGGCGATGTCCTCGAGCTCGATGTCGAGCGGCGAGGGATTGAGCAGGTCGAGCCTGCGCCCCGACAGCATGCGCTGCCAGGCGCGAGGTTCGGCGGGACCGCGCGCCATCACTTCGCCCGTCGGCTGTCGAGAAAGGCGCCATGGCGATGGCAGGTCATCATATGGTCGTTCACAAGGCCGCAGGCCTGCATGAAGGCATAGACGATGGTCGGGCCGCAGAAGCGGAAGCCGCGTTTCTTGAGGTCCTTGGAAACCGCCTCGGCCAGCGGCGTGGCCGCCGGCACGTCCTTGCGGCTGCGGAAGCGATTCTGCAGGGGCTTGTCGCCGACGAAGCTCCACAGATAGGACGAGAAGTCCTGGCCTTCCGACAGCTCGAGATAGGCCTGCGCATTGGTGACGCTGGCCTCGACCTTGAGCCGGTTGCGCACGATGCCTTCGTTCTTCATCAGGCTCTGCAGCTTGCGCGCGTTGTAGCGCGCCATGATCTCGGGCTCGAAGCCGTCGAAGGCTTCGCGGAAGGCATCGCGCTTGCGCAGGATGGTGATCCAGGAGAGGCCGGCCTGGAATCCGTCGAGCAGCAGCTTTTCGAACAAGGCGCGCGAATCATATTCGGGCACGCCCCATTCATCATCGTGATAGGCGACATAGACGGGATCCGTTCCGCACCAGAAGCAGCGCTGGATGCCATCCGCGTGCCTGATCACCGAGTCATTCTGTTTCGTCATCGTCATCTCGCGGCAGGGCGACGTCGAATCGCGCCCAGGCCGGCTTTCTAACACGGACCGGCCCGGCATCTGTCAGGAGGCCGCTGCCGGCCTCGATTGCGTCCTTGAGCCGGTCGAGGCGGATCAGCGCCAGGGCATCGCTGCCCGAGGAAGACAGCAGCGTGCCGATCGCTTTGCCGTCCGCCGTGATCTCGCTACCTTTGGCCGCCATGCCCTTATGCGCGTGGATCGGGACGATGCGGTTACGCGCCGTGCCGCGGTGCTCCATGCGCGAGACGACTTCCTGGCCGATGAAGCAGCCCTTCTTGAAGCTGACGGCGCCGAGCTGATCGAGATTGGCCTCGTGCGGGAACAGCTCGCCCGAGCCGATATCCTCATCGCTGTCGGCGAGGCCGAGCCTGATGCGCCCGCCGCGATAGCTCTGCCCGTCGGCGTCGGGAAGGCTGCCCTTGGGCGCGATGAGGCGGGCGCCGAGCTGGGCCGCGCGGGGATCCGTATAGGAAAGGCCGGAAGCAGGCTTCGCCGCGGCGACGCCCACATCCTCGTCGCTGTCGGTGAGCGTCACCTTGGCGCGCAGTCTGTAGAAGGTGAGGCGCTTGAGGAGATCGGCCTTCTGCGCCGCCGAGCAGTCGATAGCATAGCGGCCGTCTTCGGCGAGGATGAAAAAGTCGAACAGGATCTTGCCTTGCGGCTGCAGCAGGGCGGAATAGGCGGCCTCGCCGGGCTTCAGCGTGTCGATATCGGCCGTGACCAGATTCTGCAGGAAGTTCCGGGCGTCTTCTCCGGCCACCGTGATGACGGCGCGGCTGCTGAGTTTCTGGGTGGCAAAAGGCAGGCGTTGCATGGATGTTGCACCTCCGGGATGCAACATCTACGAATGCTCCCGAATCTATTCAAGGAGCCATGATGGCTGCCACTTATGATCTTGTTTTAAAGGGCGGAACCGTCGTCAACCAGGATGGAGTGGGGATCCGGGACGTGGCCGTCAGAGGTGGCCGGATCGCTGGTCTCGGCACCTTTCCGGCGCAGAGTGCCGCAGCGACAGTCAATTGCGCCGGGCTGCATGTCCTGCCGGGCGTCATCGACAGCCAGGTGCATTTCCGCGAGCCGGGCGCCGAGCACAAGGAAGACCTCGAGACGGGCAGCCGGGCCGCCGTGGCGGGTGGCGTCACCGGGGTGTTCGAGATGCCCAATACCAGGCCGCTCACCACATCGGCCGCGACTTTTACCGACAAGATCGGTCGCGCCGCCAACCGCATGTTCTGCGATTTCGCCTTCTATATGGGCGGCACGCGCGAGAACGCGAAGCTCCTGCCCGAACTCGAGCGGCTGCCGGGCTGCGCCGGGGTGAAGGTGTTCATGGGCTCGTCCACGGGCGACCTGCTCGTCGAGGACGATGCCGGCATCGATCTCATCCTGTCGCAGATCAGGCGGCGCGCCGCCTTTCACAGCGAGGACGAGGCGAGGCTCAGGGCCCGCAAGGGCGAGCAGCGCGCCGGCGACCCGTCGAGCCATCCGGTCTGGCGTGACGCCGAGGCCGCGCGCCTGTGCACCGAGCGCCTCATCCGCATCGCCCGCCGGCATGGCAAGCGCATCCATGTTCTTCACGTGTCGACGGCGGACGAAATGCCGCTGCTCGCCGCCAACAAGGATCTGGCGAGCGTCGAGGTGACGCCGCATCACCTCACCCTGGTTGCGCCCGACGCCTATGAGCGCCTGGGCACGCGCGCCCAGATGAACCCGCCGGTGCGCGAGGCGCATCACCGCGAGGCGATCTGGCAGGCGTTGACGTCCGGTGTGGTCGATGTGCTGGGCTCCGACCATGCGCCCCACACGCTCGAAGAAAAGGCCAAGCCCTATCCGGACTCGCCCTCGGGCATGACCGGGGTCCAGACCCTCGTCCCCATCATGCTCGATCATGTCAACAAGGGCCGGCTTTCCCTGGAACGCCTCGTCGACCTGACCAGCCACGGGCCGGGCCGTATTTTCGGCCTGGCCGGCAAGGGCCGCATCGCTGCGGGCTATGACGCCGATTTCACCATTGTCGACCTCAAGCGGCGCGACCGCCTCACCAATCGCTGGATGGAGAGCCGGGCCGGCTGGACGCCCTATGACGGCCTGGAGGTCACGGGCTGCGTCAGGGGCACGATCATCCGTGGACGGCGCGTCATGTGGGAAGGCGAGATACTTGGGCCGGCTCAGGGCCAACCCATCGCTTTCATGGAGACGCTCGCCTCTGTATAAGCGAATAGGCTGAGGCCTTCCCCACCTGTCTTTCCCCGCATGGTGGAAGGATCTTAACCGTTTGATACCGTTTGCCCAGGAAGGTATCGCTCGAAAGGACGTTCATGAGTCGTCAATTCCACGCCATCGAGATCAGCAAGACCGACAAGGCTCAGAAGCTCGATTTCGTGACGCGCAGTGAAGACGACCTGATGCCGGGCGACGTGACCGTCGCCGTCGAGCATTCGACCGTCAACTACAAGGATGGCCTCGCGGTCACCGGCCGGGCGCCGATCATTCGCCAGTTCCCCTTGATCCCCGGCATCGATTTCGCCGGAACCGTCGTCTCGTCGGGCCATCGCCTCATCAAGGCCGGCGACAAGGTGATCCTCAATGGCTGGGGCGTCGGCGAGAGCCATCATGGAGGTTTTGCCGGTCTGGCCCGCGTCAAGGGCGACTGGCTGGTCGCGGTGCCGGACAACATGACCACGGCCGAAACCATGGCCATCGGCACGGCGGGATACACCGCCATGCTCTGCATCATCGCGCTCGAGCGCCAGGGGGTCAGGCCGGAGGATGGCGAGATCCTGGTGACGGGGGCCGCGGGCGGCGTCGGCTCGATCGCCATCGCGGTCCTCGCCAAGCTTGGCTATCGCGTCGCGGCCTCTACCGGCCGGCCGGAGGAAGAGGCATTCCTCAGGAGTCTCGGCGCTTCGGCCGTCATCGACCGCAATGAGTTCTCAGGGCCGGTGAAGGCTCTGGGCAAGACCCGCTGGGCCGGGGCGGTCGATGCGGTCGGGTCGACGACGCTCGCCAATGTGCTCTCGCAGATCATTCCGGAAGGCGCGGTAGCCGCCTGCGGCCTGGCGCAGGGCATGGATCTTCCCGCTTCCGTGGCGCCTTTCATCCTGCGCGGCGTCAAGCTCATCGGCATCAACTCGGTCACCGCCTCGCTCACGCGCCGCATCGAGGCCTGGTCGCGGCTTTCGCGCGATCTCGATCTGGCCAAACTGAAAGACCTGACGAGCCATGCGCGCCTCGACGATGTCCCGGCCATTGCCGCCGACATTGTCGCCGGCAAGGTCCGCGGCCGCGTGGTGATCGATCTCTGATGATAGATCTCGAACTCATCGTCATCGGCATGGCCATCGGCATCGCGGTGACCGCGCCCTTGGGGCCTGTCAACCTGACCGTTATCCGCTCGGCGCTGCGCGCCGGCGTGGGCGGCGGCATGGCGGCGGCCTCGGGCTCGATGGCGGGCGATGCGCTTTTCGCGACGCTCGCCGCCTATGGCGTGCGCTGGGTCGAGGACTGGGTCCATGCGCATTCGCAGGCGATCCAGATCGTCGGCGGCCTGCTGCTCATCTTCATCGGCATCCGCACCGCCATGCATCATGTGAAGGATGCCGAGCTCTCGCTCTCCGATCTCGGCCGCGGCGCCTATCTGCGCAAGGCCTTCACCTGCTTCTTCCTCACCATCACCAATCCGGGCGCGCTTCTCGGCTTCTTCGCCATCTTCAGCGGCCTGGGCGGCGTGCTCGATCTCGGCAGCGTGCCCTATCGTCCCCTCAACGCGGTGGTGGGCGTCATCCTCGGCACGCTCGTCTGGTGGAGCTTCGTCACCTATCTCGTCACCCATATCAAGGGCCGGGTCACCAGCTATACGCTGGTGCGCCTCAATATCTGGGCCGGCATCGCCATCGCCGTCTTCGGCTTCGTCATTCTCGGCAATCTGCTGCTGACCTATTTTCAGCTGAAGCTGTAGGTGCTTCAGGTCACTTGTTCGCCGCGATCGCCATTTGCACGTCGCGCTCGCGCTTCTTTTCCGTCCGGTACATGATCCAGCCGGCCAGAGCCACGCCGGTGCCGACCAGCACGACGATGATGGTAGCGAGGGCGTTCATGTCGGGCGTCACGCCGAGCCGGACTTTGGAGAAGATGTAGAGCGGCAGCGTCGTCGTGCCCGGCCCGTTGGTGAAGGCGGTGATCACGACATCGTCGAGCGACAGGGTGAAGGCGAGCAGCCAGCCGGCGACGATGGCGGGCGCGATGATCGGCAACGTCACATCGAACAGGACCCTGAGCGGCTTCGACCCGAGGTCCATCGCGGCCTCTTCCACCGACTGGTCCATCGAGGCGAGGCGCGACTGCACCACCACGGTCACATAGGAGAGCGAGAAGGTGATATGGGCGAGCGTGATGGTGGTGAAGCCGCGTCCATTGGGCCAGCCGATCAGGTATTCGAGGCCGATGAAGAACAGCACCAGCGAGATGCCGGTGATAACTTCGGGCATGACTAGCGGGGCCGAGACAAGGCCCGAGAACAGCGTGCGGCCGCGGAAGCGCGCGAAGCGTGCCAGCGCCATGCCGGCCATGGTGCCGAGGATGGTGGCGATCGTCGCCGAAAGGAAAGCGATGCGCAGGGAAAGCCAGGCGGCGTCGAGTACCTGCTGGTTGCTCAGGAGCTTGCCGTACCATTCGGTCGAGAAGCCGCCCCACACGGTCACCAGACGCGACTTGTTGAAGGAGTAGAAGATCATCGAGGCGATCGGCACATAGAAGAAGGCGTAGCCGAGGATCAGCGCGAAGATGAGGAAATAGGGACGGCGCTTCATTTCGCACCTGCCTGCGCGCTGCGCTGCTGGAAGAAATTGTAGAACATGATCGGGATGACGAGGATGGCGAGCAGCGCCACGGCCACCGAGGAGGCGACCGGCCAGTCGCGGTTCTGGAAGAACTCATCGGCGAGCACCCGGCCGATCATCGGACTGTCGCCGCGTCCCATGAGCGAGGGGATGACATATTCGCCGGTCGCGGGGATGAACACCAACATGGCGCCGGCAATGATGCCCGGCGCCGACAGCGGCAAGGTAATGTCCTTGAACACTTGCCAGGGGCGCGATCCCAGGTCCATCGCCGCTTCGTCCAGCGTCCGGTCGAGCTTTTCCAGCGTCGCGTAGAGCGGCAGGATCATGAACGGCAGATAGGAATAGACGATGCCGAGCACGACGGCGAAATTGGTGTTCATCATCTGGATGTGATCGCCACCCGCCCAGAAGGGGAAGAAGGTATTGATGATCGAGGTCAGCCCCTTGTTGAACCAGCTGTTGTTGCCGAGCAGTCCGATCCACGCATAGACGCGCAGGAGAAACGACGTCCAGAAGGGCAGGATCACCAGAAGCAGCAGCACATTGCGCCAGGCGCCGGAGGCGCGCGCGATGCCGAGCGCCATCGGATAGCCGATGATGAGGGCGAAGAAGGTCGAGATCACCGCGATCTTGAGCGAGTTGAGATAGCCCTGCCAGTAGATATCGTCCTGGGTCAGGAAGAGATAGTTGTCGAAGGTGCCGAACGGAAAGCTGTCCTTCCAGATGACGGGGGGGATGCCCACCTGCGACGTGCCGACGCTGATCGCCAGCACGATGAGGAAGGGTGCGATGAAGAAGAACAGGAGCCACAGATAGGGAATGGCTATGATGGCCTGCCGCCAGGCCTCGCGGTCGAGCCAGGCGCGCCAGGTCCGGGCTTTCGGCAAATGGCTGTCGTCGCCTTGCGCCGACAGGGGTGCGGGAGCGAGTGCAGCCATGGCGCTACTCCGTCAGCAGGATGACGGAGGAGGGCGCGAAGGTCAGCCAGACATCGTCTTCCCATACCGCGACGCGCTCGGCCTCGCCGGCGCGCCGGCTGTTGACGGCATTGACGCGTACCATGGCGCCGGACGGCAGCTTGATCCGGTAGAGCGAATCCTTGCCGAAATAGCCGAGATCCATGACCTTTCCGGCAATCGCATTGCCGGCGGCCTTGGCGCCCGGCTTCTTGCGCTCGATCGAGATTTTTTCCGGCCTGACCGCGACCGCGACCTTGGCGCCATTGGCGAGCGCGCCTGAATGATCGACCGTCACATCGGCGCCGAGGGTAGGAGAGGAAACGGTGATCTTGTTCCTGGCGGATGATTTCACCTCGCCGTCGAAGATGTTGATCGAGCCGATGAAGTCGGCGACGAAGCGCGTCCTGGGGAACTCATAGATATCGGTCGGCGTGCCGATCTGACGGATCAGGCCCTTGTCCATCACGGCGATGCGCGTCGCCAGCGTCATAGCCTCTTCCTGGTCGTGGGTGACGACAATGAAGGTGACGCCGATCTTGTCCTGGATGTTGATGAGCTCGAATTGCGTCTGCTCCCTGAGCTTCTTGTCGAGGGCGCCCAGCGGCTCATCGAGGAGCAATACTTTGGGTTGCTTGGCAAGCGCGCGTGCCAGCGCCACGCGCTGGCGCTGGCCGCCCGAGAGCTGGTGCGGCTTGCGCCCGGCGAGCGGCGTCAGTTGCACGAGGTCGAGGAGCTGCCTGACGCGATCCTTGCGCTGCGCATCCGTCATCGCCTCATGCTTCAGGCCATAGCCGACATTCCTCTCGACCGTCATATGCGGGAAGAGGGCATAGGACTGGAACATCATATTGACTGGCCGCTCATAGGGCGGAATGTCCGTCATGTCCTGGCCATCGAGATAGAGACGGCCGTCGCTCGGGATTTCGAAGCCGGCCAGCATGCGCAGCAGCGTGGTCTTGCCGCAGCCCGAGCCGCCGAGCAGGGCGAAGAGCTCGCCCTTGTAGATATCGAGGCTGACATTGTCGACCGCGGTGAAGTCGCCGAATTTTTTCGTCACCTTGTCGATGCGGATGAAGGGCTTCGCCTTCTGATCGAGCCAGGGCCGGTCACTGCCGCCGGTGCTCGGGGTCTTCGTTTCGACATCCATAGTCCTCATCCCTCTCTGACGTGAAAACCCGGCATCTTGCGATGCCGGGTTCAGGTGATGGAGACTATGAGCCCGACTTAATCCTGTTCCAGGCGCGTGTGCGTAGCCGTTCGCCTTGCTGTGACAGCATCTTGGGTACGAAGAGGAGCTTCTTGATATCGTCGCTCGGATAGACGGCCGGATCTTCCAGCACACCCGGATCGACGAACTTCTTCGCCGCCAGATTGGCATTGGCGTAGTTCGTGAAATTCGTGCTCTTGGCGACGACTTCCGGATCCATCATGAAGTTCACGAACTTGTAGGCGGCTTCCTTGTTCGGCGCATCGGCCGGGATGACCCAGACATCGAACCAGGCGGGCGAGCCCGAAGCGGGAACGGTATACTCGAACTTGACATTGACGCCGGCTTCCTCGGCGCGGGTGGCGGCCGTGGCATAGTCGCCCGACCAGGTCCCCGACACGCACAGTTCCTTGTTGGGCAAGGCGTTCAGGTAGTTCGCCGCGTCGAAGGTCTTGATATATTGCCGGATCGGCTTGAACGCCTCGACCACGGCATCATAGTCCTCCTGCTTCTCGGAATCGGGATCACGCCCCAGATATTTGAGAACCATGGGCACGACGTCGCCGGGGCTCTCCAGCACGTTGATGCCGCAATCGGCGAGCTTGGAGATGTTCTCCGGCTTGAACAGGATGTCGAGGGACCTGAGGTCGGCATTGGGCAGCCGTTCCTTCACCATGTCGACATTGAAGGTCGTGCCGACAGTACCCCACATATAGGGCACGGCATATTCATTGCCCGGATCGCGGTCGGCGAGGACCTTCATGATCTCGGGATCCATATGGACGATGTTCGGCAGCTTGGTCTTGTCGAGCTTCTCGAAGGCGCCGCCCGGGATGAAGCGCGGCAGGTTCACCGAAGCGATGTCGATCACGTCATAGCCGGTCGAGCCCGCCATGACCTTGGCCTCGACCGTCTCGGCCGAGTCATAGGTGTCGTAAACGACTTCGATCCCGGTGGCCTTCTTGAAGTCTTCGAGCGTCGTCTCGCCGATATAGTCCACCCAGTTATAGACATGGACCTTGTCTCCTTCGGCCTTCGCCCTCTTGACGAAGGGCATGGCAAGCGCGCTGGCGCCGACAAGCTGGATCGCAGATCGTCTGGTAAGCTTCATTATGTTCACTCCCTTGGTTTCCGGCTCTTGGTGGCCGGATCATTGAATGATCATTCAATACTAGTTCGACCCAATGGTCGCCTCAAGCCCCCGTTTAAGCAAGGATCGTGCGATAATCAGCCGCTGGATTTCGCTGGTTCCCTCCCAGATCCGGTCGACCCTGACTTCCCGCAGGAACCGCTCCGCCACGTTTTCGCGCATATAGCCGCGCCCGCCGAATATCTGGACCGCCCGGTCGGCCACCCGGAAGGCGGCTTCCGACGCGAACAGCTTGGCAATGGAGCAGCGCGCATGCAGTGATTTCAGGTCATCGCCGCGGTCATGGGCCGAGGCGGCCTCATAGGTGAGCAGCCGTGCGGCATGGAGATCGAGCACGCTGTCGGCCAGCATCGCCTGGATCATCTGGTAATCGGCGATGGCCTGGCCAGAGACCACGCGCGCCTTGGCGAATTCGGTCGCTTCCTCGATGAGCCGCGCCATGGCCCCGCAGCAGCGCGCGGCGATGAACAGTCTTTCCCGGCGAAACCAGGAATGGGTGAAGCCCATCCCGTCGCCCTCCGCCCCGATGCGGTCGCGCACCGGCACCGCGACATTGTCGAAGCGCAGGATCGGATGGTGATGGTTGTAATTATGGGTATAGGCCGGCGAGCGCACGATGCTGACGCCGGGAGCGTCGGCGGGGCAGACGAACAGGCAATGTTCACCGGCATGCCGGCCATCCGCCAGCCTGGCCTGGACCACCATATGGCTTGCGAGATTGTGGCTGGTCACATGCCATTTCTCGCCGGTGATGGCGTAGGTATCGCCATCGAGCCGCGCCTCGGTCGCGATGGCGGAGGGATCCGAGCCCGCATTCTCCTCGGTGATGGCATAGCACAGGTGAATCTCGCCGCGCGTGACCGGCATGATGAAACGCGCGATCTGATCCTGGTTGAAGGCCTCGAACATCCAGCCTTGCGCTTCGCCGTAGCACCAGCCGAGCCCGTTGGTCACCCGGCCGAATTGCTCGACGATGGCGACTTGGGTGAGGTTGGGGAGCGCCAGCCCGCCCAGGGCCGCCGGCACATCCATGAGGGTAATCCCCATATCAATGCAGGCCTTCTCATGCGCCTTGCGTGCCGTTTCCGGAAGGCGGCCGCCATTCATTTCCACGTCGTGCTCGAAGGGCCGCAGCACCTCGTCGACGAAAACCTGCGCCTTGTCGCGCCAATGGACCGCCTCGGGCGGCAGGCTGAAGCTCATGATGTTCCGGCAGGTGGATAGTGCTTGGGGAAGAAGGCATGCAGGCAGGCCGCGATCGTCTGCTTGGCGTCGTCGAGCGAGTAGGGCTTGGCCATGGTCATGAGGTCAAGCCACAGGCCTTCGAGGAGCGCATCGAGCGCCCGGGCGATGAGGTCGGGCACCAGCGGATAGCGGCCCTTCCTGATGATTGCCTTGCACAGGTTGAGGACGATCGCCGAATATTCCTCGTCGTTGGATCCGCAATGCTCGAGATAGGTCGGCCGGCTCTGCGCCTCCGCCCAGAAAGCGCACCAGGCGGCGAGCTTGCGCGGGCTGCAGATATCCGGGTTGAAATCCGAGAACAGCAGGGCATTGAGCTGCTCGGCCGGATTGTCACCGGCGCCGTTCAGCGCCTTGTGCCAATTGGCGCGATACTCGTCGGCGAGATATCTCAGCGTCTCGACCAGCAGCTTCTCCTTGGTCTCGAAATGGAAATTGACGATGCCGGAGGAGAGGCCCGCCGCCTTGGCGACGTCGAACATCGTGGTGCCGGAATAACCCTTGCGCGCCATCACATCGATGGTGGCTTCGATCAGTTGCTGGCGCCGGACTTCCTTCGACGCCTTGCGGCCAATGACGGTGGTTTGTTCGAGCGCGGCCATCGCTTAGGGCTTCCGTCCTCTGAGATGGGTCGGACAATGCTCTCCTGTTTCGAGGACTACAAGCATCTTGCTCCAGATGTCGATATTATGGTCGACGAAATCCTTGCCCAGCCGCTCGACGGCCTTGCCATAGAGCGGGCCTTGCATCTGCGCCAGCTCATGGCGGGCGGTCTTGCGGTACCAGCCGTTGCGGCTGGCAAGGGCGATATTGCGGAAGCCGGCTTCTTCGAGCGCCGCCTGGTAGCGCCGGGGCGAGGCCATGCCGAAATCCAGTCCTTCGGCCGCGATATAGGTCTTCATCTCGGGTGATGGATCGCCATCATGGCCGATCAGCCAGTCGGAGGCGACGAACCAGCCGCCGGGCTTGAGGATACGGAAGACGTCGCGCATGAGCGCATGCTTGTCGGGGATGTGGACCACCGCATCCTTGCTGAACACGATGTCGAAGCTCTCCGGCGGGAAAGCGAGGGGGCCTGGCCAGACCCTGGCGAAGCCGCATCTGTTGGTGAAGCCCTTGGCCTCGGCGCGCCGGCGGGCGGTGGTGAGAACGCCCTCTTCGACATCGATGCCGGTCACATAGCCGGCGCCATGGGTCTCGACGAGCAGGAAATCGACCCCGCCGACGCCGCAGCCGATGTCGAGCACCGTCTTGCCGTTGAAGTCGATGCCCTTGATGACCGCGGCAACTTCGTCGGGTCCGCCGGGCGACAGCCAGCCTTCGCCCCAGACAAGCTCAAGCATGCCGATCAGTTGTCCGGAATATAGCTCCCCGCTTGCGTCGGCCACCTGCACCCTTGCTGTCCAGCAGATTCCCTGTCGGGCGTCAGGCTATGATCTTTCTGGCTGAATAGTCAATCAGTCACTCGGGCAACCCGGCCTGGCGCAAGCCCTCTTTCCATCTGGCGAAATCCTCGGGCTGCATGATTTGAATGGTGCCGATGCCGGAAATCCTGAGCGCCGGGTTGATCCGCAGGACCCGCCCCATCGCCTTGCGCGCCAGTTCGCCGCGCCCGGCAAGTGCGGCGCAGACCGAGCCCACGAGGATCGCAAAGAGGAAATTCGGTTTGGTTCTTTCGGCGGCTTCCGCATGCGCCAGACCTTCCAGATACCGGTGGGCGACGAAATGGGCGAAGGCCATGGCCGCCTTGAGGCTGAAGTCCTCGGGATCGTTCGGGCTGAGGTGCTGCGAGCGCGCGAGATGTTCGAGCGCCTTGTCCGCCTCGCCCCTGCTCGCCTTCACCCAGCCGCTGAACAGCCACGCCGAGGCAAGATTGGGATTGAGCTTCAGTGCCCTTTCGACGAAGGCATCGGCATCTTCGGTGGCTCCGGCAATGTCGCACAGCGCAAAGGCCGCGGTGCTGAGCGCCACGGCATTGTCCGGCCCGAGGGCGGCCGCCTTGCGCGCCAGTCGTTCCGTTTCGATGACGGCCGTCCGGCGATCGCTGATCCAGCCGCCGGCATTGCGCTGGACATAGGTCCGGGCGGCCAGCCCATGGGCCGCGGCATAGTTCGCGTCGAGCTCGATCGCCCTGTAGAAGTGGTGCAACGCGGAGTCATTGCCGGCGAGGGTCCATTTGTACAGGTTGGCAAGGCCGCGAAGGAAATGGTCATAGGCGTCGAGGCTCTCGGTCGGCTTGCGCTGGACGCGCTCGATTTCGGCGCGCTCGAGCCTGGGCGCGATCTCGCCGACCACGCTCGCGGTCATCTGGTCCTGCAGGGCAAAGATGTCTTCGAGCCGGCCTTCGAACCGGTCCGCCCAGATGTGAGCTCCGGTCGCCGCGTCGATGAGCTCGCCCGTTATTCGGACCTTGTCGGCGGACTTGCGCATGCTGCCGTCGAGCACATAGCGTACGCCGAGCTCGCGTCCGATCTGTTTCATGTCGACGGCGCGGCCCCTGTAGGCAAAGCTCGAATTGCGGGCGATGACGAACAGCCACTCCAGGCGTGAGAGCGCGATGATGATCTCTTCGACGACGCCGTCCGCGAAGTAATCCTGTTCCGGGTCGCCGCTCAGATTCTTGAAGGGCAGCACCGCGATGGATGGCTTGTCCGGCAGGCCGGGGAGGGCGGTCTCGACCGGGGACGTCGGCGAGATCCGGCCTTCGGCAGGTCCGCCGTTCCGGCCATCCTTGAGACGCAGCCGTAAAGCTTCGATTTCCTCGCCCGGTGCGATTCCGAGCTCGGCTTTCAGGAGAGCGCGGCAGGCGGCGTAGTGCTGGAGCGCCAGCCCGCCCTCACCCGCCTCGGCATGGGACTGCATCAAAGCGAGATGGGATGACTCCTTCAACGGTTCGAGCGCCACGAGCCGCTTGGCGAGCTCGATCCGCCGGACTCCGCCTTCCATCGCCCACAGCTTCTCGATTGCCGCCACCGCGACATCGTGCAGTCGCGATCGCTGCCCGGATATCCATTCCTCGAAGGCCGGATCGCTGATGGTCGTGTCCTCGAGCAGAGCGCCGCGATAGAGGGCCAATGCCTGGCGCAAGCTCTCGGCGTCATCGGCGCCGGCGAGCCGCTGGAAGGCGACGGCATCGATCTCCACCCGTTTCTGATCGAGGGTGACTCTTTCATCGTCGGCCATGATGAGGGGCTCATGAGCCGGACCCAGGTCCCGGCGAAGCGATGCCAGCGCCTGGCGCAGGCTGCTGCGCGACTGGGCGTCGCCGCGGTCGCTCCACAGGAGATTGGCGAGCTTTTCACGCGTGACCGGGGGAGAGAGAGCGAGGACCGCCAGCAGTGCCCGGCCCTTCTTCGCCGATATGGCGAGCGGGCGGCCCGCCTCGCCCCGCACCTCGAAGGCGCCGAGGAGTCCTAGCTTGAGACCTGTCATCGCTGGTTCCCAGCCCGTCGCAAAAGCGTGTTTTTCTGCCCCTGCGCCGATTTATAACGCATATTCACGGCCGTTTCACGCGGCCGCGACGCTGGATAGCGGGGCCCTTCTCTAGTCTTTCCTCCACTGACGCTGAAAACGAGGAGAGCATCATGAGCAGGTTCACGCCGGGCACGCAATTGCGGGGTTCAGCTATCCGCAGCGGGTTCACCGCCATTTCCGAGAGGGCTCTGGCGCATATAGGGGCCATCGAGCAGCGTATCGCACAGTATCGCGAGGAAGCGGTGCTGCGCTCCCTCGATCGCCGCCTCCTGGAGGACATCGGCTTCGAGTCCGCCCCGAAGCATGAAGGCCGTCCGGATCACGCATGCCGGAACGAGTTTACTCCTCTATGGGAAGTGTTCAGCTGGACCCGCTTCGCCAAATAGTGGCCCGCCCGGCAGCATGAAGGGACCAGCCGAGTGATGGTCCCTTCGCTTGCCCACCGGAAATGCAGGCGGGCTACGCGCTCTTGCGGGTCAGTGCATGCGCGGCGGATTCGAAGAACAGCGCCTGGCTGATCACCGCCTTGACCGTTTCCGGCTGGAATGGCTTGGTGATGAGGAAAGTGGGCTCCGGCCGCTCGCCCGTCAGGAGGCGCTCGGGATAGGCGGTGATGAAGATCACAGGCAGTTCGATATTCTGGAGGATCTCGTTCACCGCTTTGATGCCCGAGCTGCCGTCGGCGAGTTGGATATCGGCAAGGACCAGGCCGATGCCGCCCTTGCGCGCCAGGGTCACCGCCTCATTGTGAGTGCGCGCGATGCCCGCCACATCATGGCCGAGCGAGCGCACGATATGCTCGACATCCATGGCGATGATGGGCTCGTCCTCGATGATGAGGACATTGGTGGCGATCTGCTCGGCGATTTCGCGTCCGGCCTGCGCCATCAGCTGGTCGAGCTCCCTCTCGCTCACATCGAGGACGGTGGCCGCTTCCTCATTGCTGAAGTCTTCGATCGAGAGAAGGAGGAACGCCTGCCGGGCCGGCGGCGTTATGACGTCGAGCTTGCTGTCGATGTCGTGGTCGAAGGCGGCACCCTCCGACTTCTGGCGATTGACCCGCAGCGAGCGCCAGATCTTGGTGAAGACCCGGTAGAGCGCGACCTTGGGCTTTAATTCCATATTGAAGGACGACGGGTCGGCGAGCAGGGACTCGATCACCGCCGCGACATAGGCATCGCCCGATTTCTGGCTGCCGGTGAGCGCCCGGGCATAACGTCTAAGATACGGAATATAAGGGGAAATTCTTTGCGCAATGGGCATGCCGATCCCTCGGTTCTGGCCACGTTTATAGCATAACTGACGTCTTTTAACGTTTGCCGGGCCGGCGGGTTCCGGAACCTGTAAAAATATTTCCGACCCTAGGAAACCCTGACGGGGGATGGGAGTTATCCGCGTGTGGTGACGACTACAATCAGAAGGGGTGCTGCTGAGGCAGGCCAACAACAAAATGTCGAAAGATGAAGCCGACGCGGCAGGAAACGGCCGCTCAAGAAAGACAGGAACGAAGCCCGTGCTCGATCGTCAGGTCCAGGTTCATATCGGCCGCAAGCTGAAGGCGGTTTACGACGAGGTCGCGGCCGAGCCCCTGCCCAAGGAAATACTCGATTTGCTGGCAAAGCTGGAAGGTCGTTCTACGGAATGAAACTCAATCCGCAAATCACCGAGGAAATGCTCAAGTCGGTACGCTCGCTGCGCGCCTTCGCGGTGTCGCTGTGCGGTCGCATCGACCTGGCCGACGACCTGGTGCAGGAAACCATCGTCAAGGCATGGTCCAATCTCGACAAGTTCGAGGAAGGCACCAACCTGCAGGCCTGGCTGTTCACCATCCTGCGCAATCATTATTATTCCGAGATCCGCAAGCGCCGGCGCGAGGTGGAGGATGTCGAGGGCCGTTACTCGGCGACGCTCGCCACCCATCCCGCGCAATATGGCCATCTCGACATGGCCGACTTCAAGGCGGCGATGCAGAAGCTGCCCGATGATCAGCGCGAGGCCCTCATTCTCGTCGGCGCGTCGGGTTTCTCCTATGAGGACGCCGCCAAGATCTGCGGCGTGGCGATAGGCACGATCAAGAGCCGGGTCAATCGCGCCCGCACGCATCTCGCCAAGCGGCTGAACATCGAAAGCACGGCCGATATCGGGCCTGATCATACATCGGAAGCGACATTCTCTGCCCTTCGCCAGAGCGGCGGCAAGTCGGATTGATGAAGTCCAGGGAGGCCACGGATGGAAATGCCCGCTGGAAGGCGGGCATTTCTGTTGCGGACGATCGCTCAGAAGCCTGCGAAATACATGATCGCCAGAAGCGGAATGGGGACGCCGAGGACGAAGAGAAGAAGATAGCGCATGTAGCCTCCTTGGCTTTCGAGCCTTTCCCATTTTTGATCTTTCGCGGGAAGCGTTCTATCGCGGCGGCAGGGTCGCCTCGCTGTCGAGGGCGCGCAGCGCCTTCTGAATCTCGGGGAGCTGATTGTGCTCGCGGCCGCGCTCGTCCGTCATGTTTTCATCGGCCGATTCAAGCAGCCGCCTAGCGTCGAGTTCCCAGCTCTGCAGGACCTTGATCTTTTCCGCCCGCGACAGATCCCCGGCCTCGAGCACGGCTGAAGGGCTGGGGAACATCCGTGACGGGTCGGCGATCGCTTTGCCGACGACCGATTTTGTCATTGCTGTACCCTTTCGCAATGTTGTTTAATATCAACGCGGGGAGCGAGGCAGGGTTCCCCGGAGCAAGCTCCGCCAAGGTTGGAGAATTTGGCGAAAGGGGTTTGCTCGAGAGGAACATCGCCGGGATCCGGGATGTTCGCGGAAGAGCTTGCGAAGTCGCCCGCGGGACTTTTGTGCTGTAGCTTGCCGGGATGTGGAAACCGGAAGGAAGTGCGACAGGTGTCTTCGCCCAGCCGCATAAGGTCGCTCATGACGAATGGCAGCTTCTGGCGCATGCGCGAGGAGGCGAGCAGTTCAGCACTCCTCATCGGGCTTGGCTTCCTGCTGCTTGTCGCAGCACTCTCGACCTATCTGTCGTGGGAGACCGCCTATCGCGGCTCGCTCGCCCGCCAGGCCAATGAGATCCGCGTCGCTAGCCTCGAGCTTCTCAATGCCGTGCAGGGCGAAGAGATTGCCGCCAGGGAGTTTCTGCTGCTTGGCGACGATTCGTCATTTGCCAGCCATGCGCGCGCCGAGGAGAGCCTCAACGGCAAGCTCGCGAACCTCGCCGTCCTGACGGAGCGAAGCGGACGGCACGGCGATGCGATGAAGACGCTCGAGAGCCAGATCGCCGCCCGGGCCGCCCGCTTCGCGGATGCCGCGACCGCTCGCCGCAGCGAGGGACTCGATATCGTCTTCAGCCAGAAGCTTCACGAAGTGAGCGAGGCATCGCTCGATGAGATCGGCGGGTTCCTGCGCCAGATGGCCAATACCGAGATGGTCAACCTCGTCCAGAGCCGAAGCGACACCGAGACCGGCCGCTGGTGGCTGGGTGTGGGTTCGGTGACATCCTTCCTGCTGTCGGCGCTGCTGTGTCTCGGAGCACTGCTGCTGCTGCGCCGGCGCGTCAATCTCCTCAAGGCCAGCGAACGCGTGCTTTCGGCCTTCAACGCCCAGCTCGAGATGAGCGTGCGCCAGCGCACGTCCGAGCTCGAAGGTGCGAAGGCGGAAATCCAGCGCGAAAAGGACCGCGCCGAGGCGCTGCTCGCCGATCTGAGCCATCGGGTGGGCAACAGCCTGCAGATCGTATCGTCGCTTCTCGGCATGCATGGCAGCCGCATTCAGAACCAGGAAGCCCGCGACGTGCTCGAATCGGTGCGCGGCTGCGTCCACGCCATCGCCTCGGCGCAGCGGCGGGTGCGGCTCTCGGGCAACAATGACCTCGTCGAGGTGAACCACTTCCTCGCCAGCCTGATCGACGATCTCCGCTCGGCCATCGCCGGCAATGATCAGGTGACGATTGCGTTGAAGGCCGATGAGGCGGTGGCGCCGAGCCATGATGCGGTGAGCATGGGCGTCATCGTCACCGAGGCGATCAACAACGCCATCAAGCATGCCGGCAGCGATGCGGCGCCGGTCAGTATCCAGGTCACGCTTGAGGCCGATGGCGACAGGAAGCCGCTGCGCGTGAGCATCGAGGATGACGGGTCGGGTTTCGATGAGACGAGCAGCCAGGGCGGCCTCGGCAGCCAGATCACTGAAGCGCTTTCGGCAAGCTTGCGCGCCCGGCTGAGCCGCACCCATGTGCAGGCCTCGGGCCCGCGCCGCGGCACGCGCATCCAGCTCGATTTCGCCCCCGAGGCACTCGCCGCATGAGGATGCCCGCCGATTCTGGGCGAACCGGACGGGCATGACCTTTGTGGAGTCGGATCAGAAGACCTTCTTGTCCTTCTCCCACAGCGTGACCTGCTTTTCGGCCTCGTCGCGGGCTATGCCATAGGTATTCTGGATGCGCCCGATCAGTTCCTCGCGATTGCCGGCAATGACGTCCAGATCGTCATTGGTGAGTTTACCCCACTGCTGCTGCACCTGGCCTTTGAGCATCTTCCAATTACCTTCGACGCGATCCCAATTCATGAGTTCCTCCTTGTGGCTTGAGAGCTGACGGCGAGCCGGAAGGCTCCGCCTGCAAGATGAACGAAGCATCTCGTCGATGGTTCCGGCGATGGATGGTAGTTCAGATCAGCTCGCTCTGCGGCATGGTCAGGCTGTAAGCAATGCCGCCCGGCGTGAAGCTGAGCTTCGCCTTGCCCTGCACCGACAGCGGCACGACCTCCTCGAGCAGGACGCGGCCGAAATGCCGTGCATTGGGGGGCGCCACTTTCGGGCCCTCGAACTCGGCCCACTGGATCCTGAACTGGGACTCCGCTGCGGATGGCCCTTGCGCAAGCGCCCAGCTGATCTCGACCCGGCCGCTCTCGCTGGAAAGCGCTCCGAATTTGAGGGCGTTGGCGGTGAGTTCATAGAGCGCGAGCGCCACATGCTGGGCCGCGGACGGCCGGAGCGATGCGTGGTTGCCCTTGTAATGGACGCGCTCCGCCGCCTTGCCGGCGAACAGCAGCACCTGCGTGCGGATGAGCTCGCCCATGGCGGCGCCGCGCCAGTTCTCGTCGGTGAGGATGTCATGGGCGCGCGACAGCGACATCAGCCGCCCGGAAAAGCGCTGATTGAACTCGTCGATCGTGGCTGAGGTCTGGCCGGTGCGGTTGGCGATGCCCTGGATGACGGCGAGCAGGTTCTTCGAGCGGTGCGCCAGTTCGAGCAGCAGGACACGCATGTGATACTCGGTCTGCTTGCGCTCGCCGATATCGATGGCGGCGCACAGAAGGCCTTTCTCGGCGGTGTCCTTGCCGGAGGGCGCTATGCGCAGCTCGAACCATCTTGGCTTGCCGTCGATCAGCATCTGGAACTCGACGGTCTGCGGCTCGCCGCTCTCCAGCGCCTTGCGCTTGGCCGGCACGATGATGTTCACCGTCTCGGCGGAGAATATGTCCTCATCCGCGTGGCCGAGGAATTGCGCCGCCTGGTAGCCCGCCGGCGGATTGTTCACCCAGACATATTTGAGGTCGCCGTCCTGGTGGTAGAGCATGGCGCCCGACAGACCGATGGCCGCAGAAATATCGTCAGGCGAAACGGACGCTCCCGCGCCGCCCTGCATTTTTCCCGCTCTATTGCCGTTGGCCGCCTGTCGCACGTTGCACGCTTGAGGTCTGTTACTGGAAGGCACGGCACACTACTCTACACGAACTTGTTTGTCTCATGCTCCCTTGGCCGACGGGTCCGGACAGCCGATGCCGCCCGGACCCTGTATTTATTACTGCTGCGTGGTGCCGGTTCCGCTGCCCGGCGTGGTGGGCTGCGGTGTCATCGTGTCGGCCGCCGGAGCCTTGACCAGGAACAGCGTCTTGTCGAAGGCCGGCGCGTTCTCGAGCTCCTCGCGCGAGGCCTGGACCGTCAGCTTGATGGCGTTGTTCTCATCGCGCGTGACGGTGATCTTGCTCAACGGCAGGGCAACATCCTTTTCACCCATGCCGAGGAACCCGCCGACGCCGATGATCACGGCCTGTATCGAGCCGTCGCTGTCGAAGATGAGGTCGTTGATGTCGCCGATATTCTCATCGCCGGCATAGACCGAGCTGCCGATGAACCGCGTGGCGAGCACGGCCTGGCTGGCATCGACGGTTACGGCGAGGTTCGTATCAGTCGACGGCGTCGGCTGTTCCGCCGTGGCCGGATCCTTCGGCTGCTCGGAGGACTGGCCAGTCTGCGACGGATCGGGCGTCAGGGGCTCGGTCGCGGGGTCGGTGCCGTCCTGCTTCTGCTGCATCTCCTGGGCCGGCTGCTGGTCGGGAGTCGTCTGGGCAAAGGCAATACCGCTCGCCATCAGAGCCGCGAGCGAGATTGCTGGGATGGCGAATCTCTTCATGGGGGGAACTCCTTGCAATCGTTGCATGCCGTCACCGAGGCAACGTTTTGTCACCGGTCAGGTTCCTTTGAGGGCGGTGGATAGCTGGCGTTTGCCCGGGGTTTCTTCTGGCGCGGGAGGGCCTCTTCCTTCGCCTCCCTCGTGGCGATGATGGTGGCGAGATCGTGATCGGGATGGGCGCGTTCCATCATGGCCTCCTCGAAACAGGCGAGGCAGACGCCCCGGCGGGGTGAGCCGGGGCGCCCCGGCCTTCACGGATTAGCGGCTCTGGTCCGGCATGTTGCGGACGGGATCCGGATTGCCCTGCTGGCGCTGCTCGCGCTCCTTGTCGGGATCGAAGCCACCCTGCTGCTTGTTGCGGTCGGGATTCTCGCCTTGCTGCTGCTTCTGGCGCTGATCCTCATTCGGCTTCTGACCCTGCACATGCTTCGGGTCCTGTGGATTGCGATTGGTCATTGATCGTCTCCATTTTGGGTAATGGGAAGAGCTTCCCGTGCCGTGTCGCGGGCACGGAGCTCACCTCGACAACGTCCCTTAAGTGCTTTGGTTCCGGTGAGAAAACCGGGAGCTGCGGGTGGAAAAAACCGGACTTATGGTCGCCGGAGAAGTTCCACGGCTGGTGCCGCCTAATTTCTCTGGCCTTTGAGGAGGACAAGTCCCGCCGCGATGATGAGCCCCGCGCCGATAGCCGTGAAGATGTCAGAAAACTCGCCAAAGGCATAGTAGTCGATGAGCGCCGCCCCGATGAGGTCCAGATTGATGCGAACTTCGGATTCAGGACACTAGCGTGCCCGCGAAGTGTGTTGCGCGGCCGCATCGGCGTGTCGCATTCGCTTCACCAGGCTTCGACAATGGACACCCGCGAGGCATTTCCGTTCAGTAGGATCGGGCGGAAATCAACTCGCGGCGGACGATGAAGTCCGCGGCTTCGGTGCGCGAGGTCGCCAGATGAAGCTTCAAGGCGGATGTTTGTGCGGCGCCGTGCGGTTCGAGACCGAAAAGCAGCCGCAATGGATCAAGCATTGTCACTGCGTCCTGTGCCGGAAAGTGACCGGGGCCGCCTTCGTGACCGGATTGATGTATCGCGCCGAAGATGTTCGCTGGACAGGCACGACGGGCAGCTTCGAAAGCTCGCCCGGCATCATGCGGGTGTTCTGCCGAAGTTGCGGCAGCGCGCTGGCGTTCCGGCAGGTCGATGTGCCGGAGAAGGACTGTCTCATGCTCGGGTCGTTCGATGACCCTTCGCTGATCGAGGTCGACGGCAATGTCGAGCATGTCTTCGCCGAACGGGAGCTGAAATGGCTGCCTGTGGCTGACGGCTTTCCGCGGTCTGTGGGTCAGCCGCAAGGGTACTACAAGATCAAGTGACGCCGCCTCAGGCCTTCGATCGCGGCAGTTTCTGCTTGAGTTCGAAGAAACCCGCCCAGGCATCGCGCTTTCGGTGCGACAGGCGCTGGCGCAGATTGTCGATGGTGAAGTGATTGGCCCTGATCCCGGTCTTGAGCTCATCCCAGGTCAGGGGAACCGAGACCGCCGCCCCCGTGCGGGCGCGGGTCGAATAGGCGGCGACCGCCGTGGCGCCGCGCCCGTTGCGCAGATAATCGATGAAGATGCGGCCCTTGCGCCGCGCCTTGCTCATCACCGCCAGGTAGTTGCGCGGGCTGTCCGCCGCCATCGCCTCCGCCACCTCGCGGGTGAAGTTCTTGACTTTCTCCCAGTCGGCCGAGGGCGTGAGCGGGCTCACCACATGCAGGCCCTTGCCGCCGGTGGTCTTGACGAAGCTTTCGAGGCCCTTCGCCGCGAGCCGTTCCTTGACCTCGAAGGCGCCGGCGATGACGCCCTCCCATTCGACGCCATCGCCCGGATCGAGATCGAAGATGATGCGATCCGGTTGATCGAGCTTGTCGACGCGCGAGCCCCAGGGATGGATCTCGAGCACATTGGCCTGCACCAGCGCCATGAGGCCGTCCAGGTCGCGAATGGCCAGCATCGGTTCGGGCTCGCCGACATCGATGGCTTGAAGCGACTTGCCGGCGCCGTCCCACAGATGCTTGGCATAGAAGCAGGTCTTGCCCACTCCGCCGGGGCAGCGCATCAGGCTCAGCACCCGGCCGGTCACATGCGGCAGGATCCAGTCGGCGATGTCGCTGTAGAACTCGGCGAGGCCCTGCTTGGTGATGCCGTTCTCGGGCCATAGGATCCGGTCGGGATGGGTGAGCCTGAATTCGCCCGGCGTTTTCCTGGCCTGTTTCATCGTCTGGCCCTTGCGATCCTCGAGCACGATTTCGGTTGGCGCCTTGTCTTCGCGGATGCCCTTGAAGGCGGCCTGGCGCAGGAGCTTGTCCGGGCTCCAGCCCCTGAATTGAATGTCGGCGACGAATCTTGGTTCCACCCAGCGCACATTCTGCAGCGAAACCTTGTCGACGGGCCGCTTGAAGCGGGGCTGCGCCGTCTCGATCATCTCGAGGCCGCTTCTGAGCGCCAGTGATGCTTCATCGGTGAAGCCGGTGCCGGCGCGCCCGGCATGCACCAGTTCCTTGTCCTCGTAATAGCCGAGCACCAGGGCGCCGATGGCCTGGCGTGAGGTGGAGGACGGCACATAGCCGATGATCACGAACTCCTGGCCGAGCGCGCATTTCGATTTGATCCAGCTCTCGCTGCGGCCGCTGCGATAGGGCGCATCGGCGCGCTTCGAGATCAGCCCTTCGAGGCCCATCCGGCAGGCATGGGCGAAGATGGTGCGGCTGTCGCCCTCATCCATGTGCTGGCTGTAGCGCAAGGGCGAGTCGGAAGCGACCGATCGGCAGAGGTCCTCCAGCGCAGCCTTGCGGTCCTTGAGCGCGACACCGGTCAGGTTGACGCCTTCGTAATAGAGCAGGTCGAACAGGAAATAGCCGAGACGGTCGCGCCGCCCGTTCTTCAGGTCGCTCTGCAGCGCGCCGAAGGTCGAGATGCCGCTCTCTTCCTGGGCGACGATTTCGCCGTCGAGAAGGGCCGAGCTCACCGGCAGCCGTTCGACCGCTCGGGCGATGGTCGGGAAGCGCTTCGTCCAGTCGAGCCCGGTGCGCGTCAGGAGTTTGGCCTTGCCGCCATCGAGCCTCGCCTGCATGCGGTAGCCGTCCTGCTTGATCTCATGCAGCCAGCCCTTGCCGGCGGGCGGGTTGTCGTCTTCCACCGCCAGCGCCGGCTCGACGAAGACCGGCAGGATGCTCTTTCGCGCGCCGTCGAGCTTGCCATAGGCGGCCGCCTTCGCGCCGCTGGCCCGCCTGATCTTCTCGCGCGCCTTGTGGTCGGGCCGGACCTGCTTGCGCCGCTCGAGGTCTTCATTGCTGAGCCCTGAGATGACGGAAGAAAGCTCGGTCGCCACCGGTTCGAGATCGGCGGCACCCAGGTCATACTCATCCGATCCCTTGAACAGCAGCCACTGCTCCTGCTTTTCGCCCGGCCGCTTCTTCATGCGCACGAAATGCCAATGGCCCTTCAACCGCTCGCCATTCAGCGCGAAGACGAGCTTGCCTTTCTTCAGCCCTTCATGCGGGTCGCCATCGGCCATCCAGGTGCCGTGATCCCACACGATCATCGTGCCGCCGCCATACTCGCCCTTGGGGATGGTGCCTTCCCAGGTCAGGTAGTCGAGCGGATGATCCTCGGTCTGGACGGCGAGGCGCTTGACACCCGGCACCATGCTGATGCCTTTGGTGACGGCCCAGCTCTTGAGCACGCCGTCGAGCTCGAGTCTGAGATCGAAATGCAGGCGGCGCGCATCATGCCGCTGCACGGCGAAGCGCCAGGCTTTCTGCCGCGCGATCTTCGGGCGCGGCTCCGGCGTCCTGGTGAAATCGCGCTTGTCGCGATAGGCCGCGAGGCGCCCGGGCGATTTTTTCGCTGGCTTCTTGCTCGGACGGCGCGCCGGCATTCAAGCGCCCGTGCCGCTTCGCGACGTCGTCATGGTGGCGACCATAAAGCCTGAGCGCCCGGCGCGCCAGCCGGAGCGCTAGCGCCGGTTGCCGCCGGCCTTCTTCCTGGCCGGGGATTTTTCGGTGGCACCCTTGGCGGCGGTCTTGGACGGCTTGTCGTCGCCGACGCTGCGCCGCAGCGCATCCATCAGGTCGACGACATTGGTGCCCGAGGGACGCTCTTCCTTGGTGGCGACGATCTTGCGGCCCTTGGCTTTCTCCTTGAGCAGCTCATGCAGCGCCGCGGCATAGTGGTTCGTGTAGCGCTCGGGCTTGAAGGTCGTGGCCTTGCGACCGATGAGCTCGCCGGCCAGCGACACCATTTCCGCATCGAGCTTCTGGTCCGGCAGGTCCGAGAAATACTGGCTGGCCGGCCGGATCTCATTGGCATAGCGCATGATGTGCATGCCGAGGCCCTTGTCGATCGGTCCGACGGCGACGACATATTCGCGCCCCGACATGGTGACCTGGCCGACCGCGAGCTTGCCGCTCTTCTTCAACGCGTCGCGGATGACCAGATAGCCTTCGATCGCATGCTCGTCGGCCGGCACGATATAATAGGGGCGCTCGAAATAGCGCGGATCGATCTCATCCGCATCGACGAACTGCTGCAGGTCGAGGGTCTTCTTGCTTTCGAGCTTGATCGCCTCGAGCTCTTCGGGCTCGAGCGTCACATAGGTGTCCTCGTCGACCTCATAGGCCTTGACGATATCGGCGTTGTCGACAGGCCCGATGCCCTTGACCGTCTTGGTGTAGTTGATCCTCTGGCCGGTCGGCTTGTGGATCTGGTTGAACTTGATTTCGGCCGCGCTGTCGACGGCGTTGTAGACGGCGACACCGATGGAGACGAGGGAAAGCCGGAGGAAGCCCTTCCAGTAGGCGCGACCCGGAACTGCCATGATACTCACCACTGACCAACTGACTTATATTCAAAGTGTATCCTGCGGGTCCTGGTTCCTCTACGGAAACAAATCGAAAACGCTTTATGCGGTTACCAAATTTTACCCACAATATATGGAAGGGTTGAAACCTAAACCCGCTGTCGAGCGTTGAAGTCGAGCCCGCAAGGTGCGACCTTGCTTATCGCCAACATTGATGGAAGGCGCCCCCGATGAAAACCCGCCTCGCTCTGTGTGTCCTGGCCCTCGTCGCCTTCACGGGCGTGCATTCGCTGCCGGTCCAGGCCGATCTCCTCGGCGACATCAAGAAGGGCGCCCGCACGACCGGCAATGCCATCGAAAGAGGAGCGAAGAAAGTCGGCAACGTCATCGGCGAAGGCGTCGAGGATACGGGCCGGGCGCTCAAACGGGGCGGACGAGCCCTCCACCGCGGCTTCTGCGATACCTTCACCGACAAGAGCGACGCTCAGTGCCGGGCGGAGAGCGGTGTCGGCTATGACAAGAAGGGCACCTATACCTACGATCCCAAGGACCCGAAGAAGAAATATCGTGGCGACGAGACGGATCCGGCCCTGACCGATCGCGACAAGCATCTCAGCAAATTCGCGGAATATGTGAAGAACCGAGAACTGACGCCGGAGGAGATCGAGGACCGCGACATCCACAAGTTCCGGCGCTTCCTGCTTCCCAATGCCAGGCTCGGCGAAGGCTTCCCGGAGAAGGAGAAGCTGATGCCGCCGACCAAGTCGGGCGAGATCCGCGCGTGCTGCATGAAGGGTGGTGGCGGTGGTTTCCTGGCCGACCGGTTGGAGAAGGGGAAACTGCGTTTCTACGCCGGCAGCGATTATCTGACCAAGCCGGGTGATCCCATCTATGCGACGATTGACGGCTGGGTCGAGGCGCGGAAGGAACCGCGCAAGGGCCTGGAAGGCGTGCTTCTGCGCAACGCGGAAGGCTACCGCTCGAACATCTATTTCGTCGAGCTGGCGCCCGAGATCGAGAAGGCGCTCGCCGACAAGACGCGCTTCGCGGTGAAGGCCGGCGAGACGGTGATCGGCAAGGCGCAGGATCTGCATCCCGCCTATCCCGCGGAAGTGCCCAACCATGTCTTCGTGCTCATGTCGGATCCCAAGGGCAATCCGATCGATCCGTCGGGCAAGGTCCTGCTCGAACGTGCGCCGAAGGTCGTGCCGGAAGCGAAGCCGCCGGAAACCGCGGCCAAGCCGTGATGATCTCAGAAGCGGCCGCTTTCCCGACGCCGGCCTGACACTTTCCGTGGGACTTGAAACCCGGCGGTGAAAACGCTTTGCTGTCCTCAGGGACAATGGCGAGAATATCCATGACATCGCAACGAAGGGGTGGCGTGAGCCGCCGCGGCTTTTTGCTCGGCGCATCCGCCTGGGCGGGTGCAATTGCGGGAGCAGCCTCATCGCACGCGGCGGCCAAACCTCCGGCCAGGGAGAAGGTGGAGGCCCTGCTGCGCAAGCACCGCGTTCCGGCGGTGAGTGTCGCGGCCTTCGAACGCGACCGGATCGTCGTGCAAGAGGCCTATGGGCAGAGACAGGCGGGCGGCGGCGCCGCGCAGCCCGATACGCGGTTTCAGGCGGCATCGCTGAGCAAGACGGCCAATGCGCTTTGCGTGCTGAGCCTGGTGCGTGACGGAAAAGTCCGTCTCGACGATCCCGTGAACAGGCATCTGTTTGGCTGGCAGTTGAAGGGCAAGGCGGCCGATGATGTGACGGTCAGGATGCTGCTGTCGCATACGGCCGGCACGACCGTGAGTGGTTTTGCCGGCTATCAGCGCGATGCTTATGTCCCGACGCTGCCTTTGATCCTGAACGGCGTCGCGCCGGCGAATTCGGCGCCCGTCATCGTGGACTCGCCGCCCGGCCGGAAGTTCCGTTATTCGGGCGGCGGCATCACTGTGCTGCAGAAGATGGTGAGCGACATCGAAGCGGCGGATTACGAGGAGATTGTCGCCAGGCGCGTGTTCGGGCCGCTGGGCATGTCCGATTCGAGCATGAAGCAGCCGCTGAGGCCGACGGACAGCCTGGCCTTCGGTCACGCCGATACGGGCGAGACGGTCTATCTCGACTATCACATCTACCCCGAACTGGCCGCCGCCGGCCTGTGGACCACGCCCGCCGACATTGCCCGCATGCTGATGGCGGTCGTCGGCTCGGCCGCCGGAAAGGACGGGTTCCTGCCGAAGGCCCTGGCGCGCCAGATGATGACGCCGGTGAAAGGCGGCGCCGGCCTCGGCGTTTTCGTCGACGGGCGCGGCATGATCAACCACAGCGGCGTCAATTGGGGGTTCCGCGCCGTCTATGTGGCGGATCCCCGGGCGCGGCGCGGTGCCGTGGTCATGTCCAACGGCGAGAATGGCGAGAAGCTGAATGCTCAGCTGCTGCGCCAGCTGGGGTGAGAGCCGGTCGGAGAAGAATCGCCTTGCCAGGGTGAGGCAAAGCCGCTCTCCTGAGTTCGGGGGCGAGAAGGCCCGGGGGCAGGGCGGATACGTGTGACAGCGCTGCAATCGGGCCGCGTGACTCGTCGCGGCATCCTGATCGGGGCACCGGCCTTGCTGGGTGTGGGCGGCCGGGTCCCGTCGGCCTGGGCGGCAAGGCCGCCGGCACGCCGGGAGATCGTGGCTCTGCTGCGGAAATATCACGTTCCCGCGGTGAGTTTCGCGGCCTTCGACAGGGACCGGATCGTGCTCCGTGCCGCCTATGGGCCCCGGCAAGAGGGCAGCACCGAGGTGACGACCGAGACGCGGTTTCAGGCCGCGTCGGTCAGCAAGACGGCCAATGCCCTTTGCGTTCTGAGCCTGGTGCGCGACGGCAGGCTCGGCCTCGACGATCCGGTGAATAAGCGCCTGTCCGGCTGGCGGCTCACGGGACCGGAAGCGGAGACGGTCACCATCCGCATGCTGCTGTCGCACAGGGCGGGCACAACGGTCGCCGGATTCCCGGGCTATCAGCGTGACGCCGTCATTCCGCGGCTGGATGAGATACTCGACGGTCTCGCGCCGGCAAATACGAAGGCGATCAGGGTGATTGCGCCGCCCGGTGTCTACCGCTATTCGGGCGGCGGGGTCGTGGTGTTGCAGAAGCTCGTGACGGAACTGGAGGCGGCCCCCTATGACGAGGTCGTGGCGCGGCGCGTCCTCCGGCCGCTCGGCCTTGCCAATTCATCCATGCGCCAGCCTTTGCAGTCGATCCGGCACGCGCTGGCTTCCGGCCATACGATCGACGGCGAGGTCATCCGCATGGACTATCACATCTATCCCGAGATGGCGGCGGCGGGCCTGTGGACCACACCTGGCGATATCGCGCGCATGCTGATGGCGCTCCTGGATTCGGCCGAGGGCCGCAAGGATGGCTTCCTGCCCAAGGACCTGGCGCTGCAGATGATAACGCCGGTGGGCGATGGCGTGGGGCTCGGCGTCTTCGTCGATTCCCGGGGAATGCTGCATCATGACGGCGCCAATTGGGGCTTTCGCGCGGTCTATTTCGTCGATCCGCGCAGCCGGCGCGGCAAGGTCGTGATGTGCAACGGCCAGAGGGGGGACATGGTCTATAACGAGTTGCTGAAGCGTCTCTGATCGGGGAGGCGATTCGGCCGCTTGCCGCGCATCCGCTTGCGCGGTATCGTGACCAGAGGGAATTCCTGAAAAATGAGATGCGGTGAAGTGAGGGCTGCAAGTCCCTTTCATCGTCGAAAGTCGTCAACCAGGGAGGAGTTCAATGCCTGTCGCAATTCATCCATCTGTCGACAAGGGCTTCAAGCCGGCTTCGCGGAGTTTCAAGGGCGGCACGCTGACGTGCAAATGCGCCAGTGATCCGGTGACGGTGAAGATCAGCGGTCAGAGCGCCCATAATCACGCCTGCGGCTGCACGAAATGCTGGAAGCCGGCGGGCGCCGTGTTCTCCGTCGTTGCCGTCGTGCCGCGTGACAACCTGACCGTCACCGCCAACGGTCACAAGCTCAAGGTGGTTGATTCAAACGCGACGATCCGGCGCCATGCCTGCACCGGCTGTGGCGTCCACATGTACGGCCGGGTCGAGAACACCAAGCATCCTTTCTTCGGGCTGGACTTCATCCACACCGAATTGTCCAAGGAGAAGGGCTGGTCGCCGCCCAAATTCGCGGCCTTCGTCTCTTCCATCATCGAATCCGGCACGCATCCGGACAAGATGAAGGGGATCAGGGCGAGGCTCAAGCAGCTCAAGCTCGAGCCCTATGACTGCCTGTCGCCGCCCCTCATGGATTACATCGCGACACACATTGCCAAGGCATCGGGCGCTCTCAAGGCCTGATCCCGGCGCTGGCCTTGCGAAGCGCGCCGCGCTAGATCGACGGCAGACAAATAAAGGAGAATCGTGGACATGAAGACCCGCGCCGCTGTTGCCTTCGAGAAAGCCAAGCCGCTGGAGATCGTCGAGGTCGATCTCGAAGGCCCGCGCGAGGGCGAGGTGCTGGTCGAGATCAAGGCGACCGGCATCTGCCACACCGACGAGTTCACGATCTCGGGCGCCGATCCCGAAGGCCTCTTCCCGGCGATCATGGGCCATGAGGGGGCGGGCGTCGTCGTCGATGTCGGGCCGGGCGTCAAGTCGCTCAAGAAGGGCGACCACGTCATCCCGCTCTACACGCCCGAATGCCGCGAATGCGACTATTGTCTCAATCCCAAGACCAATCTCTGCCAGAAGATCCGCACCACCCAGGGCAAGGGGCTGATGCCCGACGGCACCAGCCGCTTCTCCTACAAGGGCAAGATGGTGCATCACTATATGGGCTGCTCCACCTTCTCCAATTTCACGGTCCTGCCCGAGATCGCTCTGGCGAAGGTGCGCGCCGACGCGCCCTTCGACAAGATCTGCTACATCGGTTGCGGCGTCACCACCGGCATCGGCGCCGTCATCAACACCGCCAAGGTGGAAGAAGGCTCGAACGCCATCGTCTTCGGGCTTGGCGGCATCGGCCTCAATGTCATCCAGGGCTTGAGGCTCGCCGGCGCCAACATGATCGTCGGCGTCGACCTCAACAACGACCGCAAGGCCTGGGGCGAACGTTTCGGCATGACGCATTTCGTCAATCCCGGTGATGTGAAGGGCGATCTCGTCGCCCATCTCGTCGAGCTGACCGGCGGTGGCGCCGACTACACCTTCGAATGCATCGGCAATGTGAAGGTGATGCGGATCGCGCTCGAGGCTTGCCACAAGGGCTGGGGTGAATCGATCATCATCGGCGTTGCCGGCGCCGGTCAGGAGATCGCCACGAGGCCGTTCCAGCTCGTCACCGGGCGCGTGTGGCGCGGCACCGCCTTTGGCGGCGCGCGCGGCCGCACCGACGTGCCGAAGATCGTCGACTGGTACATGAACGGCAAGATCGACATCGATCCGATGATCACCCACACGCTGCCGCTGGAGAAGATCAACGACGCTTTCGATCTGATGCATCAGGGCAAGTCGATCCGCAGCGTCGTCGTTTACTGAGGACCGCGCGCGCCGCTTGGCTTCCGAGCGGCGGACCCTCTGGATTGACCGCTATGTCGAGCTGAGAAATCCGGCTCCCGGCCGCCGCGATCGCCATTTCATCCCTTGATGTGAGTTGCTCGACACCATCGGGCTCTATCCTTAGGTAAATTCCTCTTGTCAATCTTGTATGCAAGATATATATATCTTGTTTATGACAAAGGTAGAGCAAGCCCGCGGCTTTCATTCGACCGGTCAGAGAGGCGAGGCAGCCCAGGACGTCGTCTTCAGATGGCTCAAGCAGCACATAGTGACACTGCCCCGGGGCGATGGCGTCTTCCTCACCGAGGCAGAAGTCTGCCGCGCGACCGGCACCTCGCGCACGCCCGTCCGTGAGGCCTTGCTGCGATTGGAGGCGGACGGCTTCCTGAAGATCCTGCCGAAAAAGGGCGCCTATGTTCCGCCGGTGACCGAAGCCGATATCGAGGCCGTCATGCAGGCCCGCGGTGTGGTCGAGGACTGGTGTGTCAGGCAGGCGGCGCGTCTGGGCGAGATCCTCGCCGTGGAACTTGACCGACTGGTCGCGCTTCAGGCGGAACAGCAGGGCGATCCTGTCGCCTTCATCGAGAGCGACCGTCTGTTTCACCGCACAATCGTGAGCGCTGCCGGCAATCCGGTGCTGGCGGGCTTCTACGAAGGCCTGAGGGATCGCCAGTTGCGCATGGGCGTGCATGCCATTGCCACCTCCGACCGGCGCACCGGCGAGGTCCTGGCCGAGCACCGGGAAATCGTTGCCGGCCTGCGGAAGGGCGACGGTGAAGCGTCCGCCGCAGCGGTCGCACGGCATCTCGCCACGACCCGCGGCGCCTTGAAGCTGCCGATCAGGGTGGCGTGGCAGCCAGGGACGCCGTCATGACGAGCGCGACGGAAACGGCCTTCGATGCACGGGCGTTCCGGCATGCCCTGGGACAGTTTCCAACCGGCGTCTGCATCATCACCGGCAAGGTCGAGGGTCAACGGCTTGGCATGACGGTGAGCTCGTTCAATTCTCTCTCCCTCGACCCGCCCTTGATCCTGTTCAGCATCGATCGCCGGGCCGCCAGCTTGCCCTTGTGGGAAAGGGCCGATGCCTATGCCGTGAACGTCCTGGCGGACAATCAGAAGGACCTGTCAAACCGCTTTGCGCGCTCGCTCGCCAACAAATGGGAAGCGGTCAGCCATGCTGAAGGACAACTGGGCAGTCCGATTCTCGCAGGCGCGATCGCCGTCTTTGAATGTGTCGCCCATGCCAGGCATGATGGTGGCGATCATCGGCTCTTCGTCGCCGAAGTGAAGCACTTCCGCATGTTTCCGGATCGCCAGCCGCTGGTTTTCGGCAAGGGGCGATATGCGGCATTGGCGGCCTCTGAACATTCGGCGCCGCTCTGGCCGCTCGACATCCATTACTGAAGTCTGGAGGAGATCATGATCAAGACGGGCTCCCAGCATATCGCGGCACTCAAGGACGGCAGGCAGGTCTATATCAATGGTGAGATGGCGGGCGATGTGACCCAGCATCCGGCCTTCCGGCGAGCCATAGCCACGGTGGGCGATCTCTATGACTTTCAGTCGCGGCCGGAAAATCTCGATCTGATGACCTTTGAGGCGACGGACGCTGGCGCCAGCCGCGCCAATCGCATCTGGCAGCTGCCGCGCAGCTTTGCCGACCTTGTCGCCCGGCGCCGGGCGCTGGAAGCCTGGGCCGAGCTGCACAGCGGTTTCCTCGGCCGCGCGCCCGACCACGTCGCCTCCTGCCTGGCGGGCATGTATATGGGGCTCGACGTCTTCGCCGGCCATGACCGCGCGCGCGCCACCGCGCTTGCCGATTATTTTCGCCATGCCCGCGACAACGACCTCTATCTCACCTATGTCATCATCAACCCGCAGGCCGATCGCTCCAAGGCGGCGGGCGAGCAGCAGGACCCGTTCCTCACCGCCGGCGTCGTCGATCAGGACAGCGAGGGACTGACCATTCGCGGCGCCAAGATGCTGGCGACCGGCGGCATCATGGCGAATGAAGTGCTGGTGACCTGCATTCAGCCGCTGCGCCCTGGCGAGGAACGTTATGCCGTGTCCTTTGCGGTGCCGATGAACGCCAGGGGGCTCAAGATCCTGTCGCGCAAATCCTATGAGGAAAATGCCGCCAGCGTCTTCGACAATCCGCTCGCCAGCCGGTTCGATGAGAATGACGCGGTGCTTTACTTCGACGACGTGAAGGTCGAGTGGCCGCGGGTATTCGTCAACCAGGACATCGCGATGTGCCAGAGGCAGTTCCACGCCACGCCGGCGCATGTCTTTCAGAATTACCAGTCGCAGATCCGCCTGATGGTCAAGATGCGCTTCCTCGTCGGCATCGCGCGGCGCATCGCCGAGACCAACGGCATATTGGGCTTTCCCCAGGTGAACGAAATGCTGGGCGCGCTCGCCGCGCAGAACACAATGGTCGACGCGCTGGTCCATGCCATGGAAGTGAAGGGCCGCATGCAGGGCGAGTATTTCATTCCCGATGGTCACACGCTCTATGCCGCGCAAGTGCTCACCCAGCAGCTCTACGCGCAGATCATCACGACGTTGCGCGAGTTGGCGGGCGGCGGCCTCATCATGCTGCCGTCCTCGGTCAGGGATTTCGGCAATCCCGAGCTGCGCAGTCTTATAGAGAAGACGCAGCAATCTCCCGCCTGCTCATCGGAAGGCCGCGTCAAGTTCTTCAAGCTCGCCTGGGATGCAGTCGGGTCGGAATTCGCCTCCCGCCATGCGCAGTATGAGATGTTCTATGCCGGCGCCACCTTCGTCACCAAGGGACACAGTTTCCGCACCTTCGACTGGGACCGCTGCACCGGCCTCGTCGACCGCATGCTCGACAGCTATACGCTCGATGACGAGATCGGCGGCTTCAAGCCGCTGGCGGCGTGAGGGGTGGAAAATGCCTGTTCCCAAGGAGCACAAGGAGTTCCACGCCGTCGACATGGGCAGCGGATGGCACGTGCCGCCGTCCTATCCACAAGGGATCGAGCAGAAGATTCTGTCGGGCACGCTTGATGAAGAGGCGAGGTCGGGCAGCCGAACGCGACTGCTGCGCTTCCACCCGGGGGCGTTCACCACCAGGTCATTCGTGCATGACTATTGGGAAGAGGTCTATTTGCTCGACGGCGACCTGATTGTAGGCGATGTGAACGGCCGCGGTGCCGTCGAAACCTTTGCGCCGAACACCTATGCCTGCCGGCCCCCCGGCGTCCATCACGGCCCGTTTCGCTCCGAGAAGGGATGCCTGCTGCTCGAAGTCCATTATTATGAGGGAGCCGGTTAGGAATCCGCCTCCAGACGGCCGAGGGCCTTCTCGAAGAAATCCACGCCGCCGAAATTCCCGGATTTGAGGGCGAGTGCCATATGATGGCCGTCGATGGTGCCGAGCGCCGGAACACCGGGATCGATCTCGGGGCCAATGGTGACGGCGTCGATTTCCAACCCGCCGACCACGGCGCCTGACGTCTCGCCGCCGGCGACGACGAGCCGCCGGACACCGCTCTCGATCAGGAGGCGCGCCACCTGCGCAAAAAAGCTCTCGAGGGCATGCGCCGTCGCGGCGCGGCCATGGCGTTCCTGGATGGCGCTCACCTCCTCCGGTGTCGAGGAGGAATAAGCCAGCGGCTTCCGGCCTTCATTCTGGCGCAGGAAGGCGGCGACCGTCTGCACTTTGAGGTCGCCGCCGATCACCGCTTCCGCCTCGATGGCAAGTACTGGATGGTGGGCGGCATGGTGCTCGACCTGCCGGCGTGTCGCCGGCGAGCAGCTGCCGGCGAGGATGGCCTCGGGGCCGCGTACCCCGCGCCAGGTTCGCCGGTCCGCCGTGAGCTTCCCGCGCGCCGCGAAGTTGCCGGGCAGGCCCATGGCGATGCCCGAGCCGCCGGTGATCAGCCGCGCCGTGGCGGCGGCCTCGCCGATCGCCTGCAGATCGTCCTCGCTCAGGGCATCGACGATGACGAGTTTCTCGTTTCGCTGCCCCGCCTCGGCGAGCGCGGCCTGGATAGCCGATGCGCCGCGCCGCACGATCGGCCAGGGCACGAGGCCGACGGGGCTGCGCGACTGAAGCGACAGCCAGCGCCTTATATCCGCATCGGTCATCGGGTTGAGCGGATGGCGCTCGAGGCCGGATTCATTGAGCAGCCGGTCACCGACAAACAGATGTCCCTGATAGAGGCTGCGGCCCGTTGCCGGAAAGGCCGGACAGGCGACGACGCCCGACACGCCGAGCGCATCGCACAGCGCTTCGCCGACGGGACCGATATTGCCGTCAGGCGTCGAATCGAAGGTCGAGCAATATTTGAAGACGATCTGCGCGCAGCCTTGTTTCAGCAGCCAGTCGAGCGCCTTGAGCGAGAGTTCGACGGCCTCGCTTGCCGCGATCGAACGCGATTTCAGCGAAACGACGCCGGCCTCGCAATCGGGTGCCGCAGCCGTGGCGGGAATGCCGAAATACTGCGTCGTCGCCATCCCCACGCCGCGCCTTCCCTTGGCCAGCGTGTTGGCGATGTCGCTGGCGCCGGTGAAGTCATCGGCGATCACACCGAGCAGCATGAGCGAACTCTTTCGATTGCGGACAGGCGGGAACGCGCAAACTAACACATCTTCGCCCGCGAGGAACGGCGGCTGTCTTCTCCTCTCAGATCTTGATCAGCATCGCCGTGCCATACATCAGCGCCAGGCCCGCCGCGGCGCCGGTGAGCACCGCGGGCGTCATCAATCCCTTGACCGGATCGCCGGAAGAGCGGGCAAGGAAGGCGCCGACTTCGATGATCACCTGGAGGATGGCGCCTGCGCCGATGGCGAGCGCCAGCGCCGACCAGTGCGGCGCATAAGCGAGGCTCCCCGCCCACATGCCGATGACCGCGGGTCCTCCGGCGATGAGCGCCAGGGCCGTAAAGCGGGCGAGCGACGGCCTGAGCTTGAGGAGCGGCGCCGCGATGCCGATACCTTCGGTGATGTTGTGCAGGGTGAAGCCCATGACGAGGAACGTGCCGAGCCCGGCCGCACCCGCCGCGAAGGCGGCCCCGATGGCGAGGCCTTCGCCCAGATTGTGGAGGCCGATGCCGATGGCGATATAGGTGGCGAGGGCGACACCACTCGGCACGCCCTGCCGGCGTGAAATGCCGAGCAGCAGGGTGAAGCTCGCCGCCGTTGCCAGGAACACCATCATCGGCCCCTGGAAGATCGCCGCCGAGCGCCCGGCGAATTCGAGCGCATCCTCCATCGTGTCGATGAACAGGAAGACGAGAAGGCCGATCGTCAAGGCGAGCAGGAAGCTCATCAGGGTGGGGCCGGCACCGCGTAGCGCCGGATAGAACATGAGGCCGATCACCACCGGCACGATGCCGACAAAGGCGCCGAGCATGGCCTGCGCGGCGAAATTGACCGAGCTTGCTTGCGGCGTTTCGACCGCCACCGGGATATCGTGCTCGAAAGTGGCGCCGGTATTGGTGACGAAGGTCACCTTGTGGGCCTCACCGAGGACCCACGGGAACGGCACGGCGATCCAGGCAGCACTGCCGCGCTCGATAGCGCCCGGGGGATCCTGCGTGAAGCGCCAATAGGCGGCATCGACCTGGACCTGCGCGATCCGCATCGCGTCCGAGCCGCCGCCCCTGACCAGGAGGCGCAGGCCGTTCTGGTCGAGGATGGTCCGCTCGACGGTGAGATTCTCGACCGGCGGCGCGCCATTGCCGAAATGACTGAGAAGGTTGCCAGCGATCAGCCACCACACCGCAGCGCCCAGGACGACGAGCGGCGCCAGGACCCAGAGGAGTTTCTGCCACGACCGCGCTTGCGGGACTTGCGAAGCCTGATCGATGCTCATGACAGGGCCTCGACGACGTCGAACATGCCCATCCAGCCGAGCTCGGTGAATTCCGACTGATGCGCGTGGAACATGTAGAGCCCCGGCTCGTGATCGGCCTGCTCGGCGAAGGTGAATTCGAGGATGCCGCGCTGCGCCTGGCATTGCATGATCACATCGACGGTCTTGAGCGTCGGTGTCAAGGTCGTCCCCTGGTCGTAATAGTCGAAGAAGTTGCCGTGCAGGTGGAAGGAGTTGATCGGATC
>CAZICN010000013.1:0-34815 GCA_964537655.1 uncultured Aestuariivirga sp.
GAGCGCCGCCTTGGCGACGCCCATGACGTTGTAATGCGGCATCCATTTCTCCGCCCCGTAGTAAGTGAGGGTGAGGAGAGCGCCGCCCTTGCTCATCAGCTTCTCGGCGCGTTGGGCGATCGCCGTGAAGCTGTAGCAGGAAATGAACATCGTCTTGGTGAAGTTGTCCGCTGTGGTATCGACATAGCGGCCGGTCAACTCGTCCTTGTCGGAAAAGGCGATGGCGTGGACGACGAAATCGATCTCGCCCCATGCCTTGCCGATGGTGTCGAAGGTCTGGTCGATCGAGACCATGTCGGTGACGTCGCAGGGGAGCACCAGCTTCGAGCCGATCCCCGCGGCCAGGGGCTCGACGCGTTTCTTCAGCGCGTCGCCCTGATAGGTGAAAGCGAGTTCGGCGCCATGGCGCGCGCAAGCCTGGGCGATGCCCCAGCCGATCGACCGGTTGTTCGCCACACCCATGATGAGGCCGCGCTTGCCGGCCATTAATCCTTTGAATTCACTCATGATTCGCCTTGATTGCGCACAGGATGTAGGACCCAGCGGCGCGTTTCTGGCACAGATGTTTTCAGAGGTCCACCGTTAATGACATACAATTTATGTTGCGAAATATTGTGCGCCCGATGGCCCGGAGGGACCTTCCCGCACCAGGCCACGCTCGATCAGATGCTCGATATGGGCCAGCGTCGACAGCCCGGCCGCCGCGTGGAGCCTGGGATCGATATCGGCATAGTTCGCCCGGACGATGTCGGCGATGCTGCGGTCGCCGGCCCTGAGGCGGGCGATGACCGCCTCTTCGCGCATTTTCCGGTGCATGAGATAGCCGCGCACCAGGGTCTTGGGATCGCGCCGCGAGGGTCCATGGGCCGGATGATAGATATCGTCGTCCCGGTCGAGTAGCAGGCGAAGCGAGGCGAAATACTGGCCCATATTCCCGTCGGGCGGTGCGATGACGCTGGTCGCCCAGGCCATCACGTGATCGCCGCAGAACAAGGTCTTTTCCTCCATGAGCGTATAGCTCATATGGTTGGACATATGGCCCGGTGTGAACACGGCTTCGAGGGTCCATCCTTCGCCGGCGATGCGCTCGCCATGGCGCAGCTTGATATCGGGATTGAATTCCGCATCGATGCTGGCATCGAGCCTCAGCCCTTCGCCCTCCTGCCGGTCCGCCGCCATGACCAATTCATGGCCGGCAATGACGGCGCCCGTCTCGCGCTGCAGACGGCGCGCCAGGGGCGAATGATCGAGATGGCTGTGCGTTACGAGAATGTGGCTGACCCGCTCGCCTTTGACCGCGGCGAGCAGGGCGGCGAGATGCGTGTCGCTGTCCGGGCCCGGATCGATGATCGCAACCTCGCCCTGACCCACGATGAAACTCGCCGTGCCCTTGAAGGTGAACGGACCGGGATTGTCGGCCAGCACGCGCCGGACGAGCGGCGAAAGCACCGTCGCAACGCCGGGCAGGATGTCGAAATTTCGGTCGAAACTCAAGGAAGCCATAGGACCTAAAGATCAGGTTGTGAGCCAAACTCACCCGCTTTATAGTCCGGGCCGACTTATGGGGTAAACACGAGAGGGCACAGATGACTACGTCGACAACAACACTGGCAAGCCGCGTCTGGCAGGTTTCGGGATCGTGGAAGAAGCAGGCCGTGCTGGCGCTGCTGGGCAGCCTGTTCATCGCCATTTGCGCCCAGATCACCATCCATCTGCCGCTGGTGCCGGTGACCATGCAGACTTTCGCCGTCCTGGCCGTCGGTGCGGCATTCGGCATGCGGCTGGGGGCTGCGACGCTGGCGCTCTATGTGCTCGAAGGCACGCTGGGCTTGCCGGTCTTCGCAGAGTTCAGGGCCGGCACCGCGGTGCTCATGGGGCCGACCGGTGGCTATCTGATCGGTTTCATCCTCGCTGCGGCTCTGGTCGGCTGGTTCGCCGAGCGGGGTTATGATCGCCGCGTGATCAGCATGTTCGGCGTCATGATACTCGGTGCGGCAATCCTCTATGTACCGGGCCTGCTCTGGCTGTCGAACTTCACCGGCTTCGACAAGGTCCTCGAACTTGGCCTTTATCCCTTCCTGTGGGGCGATCTCCTGAAAGCGGCGCTGGCGGCCATCGCCTTCCCGGCGGCCTGGACCTATCTCAGTTCCAAACGCTGAGGGAATCTATCGGGTTGCGAGAGGCGCGGGTTGGTTTCCCCGCGCCTTTTCATTTCGTGGCGACCAGGATTGCGAACATATGGGGCGCCACCGCGCGACCGGCTACGGTCGTGCCGCCGTCATCAGTTTCGAGAGGAAGACCGGCTCGGAGACGACTCCTTCGAATCCGGCTTCGCCGAAGATCGCATTGAGATCCTCGCCCAGATAGGAGGGGTAGTAAGGCTCGTGGAAGTTCGTCGGAAAGGCTTCGAGCATGGCGTCGACTTGCGGCATGTCGCCGGGCTGGAGCGAATCCATGAAAACGAGAAGGCCGCCGGGCCTCAACACGCGAGCAAACTCCGTGGCGATGGCGCGACGGACTGTCGGCGGCACCTCATGGAAGAGATAGATCGAGGTGACGATGTCGAAAGAGGTGTCGGCGAAGGGGAGGGCCTCTGCCGCAGCGGCCTCGAAATCGACCTTGTAGGGCCGCGCGTGACCGCGCGCTTCCTCAAGATAGGCCTCCGACAGATCGCTGCCGGTGACGGCAAGCCGCGGGAAGGCCTCCTTGGCAAAGCGCGCAAAGCGACCGGTGCCGCACGCGACATCGAGAAGCGCCATCCGGCGCTGATCCTTGTGGCGCAGGAACTCGGCAATCGGAACGAGGCATTGCCGGCGCATCGCATTGGCGGTGCCTGAGAACAGTACTTCGACCTGCATGTCATAGAGCTTCGCCGACTCTTCGGTCAGGTAGCCGCCGGTCTGGAAATGGAAATTCTGCAGGAAATAGGCCGGGAACTTTTCCGCTAGTTCCGACGAGTAAATTTCCGTGCCCTGGCCTTGCGCCTTTCTTTCCGCCGCCAGCGGCAGGTCGGCGAAATAGCGGCGGCTGGTTTCGATGATGTCGCGCAAGGTGCCATCGCGGTCGCGCGGCATCGGATAGTGGCCTTTCGCGACATTGGCGAGGTCGCGGGCAAAGAGGACGCCCATTTGCTCGAAGATGAAATTCCGCCCTGGCCCGCTTCCGCTGGTCTTGCGCCCCGGCGTCGCTTTCGCCGCGCGGAATCGGCGCGAGGCGAAATAATGCCCCATGAACCAGGCGACGCGCGCGCCTTGCCGACCGACATAATTGAGGCTCTCAAGAGGCGTCATGCTGATTTCTCCGCCGCGACCAGAAATTCGGTGTTGCCGCTCCCGCCCTTGAGGGGCGACGGCGCCAAGCCTATCACACTCCACCCCCAATCCTTGAGCCAGGACGCGATATCGTCGCAGATCCGCTGACGCAGCGTTTCGCTCTTGACGATGCCATCCTTGCCGAGGGCGTCGCGGCCAGCCTCGAATTGCGGCTTGATCAGCGCGATCAGGCCGGCGCCGGCCTCGGCAAGCTCCAGCGCCCGAGGCAAGGCGAGTTTGAGCGATATGAAGCTCACGTCGCAGACGATGAACTGGATCGACTCCCTCACATGATCGCCTGTGAGATCGCGCGCATTGAGCCCCTCCCACAGCGTGATGCGCGGGTCGGTCCGCAGTGTCGGCGCGAACTGATCATGGCCGACATCGATGGCGGTCACATGACGGGCGCCCCGTTCCAGCAGCACTTCGGTGAAGCCGCCGGTCGAGGCGCCGATATCGAGGCAATGAAGCCCCTGCGGCGAAAGCGCGAATCGGTCGAGCGCCGTCTTGAGCTTGAGGGCGGCGCGCGACACGTAGACACGCGCATCATCCGCGAGCGCAATGACGGCGTCTGCCTTGATGAGTTGGGCCGGCTTGGTGACCGTGCTGCCGTCGACCGTCACCGTGCCGCGCAGGATCGCATCTCTTGCCCTGGACCGCGTCGGATAGAGACCGCGCCCGACCAGTGCCTCGTCGAGCCGAGTCCTGGTCAACCCGCGTCCAGAGGTTCCGTGCCGGAAGGCGTGCCGTCCGCCTTGAGCGTGATCTTCTCGATGCGCGCTTCGGCATCCTTGAGCAGCTTCTCGCAGTGCTTCTTGAGCGCCTCGCCACGCTCATAGATGGCGATTGAGGATTCGAGGTCGACCTTGCCGGATTCGAGCTTCTCGACGATATCCTCAAGCTCGGCCAGCGCCGTCTCGAAATTCATGCCCGTGATCTGGGTCTTGTCATTGGCCATCGTGATCGTCCTCGTGGTCAAACAGTGTCCGCTCGCCGCTGCCCCGGATCAAAGCCTGGACATGGACGGCGACCGAGGCGCTGAGCGCCCGGATGTCATAGCCGCCCTCGAGCACCGATACAACGCGGCCCTCGGCATGCTTGTCGGCGACCTCCATGAGATTGAGCGTCGCCCAGACGAAGTCCTCCTCGGTGAATTCGAGCCCGCCCAGAGGGTCCGCGCGATGCGCGTCGAAGCCGGCGGATATGATCACCAGATCGGGCCCGAAGGCGTCGAGCGCCGGGAGGATGATGTTGCTCATGGCGCTTCGGAACTCAGGCCCGCCGTCTCCATCGCGCAAGGGTGCATTGAAGATATTGCCGACTCCGGTTTCCGATGCGGCACCCGTGCCGGGATAAAGCGGCATCTGGTGGGTCGAGCCATAGAAGAGGTCGCCGTCGGCCCAGAAGATATCCTGCGTCCCGTTGCCATGATGGACGTCGAAATCGACCACCGCGACACGTTCGGCATCATAGCGCTCGCGCGCATAGAGGGCCGCGATCGCGGCATTATTGAACAGGCAGAAGCCCATGGCGCGGCGCGCCTCGGCGTGATGGCCGGGCGGGCGCATGGCGCAGAAGGCGTTGTCGGCTTCCCCGCCGAATACGGCATCGACGGCGGCGGCAGCGGCGCCCGCCCCCCTGAGCGCTGCCTCGAGCGAGCCTGGCGACATGAACGTGTCCATGTCGATTTGCGCGAAACCCTCTTCCGGGGCTGCTTCGCGGATCTGGTTCAGATAGCTGTCGGGATGGGCGCGCAGAATATCTTCATCCTGCGCCAGGGGCGCCTGCCGGCGCTTCAAGGGCTTGAAATGCGAATGCGACAGGATCTGGTTGATCGCCTTGATGCGGTCGACCCGCTCCGGATGGCCCGGCGGGTTTTCATGGGCGAGGCTTGCGTGATGGTGGATCAGCAATGTCGTCATGGTCACTGGCTTAGAAACAAATCGGGTTTCAGGTCAACTGACCGGTCATCTCCGCGGTGATCGGGACCGGACGCCTCATGGCCGGCGAATATCGAGTCGTCGGCGCCGGGCCCGCCGTTGCTGCCGAAATCGATGCCGCAGAAGCGAGGCAGGGTTGCATCCACCGCAGCCTTGAGGCCGGGGCCGCGGAAGGTGCCGGTATGATTAAAGTGCAGCCTTTGGTGACGTCATCCTTGCCAAGCTGCTATAGAGACCCTCCCTCAAATGCAACCGGGAAGCGCAACTGACCCATTCCGTCACCCATGCCGCCGAGGCTCTGATCGAAGGCAAGCTCGTCGCCTTTCCGACCGAGACCGTCTATGGGCTCGGCGCCGACGCGACGCAGGACAAGGCCGTCGCCCAGGTCTACGCGGCCAAGGGCCGGCCGAGCTTCAATCCCCTCATCGTCCATGTGCCCACGCTGGAAGACGCGGTCGCCCTGGGCGAGTTCAGCCCGGAGGCGAGCGAGTTGGCCAAGCTGTTCTGGCCGGGGCCTCTCACTCTGGTGGTGCCGCGCCGCAAGAGCTGCCCGGTGTCGCTCCTCGCCTCCGCGGGCCTTCCCACGCTGGCCATCCGGGTGCCCAAGCATCCCTTGGCGCAGGCCTTGCTCAAGGCGGTGCGCCGGCCGGTCGTGGCGCCGAGCGCCAATCCATCCGGGCGCATCAGCCCGACCACAGCGGCGCATGTGAGAGCCGGGCTCGGCGACAAGGTCAGCGTCGTGCTCGACGGTGGCTCATCCGCGATCGGGCTCGAATCGACCATTGTCGGCTTCATCGGCGGTCGCGCCGCGTTGCTTCGGCCCGGTGGCCTGGCGCGTGAGGAGATCGAGAGCGTGCTGGGTCACAGGCTTCCGCTGAAGGGGGATGCCAAAAAGCCCTCGGCTCCCGGCCAGTTGGAAAGCCACTATGCGCCGAAGGCCAGACTTCGCCTCGATGCCGAGGCCGCAAGGCCGGGTGAGACCTATCTCGCTTTCGGCAAGGCAACCGGCGCCGCCTTCAATCTCTCGGCTTCCGGTGATCTCATCGAGGCGGCGGCCAATCTTTTCCGTCTGCTGCATGAGATCGACGCGACGAGGGTCGAGACCATCGCGGTGGCTCCCATCCCGCATACCGGCCTCGGCGAGGCCATCAATGACCGGCTGAAGCGCGCGGCGGCCCCCAGAGCACCAACCGAGAGCACATGACGACCAAACCCTCCGCCCAGACTCTGGCCCGCCTCACCGCCGTGGTCGGTGGCCGATATGCCATCACCGATCCGGGCGAGATGACGGCCTATATGACCGAATGGCGCGAGATATGGACCGGCAAGTCGCCACTCGTGCTGCGGCCCGCCTCGACCGGGGAAGTATCGAAGATCCTGGCCATCGCCCATGCGACGGAGACCGCGATCGTTCCGCAAGGCGGCAATACCGGCCTTGTCGGCGGCCAGATCCCGTTCGAGAGCGGCGACGAAGTGGTGCTGTCGCTCGACCGTATGACGCGCATTCGCGCCGTCGATGCCGTGAACAACAGCATCACCGTCGATGCCGGTGTGACGCTCAAGACTGTCCAGGACGAAGCCGAGAAGGCGGGACGCCTCTTCCCCTTGAGTCTCGAATCCGAAGGGTCCTGCCGCATCGGCGGCAATCTCTCCACCAATGCCGGGGGCCTGGGTGTCCTGGCCTATGGCAATGCCCGCGATCTGTGTCTCGGCCTTGAAGTCGTGCTTGCCGATGGGCGCGTGTGGAACGGGCTCAGGAGCCTGCGCAAGGACAATACCGGCTATGACCTGAAGAACCTCTTCATTGGCGCCGAAGGGACACTCGGCGTCATCACCGCGGCGGTGCTCAAACTGTTTCCGCATCCAAGCGACCGCGCCACTGCCTTCGTGGCCCTGCCATCGGTCAAGTCAGCCCTCGAGCTGTTGGGGCTGGCACGGCAAAGGAGCAGCGGTCGCGTCACCGCCATCGAGCTTTTTCCGCGCAACGGTTTCGAGTTCACCATGAGGCATTTCCAGGTCCGCGATCCCTTTGTCGCGGCCGCGCCCTGGTATGTGCTCGTCGAACTGTCGGGCTCTGGTGATCTCGACGACCTCCTCACCGAGATTCTGGGCGAGGCGGCGGAGCAGGGCATCGTGCTCGACGCGACGGTCGCCCGGTCGGAAGCACAGCGCAAGGACCTTTGGTTCATTCGTCAGGCCATTGTCGAAGTGCAGAAGCGCGAAGGCGGCTCGATCAAACATGACATATCGGTGCCGATCTCCGAATTGCCCGCCTTTGTCGAAGCCGCGCTCGCCGCCGTCCGGAACTTCATGCCAGGGGCGCGGCCGATGCCTTTCGGCCATATCGGTGACGGCAATCTGCATTTCAATGTGAGTCAGCCCGATGGCATGGACAAGCAGGCCTTTCTCGCCCGGTGGCAGGCGATGAACGATGTGGTTTTCGATGTCGTGCTCAAGCATGGCGGCTCGATCAGCGCCGAGCACGGCATCGGCCGTCTGAAGCGCGATCTGATGCGCAAGATCAAATCGCCTGTGGAACTCGAGATGATGCGGGATGTGAAACGGATATTTGATCCCAAAGGCATCCTCAATCCCAACAAGGTATTGCCGTCGTGATCTTCTTCCGGCCGATGGAGAGCGGCGATATCGGTGCTGTCGTCGCCTTGTGGACGCAATGTGGCCTGGTGCGGCCGTGGAATGACGCAAGGCGCGATATCGATTTCGCCCGCGGCAGGGAGAACGCCGACATTCTCCTTGGTGTCGAGGACCGCACAGTCATTGCCTCCGTCATGGTGGGCCATGACGGCCATCGTGGGTGGCTATACTATCTGTCGGTGGCACCGGCATTCCAGGGCAAGGGCTTCGGCAAGGCGACGGTGCGTGCCGCCGAGGCTTGGCTCAGGGCCAAGGGGGTCTGGGCGGTCAATCTCAACATCCGGTCCGAAAATGAGGATGTGCGGGCCTTCTATGAGGCGCTCGGCTACGAAACGCGCGATGTCATCGTCATGGGACGGCGCGATATCGACCGTGGCTGAGGGCGGCCGCATCGCGAATCTGCGCGATCCGCCGAACTCCCGGCTCGCCGAAACCTGGTCCGCCGACACGGCCAGCCACGATCCCTGGCGGTGATTTTCCGCAACTGTTGCAAAAATACACTCTTTCCTCAACCGCCCCCCGCGGAGCGCTTAATTATTTGAAATATAAACACTATCTCGAGAAAGGCGAACGGCTGTGTCGGACCAGGTCGCCATTCGACGACACATACGGTATTCTTCCCGACGGGAAGCTTCGATGCTACTTTGTGCATTGGTTGCGGGTAGGGGAAATATGACCTTCAGACGGACACTGCTTTCGACGGTTGCCGCGATGGCGCTGGCCGGTTTCACCATAACCGCTGCCAATGCCGCGGATGTCAGCGAGCCGGTCCTCCATGACTGGAGTGGCCTCTATATTGGCGCCCATGTCGGCTATGGCGAAGCCAATATGGACGGGTGCGCGGATTGCACCGACGGTGACTTCCCCATGGATGCCAGCGAATTGGATTTGAGCGGCATCGTCGGGGGAGGCCATATTGGCTACAACACCCAGATGGACTCGCTGGTTCTGGGCGTGGAAGCCGATTTCACCTGGACGGGCTTCGATGACGAGGCCAATGAGCAGGTAATCGGCAGCGACAGTTTTTCCGGCGACGTCGAGTACCTCGCGACCATCAGGGCGCGCGCCGGCTTGGCCATGGACAATCTGCTGATCTATGCCACTGGCGGTATTGCTTTCGTCGACGCGAGCGTCGAGGCCGACCAGGGCCCCAATCATGACGAGGAAGATTTCAACGACATTGGCGGTGTTGTCGGCGGCGGTGCCGAGCTGGCCATTTCGGATAATGTGAGCCTGCGCGCCGAAGGCCTCTATTACTTCTTCGGTGAGGAAGCGGATGTCAGCGGCTGGTTCGATGCCAATCCGGGAGAGGAAATCGAGCTCGATGACGCCTTCGTCATCCGCGTGGGCGCCAGTTTCTTTCTCAACGGCCTGTTGCCGTTCAATCAATGAAGTCAGGGGCGGCTAGGCCGCCCTCCTCATATATGGATCGATCACGTTTATGAGTTTGGATCGATAATACTCGTCGTGATCTAGGCGACGTCGAGCTGGCTGGCCGACGTGATCCACTCCATGAAACGCTCTATCAGCGGCTCGTGCACACGGGCCTCGGGACAGATGCAGTAGTAGCTGCGGGTGGCTTCGACGCCGGTGTTGTAGGGACGCACCAGCCGGCCCGAGCGCAGATAGTCCTGCGCCAGGAGATCGCTGACCAGGGCGAGGCCGCGACCCTCGAGCGCCGCGGCAATCGCCATCATCAGCGTGCCGAAATAAGCATTGTATTGGGGCGCGCGCCCGACCTTGGCGGCGGCGAGCCAGCGCCGCCATTCAGTGCCGTCATCCTCATGCAGCAGCCACTGGTCGACGACGTCGGTCAAGGAACGAAGTCCTTTTGCCGAGTTGAGCAGCGAAGGACTGCAGATCGGCCGCAACCTCACGGTGGCGATCAACCGCCAGGCAAAGCCTTCCTTCGGTGGCGTGCCATAGGTGACGGCGACATCGGTCTGCCGCCAGTCTATCTGCGCCATGTCCAGGGCGGTCGTCATCCGGAAGGTGGCAAGGCCGGAGGTCGTGCAAAAGTCGAACATCGCAGAGGTGAGCCACGCCACACCCAGAGCAGGCGGCACCGACAGGCGCAAGGTGTCGGCTTGCTTCAGTGCCGGCTTCGCCGCGAGGGTGTTCACGCAGGCGCCGAGATCATCGAGGGCCACGGCAACCGTGCGCCGCAGCTCACTGCCGCGCGGCGTGAGCCTGATGCGCCGGCCCTCACGCTCGAACAGCTCGACCTCAAGGGATGACTGAAGCTTGCGGATCTGCTGGCTGACGGCGCCGGCGGTCAGATTGAGTTCGACTGCGGCGGCCCCGACATGGCCGAGGCGGGCAACGGCTTCGAAGGCTCGCAGATAGCCAAGTTCGAGGCGGTTGAGGCCATTTAATTGTTTAGTCATTCTGAATGAAAATTGAATAATCCAAATAGTTTGTCAACATGAAGGGGCTTCGCTAGGCTTCGTGCATCATCTTGAGGATGCGTGCGATGCCCATTCCAGCCAGGCCTTTCAACTACCCCTATGACGGCCATCTCAACCCCGCCGCCACCGCCTTGCTGGTGATTGACTTGCAGGTCGATTTCCTGTCGTCCGACGGCTATTTCGCCCGCAAGGGCTATGATCCTTCACCGTTGCGCGCCATCATTCCCAATGTGAATGCCGTCATTGCCGCCGCCCGCGAGACGGGCTGCACCATCGTGCATACGCGCCAGGGTTATCGGGCCGACCGCGCCGACATGACGCCCTATGAGTTGTGGCGCCGCCGCCGTGCGGGTCTTGAGGGAACCGAAGTCCTGCTGCGCTCGTCGCCCGGCTTTGAGATCGTTCCCGAGGTCGATGTGCGGTCGGGCGATATCATCATCGACAAGACCGCCAATGGCGCCTTCACCCATACCGACCTCGAGCATGTGCTGCGCGCCCGCGGCATCACCCATCTGCTGTTCACCGGTTGCACCACCGATGTCTGCGTGCACACGACCTTGCGCGAGGCGCAGGACCGCAATTTCCAGAACCTGCTCATCGAGGATGCGTGCGCCAGCGGCGATCAGTATGCCCACGAGGCGGCCATCCACATGGTGACGGTGGAGGACGGCATATTCGGCGTCGTCGCCTCGACGAGAGACGTCATCGCCGGCCTGAAATCCTGACCGCAAGACTGGATGGAATTTCTGAGCCTCCGCACTCGTCAACAAGAGAGACAGAATGCCTCATTTCATTTCGCTCATGCGCCTTACCCAGCGCGGTCTCGACGAATTGCCCAACTCGCCGGAACGCGGACGTATCAGCAGGGAGCGCGTCGAGAAGCTCGGCGGCCGCAGCATCAGCCTCCATGCCACCATGGGGATCTATGATTTCGTGCAGATCTTCGAGATGCCCGATGAAGCACGGATGATGCAGTATGTCCTCACCGCGCGCCGCGACGGCCATGTTGATCCGCTGATCCTGCCGGCTTTCGATACCGACGAATGGTCCGGGATAGTCAACGCCGTCAACCAAAAGAGATAGGGATGCACCGTGGCGTTGGCCTCGCTTTGTCGCCTCGGCGGCTGCGGCGGTCAGCCCGACCACTGTCGGTTGAGACTCCTCAGCGTGTCGGTGACGAGCGACAGCTCAGTGCCGGTGATGCCAACCGTTGCCAGCGATCCGGCATGGCCTGCGAGGGCTTGCGATATCAGGTGCGCCACATCGCGACCTTCGGGGGTGAGCTCAATGAGGCTCGATCGCTTGTCCCATTGCGGGCGCGAAAGAGTGACGTAGCCGCTTTCAGCCAGCTTGCCGACATTATAGCTGAGATTGGTCCCTTCATAGTGGCCAAGCGCCAGGAGCTGACCCAGTGAAATCGGCTTGTCGCTGACTTGGCTGAGGATCAGGGCCTGCACCGAGCTCAAGGCCTTGCCGCGCCTGCCGAGTTCCGCAGTGATGACGTCGAGGAAACGGCGATGCAGCAATTCGATCGATTGCAGCATCTGGCCGAAATGCCTGCCCTTGATGGCAAGCTCCCCGGGGGAATAACAGGATGTGAGCGCGACCGCCGTTTTCATGGAAAACGTCCTCCTGCCGTGGCATTTACCATCCGAGGTGCTAATGCATCGAAAGCCTCGGACTGAAAATCCAAGAGGTCGCGTTAACCATGGGCAAGGGCGGTGGGAGCCTCTCTCCGAGGAAACAGGGTGGAAGCCCGATGTCTTAGGAGGTGCCTTTTAACGAATGACAATAAGCGCTTTGCCGACCGAAGCTAATGCGTGGTCTGTAGCGCCGGAACGAGGATCGGCAGCGGCGTCTTGAGGCCCCTGACGACTTGGGTCTGTTCGGCGGGCGGCTGCGCTATCCGGTTGCGTCCGCTTGATTTCGCCGAATAGAGCGCCGCGTCGGCCGCTTCCAGCAACTGGCTCCTGCTGAGCTGGCTGTCGGGCGTCAGGCTGGCGAAGCCGACACTGACCGTGACGTGGTCGATGGGGCTTGCCTCATGCGGAAGATTAGCGGCTGAGACGATTTCCTTGACTCTTTCGCAGACCTTTTCCGCCCCTGCCATGTCCGTGCCGGGAAGGACGATGACGAACTCCTCGCCGCCATAGCGCCCGACGAAATCGCCTGGTCGGAAGAGCGTGTTGGACAGGATCTCGGCGAGCCGGGTGAGGCAATCGTCGCCGGCGATATGGCCATAGGTGTCGTTGAAGGCCTTGAAGTGATCGACATCGATAATGGCGACCGCGAGCGGGGCTTTCGCCCGGGCCGCGATGGCCCATTCGCGTTCATAGGCGCGGTCGAAGGAACGGCGATTGGGCAGGCCTGTCAAAGCATCCGTGCCGGCCAGATGCTCGAGCCGCGCATTGGCCGTGGCCAGTTGCGATTCGAGCCGCAGCCGCGATTCGAGCGCCAGCGCGACGGGAATGGTCGAGACCTCGACGAACAGAATGAACAACTGCACCAGGAGCAGCCGGTCGCCGGCGGTCGCGTCGGCGATGAGTAACATCGGTCCGCTACCGGCGCTGGTGAAGGCGAGCGCGATGCCGCCGCAAATGACATAGGCAACCGACAGCCCGGCGAGTCCCAACCGGAAAGCGGCAAAAACGAGGAAAGGCATGATGACGAATAGCAGCGGATAGCGCGATTGCGCGAATACCGCCGCCGTGGCGGCGCCGACCAGGCCAAGGCACAGGATCATGTAGACCAGGCCTTCCTTGTCTCGTATCGCGCTGATGCCCGACCGCCGCAAAGAGACGGCCAGCGGCGTCACCAGAGCGATGCCGAGCGCATCGGCCATGAACCAAATCTTGAATATCTCGCTGCTGTTGGCCGATTCGAGCGCCGAGAGCGTCACACCTGCCAGCGATCCGGCAAAGGCGGGTCCCAGGACGACGGCATAGAGCAGGAATTTCTGTGCAAAGGCCCAGTTGATGATGGTGCTTCTGTTGCGCAGCCGCCCGCCGAGCACATGGGCTGGAATGGCGACTTCGGCCATGTTGCAGGCGCTCAACATCACTGCCTTAATCAGGTCATTGCCGGCGCCGGCGTTGGCCAGTGAGTTGGCGATCAGGCAACCGATGATGAGCTTGCGCCAATGCGAGCGATGGGTGGTCAGGAGATAGCCGAGCAGCACGCCATTGGCGAGCCATGCCGAGGCGACTTGACCGGCATTGTTGGTGAAGTTGAGGGAAAGCCAGGCAAACAGGAAATAGAGAGTTGAGACGGAGAGTATTTCAGTCGGAGAACTTAGAGGAGCTTCCTTGCTGCTACGCATCTGACACCACCCGTGCCGTTCTGTTGTGGCATTAAGGATGCATTAAACCTTCGGCGCTTTTACCGCAGTTAATTTACTGATGACATTTTTCCACGATTGCTGTTGTCCGCTTTAAAGGTTAACTCAGCGAGACTGAATCTAAATGTAACCAGCGCTTGAACACGCGCAAACTCTTCATGTGCGTTCGTTGAGCGAGTCGAGAGCATCGGCGGAGTTCACGAAATTTGCGCCGAATTGAATCGGATTCCGCATCGTCTTGCGCCGGCTATTCATGTGCTCGAAGTGCGCCACCGTATTCGCATAGCATTCAGTACCACCCAATCATGCCGACGCGCCCACCGTCTTCCGGAGCCCGGATGACAACCATGGGAAGCTCCCGGTCCTCATCGAAGGAGTGGAACCAGCGCGAAAGCCTGTTCAGCAGAAGTCTCATAGCGACGCCTCACTTGAAATCTTTCATAAACTCCGCCAGGGCAGCCCAGTTCCTCGGTGTCTTACGGATCGGTGCTGGCCCTGCGGTGTAGAATGAAACCTACATGCGGCTCGTGTCAGAACCTGTCATCATGATATTGCTGGCCAGCGATGAAACGCAGAATCATCAGCTGCCGTCGAATCCGCTTTGCGGCGCCTTGATCTCCCAGACGAGACCTGAGGTCTTCCGTCCGATCGACGCTTCGCCCCGCAGAGCCGCCGGGGTGAGCTGCTCGAGGACCTTGGTGCCGAAGCCTGTGCCAGGCTCGCCGTCAACCTTTGGTCCGCCGATCTCCTCCCATCGCAGCGTCAGAACACGGGCATCGGGCTCACCGTCGATGGACCATGTTACGCTGACCCGGCCCTCCGGCACGGAGAAGGCGCCGTGCTTGCTGGCGTTGGTTGCAAGCTCATGAAAGGCCATGCCGAGATACTGCGCCGCGACAGCCGACAGCTGCACTTCCGGTCCCCGGGTTTCGAGCCTGTCCCGCACGCCGAAGCTGTCCAGATGAGCGATGACCAGGCTGTGCAGGTCGGCGGTTTCGCCGTCGCCATGCACGAGCAGGTCGTGCGAGCGCGACAACGCGCTGATGCGCGACTGGATCAGAGCCTCGAACTCATCCGGTGAGCGCGCCTGCTTGTTCGTCTCGCGGATCATCGCCAGGATGACGGCATACTGATTCTTTACCCGATGCGCGAGTTCGCGCATCAGCATGGTGATACGCTTCTCGGTTTTCTTGCGGCGCGTCGTATCCTGGGTGATGCCGATAAAATGACGACCGTCCCGATCCACCGAGACTCGGTGATTCTCAAGCCAGATCATGCGTCCATCCGGGCGGTAGAACCGATATTCATCGCGTGGCGGCGGCGCCTCGCCCTGTTTCATGCGGCTGCGTGCCTCGCTCATGCGGGCGCGATCCTCTGGATGCACCATGGTCAGGAACCGCTCGACGGCTGGCGCGTCCACGGCCGGGTCCAGCCCGATCAGGCGGTAGAAATTATCATCCCAGATCAGCGTTCCGTCCGGTTTGATTTCCCAGCTCGCCATGTCAGCGGCCTTGAAAGCGAGCTCGAGGCGGCGCCTTTCGAGCTCAAGCGAGCGTCTCTCCTTTTCGAGCCGCTGGATCGACTTGTCGAGAAGATCGATCACGAAGAGGATAAGTCCGCAGACGATAATGAAGCCGATGATGGCGGCGATGGCCCATATGCCGGTGGAATCGCCTGATCCCGATGTGGTGAGGAAATAGGCGGCCAGACCGGTGCAGGCGACAAGCGCCGCGAGGCCGGCCTTGCGACCTCCGACGAAGGCGCTGAGGAGCACAGCAGGATAGAGGGTGAGGAAGGGCTGCATGCCGGGCATGGCGAACTTGAGGAGGGCAGCAATAATAACAAACACCGCCGCTGCCACGAACCCATAGCCCGGATACCGCCGGAACGACGGCAGTCGCCTGTCAATCCACACCAGCTCCTCCCTGTTCAGCTCACCATATCATGACCGGAACGGAGTGCCAGAGCGCCGGAGCCGCTTGTTCGGATCGTGCTCTAGTTACGAAGGCCGGCTATCCGGGCAAGGGCGTGATCCTTGCTGGCGGTGTAGGTGATCTCATCGGGCTTCAGCGTAACCGCTCCCTCGATCGTGGCGAGAGCGGTCTCGTAGGCCTTGAGCGCGCCCGCCCTGTCGCCTTGCTCTTCGAACACATAACCGCTTTTGACGTATGTCTGATAGACGGCATAGAGGAATTCCGGGTTCTTGGGTTCGAGACCGGAAGCCTTCTGGGCCGAGCTTCTCGCCGCTTCGAAGAGTTTCAACGCATGGTCCGGAGAGTTCTTCGTATAGGTGTCGGCGACATCCATGTAGGATTGATACAGGTCTCGCAGGCTGTTCGGGTTATCCGGGAAGCGCTGGCTGAAAGTCTTTGCGGCTACAAGCTTCAGGTCGTTCTGCGCAAAGAATCCTTGCCAGTCATTGAGCTTGCTTTTGTCGAAGCCAACCCGGCCGTGGAACATGATGACGTCGCTCTGGTAGATCTGCTTGTCGGAATGTGCGTCGGCGACCTTCATTGCGTAAGCGAGCCCCGCCTGATCATAGGCCAAAGCATTCGCATAGTCCTTGAGCTGGATATAGGATCCCGCGAGCTTCGCATGATAGAGGGTGGCGTTGCGCTGCCAGTCCACGTTCTCGGGGTCGAGCGCCGCGAGCTTGAGCACGGACTCGTGCGCCTTCTTGCTGTAGCCAATGGCGGTCACATCGTCGGGAACGAACTGGTACCAGGTGGCCATCTTCTCATAAGAAGTCACCATATCTGCGACCCATACCTTGTTCGCCGGATCGGACTTGACAAGGGTTTCGCGGATTTCGATGGCTGATGTATAGGCCGCGAGAGACTTCTCGGCATCCTCCTTGGTGATGACATTGTCGCCGAAATAGGTCGTCTCGCCGATCTTCTCCAGGATGCCGGCAAGGCCGTTCTGCCAGGCCATGTTCCTGGGATCGGCGGCGACGAGCCGCTTGATGATATCGGCCGCGGCTTCGAGCGAGGCCAGAGCATTCTTGCCGCCGCCGTCATTGTATTTCTTCTGCGCCCAGACCTGGTCGAGCTGCGCGGATCCCATTGCCCCATAGGCGATCGCCAGATCGAACTGCCGCAGGGCGTCGTCCGGCCGGGCTTCGGCCAATTTTCTCGCGATGTCGAGGCTCGCCTGATAGGACGCGAGCGCTTCGGGAAGTTTCTTGCCATCCTGCTGGATCTCGCCGATCAGCCGGTGACTGCGGGCCAGGGTGGTCTGCCAGTCGTCATTAGCCGCATCGCCGGTGGCCAGCCCTTCGACGATGTCGCGGCTGGCTTCATAGGACGCGAGCGCCTTGTCCGGATTGCCTTGCAGTTTGTGCAAAGCGCCGACCTTCAGATAAGCGGCCGCCTCGCGGCCGCGCGCCGCGGCATCGCCCGGTTCGGCCATGGCAAGGTCCTTGCGCAGCTCGAGTCCGCTTTCATAGGAGAGGAGAGCGCCTTTCGAATCGCCCTGGTCGCGCTGCACGTCGCCCATTTTGAGCGTGCTGAGGGCCAATCGGTCCTTCCAGTTCCGATTGCCCGGCTCAGTCGCCATGAGACCGGTTGCAACCGACTGCCCGGTTTCGAAGGCTATGCGCGCTTTCGCCAGGTCGCCGACCGTCACATAGAGATCGCCCAGGGCATCGAGCGTCCGAAATTGTTGCTCGCGCTGCTCCTCAGGCAGCTTCTCGCCGGCGACCTCGCCATAGAGGGCGGCGGCCCGCTCATAGCTGGCAATGGCGAGATCGTATTTGAGATCGGCGCGCGAGGCGCCGCCGCTGATCGCATGCGTGGCCGCCTCCGACAGCGTGCGCTCGAGGAAGTTCGTCTTCAGCGTGTCGCGTGAGCTGGAGTCGATGGCCGCCGCTTCGGCGAGCTTGCCGCGCGCCGTATCGAAGGCGCCAAGCGCCAGCTGCTGTTCCGCTTCCTGCCGGAGCTTGGCCACCGACGGATCGGCGGAGGCGAGTGTTCGCATCTGATTGCGCGTCGCCACGAAAGCGTCGGCGGCATCAGCGAGCTTTCGGGTGCGCTGCTCCAGCGTCAGGGCCGCGGCGTCAGACGAGATCAGCGCGCCGTAGAGGGGCGCCAATGGCATATCCTTTTCCCTGGCCAGGCGCTCGACCTCATCGCGCAGATCCGGCGTGACATCCGCCATGGCGAGAAGCAGCCGTTCGCGCTCCGGCAGGGCGCCGGCAGTCGTTGCCGCGAAGAACAGCCTGGGCAGGCCATTCTCGATATAGGGCAGTTGGTTGCCGCGCGACTGGTCATAGACCTCTTGCTGAACGAGAGTAAGGGCCGAGCGGATCTCGATGCCCTCGGTGCCCAGATACTTGGCGAGTGCCGTGGTGAAGGGAGAGTTGGCGCCCTGACCGTCGGATGCTGTCGCTCCGGGTGCCGCTGAAAAAGCGAAGAGCACATTTTCGGCGCGGCCCATGCGGCCGAGGCCGGGCCGCACGTCGAGCGGGGCGTTCGGCTCCTCGACGATGCTGGCACCGCGGCTCGATCCGTCGGCACTGCCGCCGCCGAACGGGTCATTGCGGCAGGCGTCGAGCATGATGAGGCCGATCTTGCCGATCTCGGCAATGGTGGCGCGGACTTCATCGAGGGGCAGCGCGGAGGATCTGAGCGTGTCGGTGGTCTCGGCCTTGGCGTCGATGGGCAGCAGGAAATTCTGACCCGAGATTTCGACTCCGTGACCGGCAAAGAATACCAGCGCCACATCGGCGCCCGCCGCATCCTCGCGGAAGTCCTCGAGCGCCCGCCGCATGCGCTTGAGATCGCGGTTCGATTCGAGCGTGACCTCGAAGCCCAGCGTCTCCAGCGTCTTCTCGATGGCGAGCGCGTCATTGACCGCATTGCCGAGCGGCCGGATGGTCTTGTAGTCGTCCGCCCCCATCACCAGGGCGACGCGTTTCTCGGCGAAAGCGTGAAACGGGGTCACAAGAATGAAGAATGCGGTCGCAGCGATGCGCAGCACGTAATGCCTCCCGGTCTGGTCGAACCGGAAAACACCACGCCAATATGGCGACCGCAAGTCTGTTTTTGTGCTTTCAAATGGCCGGATTTTGACTGAACGGCAAGTGAAAGCTTCTCGGCGGCCATCTTCGCGTTCCTTCTGAGCTGGGGGAATTTCTACCTGACCTACAGCCTGGCCGGCTCGACCCGCACGCTGCCGACCTTCATCTTTTCCGGCATCGCCATCGGCTCGTCGCCACTCTATCCGGCGATCGCCACGGTCGTATTCATTCCCGGCATTCTGCTGGTCATCCTGGCCAATCGCCTGCGCCGCACGTGACTGCTCCCCAAGGGGGCGATTTGTTGTATTCATGGCGGATCGCCCTCAAACCCGGCATTGCCGCATGAACAAGAGCTCATCTGCCACCAACCGCTGGCGCCGTTTCGCCGAATGGGAGGAGCGGCCTCTCAATCTGGACCGCTTCGCGGTGGAGGATGCCGAGAACGGCTTCGTCGTCTTCGCCAGCCCGCATGACCCGAAGCCCGCGGTCGAGATCATCGACGGCAAGCTCATTTCCATGGACGGACGCCGGACGGCTGATTTCGACATCATCGACATGTTCATTGCCCGCCATCATCTCGATCTCGAAGTGGCGAAGACGGCGATGCAGATGGATTCGCTGGCCATTGCCCGCATGCTGGTCGACATCAATGTGCCGCGCCCCGAGGTCGAAAGACTGGCGCGCGGCATGACGCCCGCCAAGCTCGCGGATGTCGTCGCAAAACTTTCGGCCCTCGAGATCACCTTTGCCTATTCGAAGATGCGGCAGCGCAAGGCACCCGGCAACCAGGCGCATGTGACCAATGCGAAGGATGATCCGCTTCAGCTCGCCGCCGATGCGGCGACGGCGGTGGCTCTGGGGTTCGACGAGATCGAAACCACCATGCGGGTGGCGGGCAATGCCTGGTCGAACGCGCTCGCCTGCACGGTGGGCGCGGCAGTCGGCCGTGGCGGCGTCCTGTTCCAATGCTCGATCGAGGAGGCCGAAGAACTTCAGATCGGCTTCGCAGGCCTTGCCTCCTATGCCGAGACCGTTTCAGTCTATGGCACCGAGCGAGCCTTCATCGATGGCGACGACACGCCGTGGTCGAAGGCCTTCCTGACGGCCGCCTATGCCTCGCGCGGCATCAAGGCGCGCTGCACCTCGGGCGCCGCCGCCGAATTGCTGATGGGACATCACGAGAAGCGCTCGCTTCTCTATCTCGAAGCCCGCTGCCTGTGCCTGCAGCGCGCCATGGGTGTCCAGGGCACGCAGAATGGCGGCATAGACGGAGCCCCGCTCACCGCCTCTATGGCGGGCGGCGTGCGCGAACTCATGGCGGAGAATCTGCTAGCTGTCTGGCTCGGACTCGAATGTGCGTCGGGCAACGACACGCGCATCAGCGAATCCGAAATCCGCGTCGGCGCCAAGATCACTCCCTATCTGATGGCGGGGTCTGACCTGATCTGCTCCGGCTTCGGGTCGGTCAAGAAATACGATAATTCCTTCAATGCGTCCTTGTTCAATGGCGAGGAGATCGAGGACTATCTGGTGCTGCAGCGCGACCTCGAGGCGGATGGCGGTCTCGTGCCGGTGAGCGAGGACGCGATCCTGGGGCTCAGGCTGCGGGCCACCGAGGCCCTTTCGGCGGTGCTCGATGAACTGGGGCTTGCCAGCGTCACGCAACCAATGCGTTCCTCGGTCGTCTTCGCCTCGGGATCGGACGAGACCTCAAGCTTCTCCGCCGGCGAAGCGAGCGCGATCAGTGAGGCCATCAAACGGCGGGGCATCACCGCACTCGATGTCGTAAAGGCGCTGGCCAGGCGCGGATTTGCGGATGAGGCGGAAAACCTCCTGTTCATGCTGCGCCAGCGTGTATCGGGGGACTATCTGCAGACCTCGGCGATCATTCGCGATGCCCACGTCATGAGTGCCGTCAATACGCCCAATGATTACCAAGGGCCGGGGACGGGATATCGGATGGCGCCGGAGCGCTGGAGGGCTGTGCAGAACATCAGAGGCGTTCTCTCGCGCGACAGGGTCCTGGCGGCGGAAGCTAAGGGGACCGACGATGCATTCCGGTTGAAGCCGATCGGCCCTGCGCAACATGGTCGAGACCCGCATGAAGTCGTCATCGGTGTGAGTCCGGCCTTTGCCTTGAGGCTGCATCAGACAACGGCCGGCCATTCACTAGGGCAAGTGGTCAAGGCGCTGGTTTCGGGCATTGGAGAGGGAGGCGGCACGGCGCGCATCGTCAGGATATTGCACACGGCCGATACGTCCTTCCTGGGGCTGACCGCGGCAAGGCTCTCGGGCTCCGGCATTTCCATCGGCATCCAGGCCAAGGGAACCGCCGTCATCCACCAGGCCGACCGGCTTCCGCATCTCAATCTTGAGCTTTTCTCGAACGCACCCTTGATCAGCCTCGATCACTATAGGGCTCTTGGCCGCAATGCCGCCCGCTACACCCACGGCGAAAGGCCGGAGCCTGTTATCGTACCGGTGCGCGGCGAGGCGCTGGGCGCGCGCTTCCATGTCCGCGTCGCCTTGCTCCATGCGCTCGAAACCGAGCTTGTGGACCCTATCGCGGAGCCCATGGATGTCATGGCTGTAAGGGGAGAGGGGGGCGCATGAGCAAGAAACCCAAAGACATCTACCCGCTCTCAGAAAATATCCCCGAAAGCGTTGCCACGCCCCGCGGCCACAGGCTTGCGGATATGACGCTCGATGCCGTGGTCAAGGGTCGGATAACCGCCGAGGATGTGGCGATCACGCCAGAGACCCTGCGGCTCCAGGCCGGGATAGCCGAAGCCGTCGGGCGCGGCCCTCTGGCCAGGAATCTTGAAAGGGCGGCGGAACTCGCGTGTGTTCCCCAGGATGTCCTGATGTCCACCTATGAACTGTTGCGCCCTGGCCGCTCGGACAACTCGCAGGCTCTGCGCCGGCGTGCCGAGGAGCTGCGCATGAATTTCGGCGCGGGATCGATTGCGGATTTTCTGGAGGAAGCAGCGGACGCCTATGATGCGCGCGGCTTGTTCCGCAAGCGCTACTGAGTTTTCCGCTCCATCAGCTTCGCCAGCTCCTTGAGGAAGAGGGCCCGGACAACCGGCCCCTTTGCCTCGGCCGATTTCTTGGCACCGATCTCGAGGCGGGCGAAGACGATGCGCTGGCCGCCTTTCTCCGCCCAGCCAACGAACCAGCCTATCGGACGCTTTCTGTCGTAGTAGCCGGATTTGTTGCGCAGCCAGATGCTGCCGGTCTTGCCATGTACGCGCCAGCCGCCTGGCGCATCAAAGGTCGGAATGATCATCCGCGTACTGGCCTGCGCTTGTCTGGATATGGGGAGCGCGTCTGACAGGAGACGGCGGATGAGCTGGGCCTGCTCGTCTGCCGAGATCACCAGGGAGGAAGAAAGCCATGAATGAGTGAGGCCGTTATCCCGGTCCTTATCGCCCGAGACATCCTGATTGCCGTAGCCAAGCTTCTTCACATAGTTGGCGAATTCGTCGCGCCCGAGTCGTTTTGTCACTTCGCGCGAGTACCACAGAACCGAATCTCTTTCCCAGATCGTCGGATCGACCGTCCTGTGGTCGCGCTTGGGCGCCTCGATCCCCCGGCGCCAGGACCAGGCGGGAACACGCTCATCCTTCAGGATACCGGCATCATAGCCCATGAGCGCAAGGGGAAGCTTGAAGGTGGAGGCGGGGCTGAAGCGCTCGCCGCACGCGCCCTGGCGATGGATTTCATTACCCGATCGCGCGTCGAGGATCAGCGTGCAGGCAATTGGCTTCTGCGTTGCCGCTTCGGCCGGAAAGCCCGTCAGGACAAGGAGAAAAGTGAGATGCAGCAGGTGAGAAAGATTGTGAATCATGATCGCGAGAAGTAGCATTGCGGCGACGCCGGTGAAACAGATCGCGCCTCGCCATCTCGTTTCAATTTGTTTCCGAGATGCAGATCTCGCCGATTCCTCGCGCGATTGCCGTCAATTCATTCCCGGCCTCTATAATTGCCTTCAGCCGCTTCCCGGACTTCACGCCAGGTGTCGGGATGGTCGCGCTTGATCTCGGCCAGGACTTCGCGGGCGCGCAGATCGGTGAAGGCATACTGCTTCTCATCGGCGCCGATGAAGAACACGTCACAGGCGAGGTCGTCGTTGAATGCCTCGTCATGGATCGCACGGATGCGGATTTCGAGATCGCCGACCACGATATCGCGCTCACGCAAAGGTATATGGGCTGTAACGATCACCGCGTCGAGGCGGACAGGGATTGCCGCGTGAGCTCGGCGTGGCGGGTGCGGTCGGCATCGCTCCAGCGGTCTTTCATCGTCAGCATGGCGAGTTCCCGCTCCACCGGGCCGGCTTCCGCCCAGGCCTTCGCATAGGCTTCGATATAGAGGGCATTGCGCCGGCGGCGGGCTTCAGCCTCCGAGAGGATCATGGGCGCCTCCTTTTCGTTGACACCTTTCTATACGTCAGAAACATATTTGTCAACGTTAAAAGCGTATTTTATGCTCTTTTTTTCGTAAATCTCTTTTGCATTGTGCCTTCGCAACAGTTTGTTCTTGATATGTTCCGTAAACCGAGTCATCTTGCCTCCGGGCGCCGAGGGCGCCGGGAGGAACCCATGACACTGCAGACATACTTCATCGTGCAGCCATTCCAGGAGACCAACAGGGGCGCGCTCGTTTCTTTGCCGGCGATCGCGGCCAGAGACGCCGATCATGCGCGCAGACTTACGGAGCGCCAGGTCCGGCCGGTCGTGGGCGCGATCGCTTTCTCGCGCCGCGTCGATCCCGATTCGGGGGATTATGAAGAGGCGGTGATACTCGCTCGTTGGGGCAGAGTACCTGAAGAAGCTGTCGAAGAGGCGGCGTAGGAGTTCGGATTCAGCGGACGTTCTTCTTGCCGACGATCCGGTGACAGGTAGGCCAGTCGACGCGTGACTCGGCGAATTCCAGGAGCGGCTGGTACTGCCGCAATCTCCATTCACGGTCCGAAAAGCCGACGAGGGCCTTGATGATGGCCTCGGCTTCGCCAGTGGGCGGCACATGATAAAGCACCACATCAGTATCGCGCTCGAGGGGCTTGTGCGGGTTGACCCAGGCCACGTCGCCTGGCCGGTAGGCTGGCACCATGGATTCGCCGACGATCAAAATCCCATAAGCGCCTCTCACGCGAGCAATCTCCGGCGGAGGAGCTATTTCGTCGATAGGGCTGAAGTCGATGATGAGATGCCCTTTGCCACCCATCGCGGCTGCGTAGACCGGAACAAGCGCAACGCCGCGCGTCATGGGCAGATCTGGCACAAGGGTAGGAGAAAACGGTTCTCCGCCGCCGAGCAACCAGACCTCATCGCGCGTGACCGGTGCCTCGCCCGAGGCGGCGCGTCCATCGAATAGGGGCGCAAGTTTCTCGATGATCTCACGCGGCAGGTATCGTTTTGTGAACTTGCGGGGATCTTCATAGTGCTGGTATCCCGAAACCGTCTTGTAACCGAGCGCACTGGCGGCCTCGGCCATGGTGACGCCGGCGCGCACGCGCAACGCTTTCAAGCGCTCAGTGATTGGAGTTTCTGTCATTTGACGCGTATAGCGTATAAATGGTACGTTTTCAACATTGACTTGATGTACGTTAAATACGTATATTTTGGTCATGACCCAGACCGCCATCGATCACGCCGACGACATTGGACCCGCCGCTCGAGGCGCCCTCGCGGCGGCAGGGCCGGTTGAGCCACACACCTCCCCGAAGCTGGCTCCCGGCCCGACCCTTGCCGCGCGCGGCAAGTCGCGCGCCGACTACTTCGGCAACAGAAGGACCCAGGCCCTGGTGAACCAGGCCCGCGCCCTCTATCGGCGAGGCGAGAGATACTCATCTATAGCGCGCGCGCTCGGCGTCACGCCCGACACGGCCCGCCGCTGGCTCGACCCGGAGTATGACGCGCACCGTCGCAGCCGCGTCACGCACGGTCTCGCGGAGATATCGCCAGACGATGCGAACCTGCCGACCTTGCCCTTCATTCCGGGTCTTATCGTCTCCGGCCGCTATCGCATGAGGCCACAAGTGCCGTGAGCGGCCGGCCAGCCACCCTTCCAGAGCCAAGGAGATACCGATGAGAACCGGACGCAAGCGCAAGTCGGGGCCGCGCTACGCCTCGGGTGACCGGATGAAGGCGGTGCGTCAGGAAGAGGTGCGCCGCGTCGCGCTCGAGGCCCGCATGCGGGTTTTCGGCGTCGGACTCGAACTGGCTAGCCGCGATGTGATGGGATCCCCCTTGGGCCGGTTGTTGCACTGGAAGATCATCACCCCGGCCCAGGCGGATGCGGGCTATGACTTCGCTCTCGCCATGCGTGATTATCTAGCGGCGAACGAGGGCCAGCGGCCGAGCCAGGGCAAGGCCAGCTTCCTCACCTCGATGCGCGGAACAGCGGGGCCTGATGCGCCGGTCAAGGCGCAGGGCCGCGCCCGCGCCTATATGGATGCGCTCCGCGAGATCGACAGTCTCGATCCGACATCGCCATCGGCGACCAGCATCGTCTGGGATGTGTGCATTTCCGAGAACGATCGGATGCGCGATCGCGAGCTTGGTCTCTTGCGTTCCGGCCTCAATGCGCTGAGCCGCGTGCTGCATCGTGGAGCTGTGGTCGAGAGGCGGGATACGAGCCGCTGAGGGGCAAGCCTCCAGAGCCTGTTGGACCTGGAAACAGCGTCTGTCTCCGGCGCCAGGCCCGCTGCCGGCGGGCTATTTCTTCCGCCCGCCCTTCTTTGCCGGCTTGGTTCCGTCCTTGTCGCCCTTCACGCTCTTGCGCAGCGCATCCATGAGATCAACGACATTCGAGCCTTTCGGCCGGTCTTCCTCGGTCTTGACCACGACCTTCCTGCCCTTGGCCTTCTGCTGCACGAGTTCGTTCAACCTGACTTCATAGCTGTTGCGGAACTGATCGGGCTTGAACGGGCGCGCGCCCTCCGAGATCAGCTTTGTGGCGAGATCCACCATCTCGGGATCGACGATCACGTCGGGAATATCGGCGAAATACTTGTCCGCCGCCCTGATTTCATTCGCGTAGCGAAGGATGTGCATCGCGAGGCCATCATCAAGGGCGCCTACCGCGACCAGATATTCGCGCCCCGACATGGTGATCTGGCCGAGTCCGAGCTTCCGGTTCTTTGCGAGGGCGGCCTGAATGACGCGATAACCTTCGGTCTGGAATTCATCTTCGGGCAGGAGGTAATAGGGCGCCTCGAAATAGCGTGGATCGATTTCGTCATGGCCGACGAACTCCTGCAGGTCGAGGGTCTTCTTGCTTTCGAGCTTGACCGCGTCGAGTTCATCCGGCTCGAGGATGACATAGACGTCCTCGCTGACCTGGTAGCCCTTGACGATATCAGCCTCATCGACCGGTCCCACCCCCGGCGCCGTCTTGGTGTAGTTGACCCGCTTGCCAGAGGGTTTGTGTATCTGGTTGAGGCCCGAGCTGCTGGGCTCGACCGCGCTGTGGATCTGGACGGCGATCTGGACGAGCGAGAGGCGGAGGAACCCCCGCCAATAGGGACGGCCTGCAGGTGCCATGGCAATGACTCACATAACCAACTGACTGACCGGAGCCTAGCACAGGCTGGTTAACGAGGGTCAATCGCTGCCGAAACTGTGTGGCACGGTTGTTGCTGCGGGTCGGAATGCGCCGCGCAAATGCGCGCAACCTGCTTCGTTTCTGTACGGAGTAGAGGCAGGGCAGGATGACGAGTGGCGACAATCGTCATCCGTGGCCCTGGAATGAGACCCGCTTTCGATCCCCTCGAAGCGGAACAGGAGACGCTTCCGCAAACCTCGAAACCCGAACGGAGGCGTCTCCGCCGTTCACGCTAGAGCGCTTCCCGCCAAAGTTGCTCGGCTTTGGCGATAAGGAAGCGCTCCAGGATTTATGTTTGCGAGCCTTTTTACCTCGTTTTGATCGAATCGGAATGATTCGATCAAAACGGGAAAGGCTCTCGCGGCATGCGGCGCCCTGGACGGGTGGCATTGCCCTCCTGCTTTGGATAAACCTTGGTCCTGTTGTCCATCGCGAATTTCAGGGGAGGTGCGGGGTATGCTTGATCGCGCCGTTTTTCCGGCCCTTTGCCTTCTGGCGCTGGCTGGCGGGTGCGCCTCTATTCCGTCGGTCAGCGGACCGCCCGACCGGGTTTGGCCGGCTTCGCGCACGCTTGCCAATGCCACGTCGTGCGTTGTCGCCCGCCTCGATGTCTATGGCCGTTCCGAAACGCCGCCCGTGACCCATTCCGTTCGGGTCAGCGAAGCGGGCAAGATGAACGAAGTGAGGCCGCGTGATGATCTTCCCTTGGCGGCGACCAGCTATTTCGTCCGCCTGGAAAGCAGCACCGATCAGCTGACGCGCATCGCACTTTATGCGCCTTCGGCTCGAAAGCGTTCCTTGATCGAGACGCTCGCCCCATGCGGGGAGTGAGTTTTCAAGTCCTTAGCAAATATAACCTTACGGAAATACGGACGAGAGTGAGGCCTTTTTGCAACGGTGGCGAAGAAACTTCATCCTTGGTCCCTTGAGGTGGTGACCCCGCTGGCTCCCGGCTGATATTGCATGACCCTGATCTGGGAATTCTGGGGAGAGTGATTCATGTCCGTCCGCCGTGCACTTTCAACGGTTTCGGTCGCAGTGCTGCTGGGATTTGCCGGCCCGGGGCTCGCGGCCGACGTCGAGACACCGCCCGAACCCATGAGCGCCATCTCCGGCCAGATCGACGGCTGGGTCGGCTACTGGTTCCAGGACGGGGCCAAGGAGAATGTTGAGCCGACGGAGGATGAAAGCCTCGTTTATGGCATTGACGGACGGCTACGCTTGGATCTCGTGAGCGGCCTGTCGATCCAGGCTGATGCTTCCTTCGACGACGTCGATGAGAATCGGGGCGATGATTATCATCAGGGGAGTTGGATGGTCGGCGGACATCTGAGCTGGAGCGACCCTGAAAGCGGGCTCCTGGGTGTCTTTGGTGGTGTCGGAACGGGCGAAAGCGACGAAGACGACACAGACTTCTGGTTCGCGGGCGTCGAAGGCCAGCTCTACTGGGACCAGTGGACCCTCTACGGCCAGGTCGGCCATTTCGATGCGGAAGTTGCCGTGAACGAGGAAGATGATGCTTTCCACAACGCCTGGTTCGGCAGGCTTGTCGGCCGCTACTTCTTCACGCCCGAGGATCGCCTGCAGGCTGAATTCTCCTATGCCAATGGCGATCAGGATACGGATGACCGGAACATGGACGTCTTTGGCTGGGGCGCCCGCTATGACCATCGTTTCATGGAGAACATCGGAGTTTTCGTGGCCTATGACGGTGGATACTTCGACAATGGCAAGGGCAGCGATTCGGGCTCCTATTACGATCATGTGATCAGGGGCGGTATATCGGTTGCCTTCGGCCGGCCGGACCTCTTCACGGCCGATCGCAGCGGACCCAATCTGGACATGCCTTGGGTTGGGCGCTGGGCGTCGAGCGGACAGATCGTCGACTGATTTCTCCACGCCTGAAGCGAGCCTCACGCCTCAAGGGTGTTTGCTTGACATTGCGGACTTGTGCGTGAGATTTGGGAAATCTCAGGATCAGATGATGTGCGCCCGGAACTCGAAGCTGCCGGGTGATTTCGTTTGAGGTCCAGCGGACCAGCAATGCGTTGCGTGACGCATGTCCTGTGTCGCTTGCGGATCGCAAGAATGGAAGGGATCGCTCATGCCGAGGAACCGCATGGGCGCGATCGAAGTCCGCATTGCCGACCCTTGCCGTTGAGGTGCCGCGTGCCTTTGCGCCGCTCCTCGAACCCAAGCGCTACAAGGGTGCCTATGGCGGCAGGGGCGCTGCCAAGTCGCACTTTTTCGCCCAGCAACTGGTGCTCCGCTGCATTTGCGCGCCGGCACGCGCCGTCTGCATCCGTGAAATACAGAACTCCATCAGAGAATCAGTGCGCCAGCTCATCGTCGACAAGATCAGGTATCTTGGCCTCGGTTCATTCTTCACGATCCTCGAATCGGAGATCCGGGGCGGCAATGGCGCGATCATCATCTTCAAAGGCATGCAGTCCTTCAACGCAGAGAACATCAAGTCGCTCGAGGATTACGACATTGCCTGGGTGGAGGAGGCGCAGAGCCTTTCCGAGATTTCACTCCGTCTGCTTCGCCCAACCATCCGCAAGCCCGGATCCGAATTGTGGTTCAGTTGGAATCCACGCCACGAGACCGATGCCGTGGACAAGTTCTTCAGAGGAGGAAACCGGCGCAATGACACCGTGCTTGTCCCCGTCAACTGGAACGACAATCCATGGCTTCCGGATGTGCTGCGCCATGAGAAGGACTCCGACTATGCGGCCGATCCTGAGATGGCCGGGCATGTCTGGGGCGGCGGCTATGAGGTCGTCGGCGAGGCGTCCTATTATGCGCGCCTCGTCGCCGATGCCGAAAGAGAAGGCCGCATCGGCGACTTTCCACATGTCCCGGCTCTACCGGTCAATACGGCCTGGGATATCGGCATCGATGACTACACCGCCATCTGGTTCATCCAGGATAATGGCGTGATGGCTACCGCGATCGACTATCATGAGACGAGCGGGGAAGGCGCGGAAGAGATCGTCAGAACGGCTCTGCCGGAGCTTCAGCCTGAGCCGCGTCTCATCGCTTCCGCCCTGAGCGCCATCGGGCGTGAGACGCCCTTCCGTTATGCGGGTCATTTCCTGCCTCACGATGTGAAAATGCGCGAATGGGGAGCCGCGGGGCGTACCCGCGCGCTCACCTTGATGGGCCTTGGCGTGAAGCCGATCCATGTCGGCGTCCAGCAGGGCCCAGCCGAGCGGGTAAACGCAACCCGCATCCTGCTGCCGCTCATGCGATTCAACCGAACGCCGCGCGTGATGCTGGGGCTGTCGCGCTTGCGGCGCTATGCCAGGCGGCACTGCACGACCCTTGGCGGCTTCTCCGGGCCCTTGCATGACGTCAACAGTCATGGCGCCGACGCCTTTGGCGAATATGCGGTCAATTGCCGATTGGTGCTGCCCCGGAACATGCAAGCGAAGCCAGCGCAACCGCGCGGCACCATAGTCCTGCCCGGTCCGCCGGTAGAGCGGTCGGACAAAAGGATTAGATTGTGAGTGGCGACAGGCAGGGAACGAATGCAGAAATCACTCTACCAGTCGGGCACGGAAGTCGACGGATTGTCCACGCGCACTGAAGACAAAATGCTTTCTGGATCCACCTTATGGACTTCTGCCCACTTTTGCAGGCTCCTCGGCCTGTAAGCCGGGTCGGCCTTCCATCGTTTGAAGACCGAACCGTCAATCGTCTCATTGATGGTCGATACGCCCTCTCCCTCGTGCTTTGGCGCTACGCCGATCTCGCGGTGATATCGGGACCAAAGTCTGAGGAGCGGATACCATCCGTTCAGGAACTCCGAAAAGGAGTCGGAAATGCCGGCTTTGGCGACATCGACATTCACCTCAGAATAATCGCTGAAGCCCAGGCCTAGCTTCATTGCCTTCTGTTGGAGCCATTTGAAGGGCAGTTCGGCAAGCGCGTCGTTGAAGCAGCCGCCGCCGACATTCGCATGAGCCCCGACGAACCACCTTTGTTCAGTCTTATCGATGGTTCTGGGCGTCGCGCCGATCGCCCCCTTGTTCGTCCAAAGCGTCGGCAGAAACTGCCTGCGATGCTCGTCGATGGCCAAGGCGTGGAAAGCAAACTCGTTGTTCTGACGAAGCCCGGTATTCAGGAAAGGATAGGCTGTGCCCCTTAGCTTCCGCAACCAAGGCAGGGGTACGCCGAGGGCGCCAACCGTATCAAAGACACCGATGAACTTGATGGGTACTGCCATGCAATATCGCCGAATCCAAGTCTCCTCCGGGGACAGAGTGGACAATGCATCCTCCTTCACCTTGAGCAGATCGCGTATGGTTTTCTCCTGGTCCCGCCGATAGCGCATATAGAGCTGGTTGACGCCAAGCGGTGCGCCGCGTCGAAGCAGGCCGCATTTGGATACGAATCCTGAGAGACTTCGCGCCGTGTAAGACCCGCGGCTGAATCCGAAAATGAAGATTTCATCATCGGGATCATATTTGTCGACGAGCCATTCATATGCTCCCGTGATCGCCGTATCGATGCCGCGTCCGAACATGCCGCCACGAATTCTCTCGCCGAACTTGGTGCCGAGGCCGGTGCTGTAATACGCAACCTGCTTCAGGCCATCAGCGCCCGCCTCGGCAATCAGGGATCGAAGGCGCCAGACATTCGTGTTGTCGCTGACTGTGTTCCATGTGCCATCGAGGAAGAGGGCGAGCCGCTTCTTGGATTTGGCGAGTGGCGTCTCCGACATTCCAGTCTCCATAAAGTAAGAGAGTTCCGGATGGATGCACTTCTGATGGCAGCGGCGATCCTGGGTCTGACCGGCCTTGTTGCGGGCGTCTCGCTGGTGAACGTCGTTTCGACACCACGTTTCGCCCAGATCGGCGGGCTCGTTACGGGTATCGCCGTGATCCTGCTCGCACTTGTGGCTGCCGCTCTTCTGGCAGGTCACAGTATTTGACTTAACGTAATGTCATTGCCGGCCGAGTCAATAGGGCGGGTCTTCGTTTCAATAATCAAACCACCCAGGATCAAACTCTAGATGACCGATGTTTCGACCGAGCATCCCGCCGCGGAAGAGGATTTTCCCCGTCAGGCCCGCCCCTGGCTCGACGCGATCAGCGACGCCCAGAACTACTTCAAATTCTGGCAGGAGAAGTCCGACCGTATCGACAGGCTCTATGCCGATTTGAAAAAGCTTTCCGAGAGCGGCACGGACCGTGAGTTCCAGATGTTCTGGGCCAATCTCGAGATACTGAAGCCCTCGATCTATGCCCGCCCGCCGGCGCCCGTGGTGGTGCCGCGCTTTCGCACCATGAAGGAATTGCCGCGCAAGGCTTCGGAGCTGCTCGAGCGAACGCTCGTTTTGACTTTCGAGGAGACGGACATCAATGCCGTGATGCTGCAGATCCGAGATGATCTCGCGACCAACGGCCGGGGTGCCGCGTGGCTCAGGCTCGAAGAGAGAAACGGCCGGCTGCGCAGCGTCATCGAGCATGTCGACCGGGCTGACTTCCTGCACGAGCCGGCGCGCAAATGGCAGGAGGTCGGCTGGGTGGCGAAACGCGCCTGGCTGACGAAGGGCGAGGGAGTCGCGCGCTTCGGAGACGATTTCCTCCAGGTGGAACTGAAGAGCCGCCGCGAGCTCTTGGGAAGCGGCGGCGTGGGCGACTACGACGGTGAAAAGAAAGCCGAAATCTGGGAGGTCTGGAGCCGCAGCCGGGGTGTCGTCGTTTGGGTGGCCCCCGGCCTCGAGGACGTGCTCGACATTCGTGCACCTTTTCTGAAGCTCGAGACGTTCTTTCCATGTCCCAGGCCCGCTTATGCGACAACCGAACGACGACGCCTGATCCCGGTGCCCGACTTCGTCTATTACAAGGACCAGCTCGAGGAGATCAACGAGCTGACGGCCCGCATCTCGGCACTGTCCGAGGGACTTCGCATGAAGGGCTTCTATCCGGCAGGTGCCGGCGACCTCGCCGAAGCGGTGGAGACGGCCGTCCGCCAGAACACGCGCAATGCCATCCTGGTGCCGGTGTCGAATTTCGCGGCGCTGGGCGGCACGGCCTTGCGCGACAGCATCATCTGGCTGCCGGTGGCCGAAATCTCCGGCACGATCCGGGAGCTGGTTTCGCTGCGCCGCCAGCTCGTCGAGGATGTTTACCAGATCACCGGCCTTTCCGACATCATGCGGGGAGCGACCGACCCCTATGAGACGGCCGCCGCTCAGCAACTCAAGAGCCAGTACGGGTCGATCCGCATTCGCGACCGTCAGGCCGAGCTGGTGCGCATCGCCCGCGACATTACCCGCATCGCGGCCGAGATCATCGCGGAGAACTACACAGCCGATGATTTTGCCGACCTCGCGCAAATGGACCTGCCACGTGAGACGGCGATTGCCGGTGAGATCAACGCCTTGCGGCTCGATGCGCTGGAACGCTTCGCGCCGGGAGATAACCCCGGACCCGGACCGGGCCTACTCGGCCCCGGTGATCAGTCGGAGCTGCAGATGCCGGGTGCCGCCGCGGGGCCTGGGCTGGTACGGGAAGATTCCCGACCTCGCGCGGAGGCGAGGGAGAAGTTGGAGACGCGTCTCGCCGCGCTTGCCGCAACGGTGACACTGGAAAGGGCGGTAGATCTCCTGCGCCAGCAAAGGTTGCGCCCCTTCATCCTCGAGATCGAGACAGACTCGACTATCCAGGCCGACGAAAATGGCGAGAAGCAGAGGCGCACGGAGTTCCTGTCGGCGCTCAGCATGGCGATCCAGCAACTGACGCCCATGGTGGCGCAACGGCCGGCGTCGGCTCCCTTTGCGATCGAGATCCTGAAATTCGCCGTGGCGCCGTTCCGGGCCGGGCGCTCGTTCGAAGGTTCGATCGATGCGTTCGCGGAAACCGTCCGCCGGGAGGCCGAAGCGAGCCTCGCCAACCCGCAAGTGGGTCCCGATCAACGCAAGGCCGATCTGGAAGAGAAGAGACTGGCCTTTGAAGTCCGTTGGCATGAGGCTGAACTGGCGTTGAAGCAGGATGAAGTGAACAAGCTGCACGAGCGCGAGACACGCAAGGCCCGTCTCGATGGTGACGTGGCGGCGCTCATCGCAGGTGAGGCACCGCCTTACTCGATGGCCGAGATCATCGAGCTTTTGACACGGCAGAACGCCGCGGTCATCGAGAGCATGCAGTCTCTTGCCCGCGTTCTGGCCGCACCGAAGAAGGTCACGACCCCCGAGGGCCGGACATATCTGGCCGAACCCGTGTAGCTTGCGAAACGCTCAAGAATGGTGAGTTGACATGACGCTGCAATATTCGACATCCGTGCGCAATGCCCGGCTCGATGTGATCGAAACGACCATTGGTGCGAGCCCGGTGCTGCGCGTGCGCACCGGAGCACCCCCTGCCAATTGCGCCGCCGCCGACACGGGAACGGTGCTGGCGGAGATCGTCATGCCGGCGGACTGGATGCAGGCGGCCGCGGCCGGGCAGAAGGCCAAGGCCGGCACCTGGGAGGATGTGAGCGCCAATGCGACCGGAACGGCGGGCCATTTCCGCATCTATGATCCGGGCGGCAGCGTATGCCACATGCAAGGCACGATCACGCTTACCGGCGGTGGCGGCGACATGACGGTGGACAACACGTCCTTTGCCGCGGGGCAGTCCTTCACGGTGACATCCTTTACACTGACCGCGGGGAACGCCTGATGGCCGACAATGTCACTCTGCCCGGCACCGGCGCCGTCGTTGCCACTGACGATGTGGGTGGTGTCCAGTTTCAGGCGGTCAAGCTTGATCTCGGCGGCAACGGCGTGTCGTCGCCGCTGGTTCGCGGCCAGCAGAACGCCGCTTCCTCGATTCCGGTGGTCACTCCCGGTGATGACTTTGCCACCGTCACAACGACCGTCACGCGCCCGGCCGATACCACGGCCTACGCGGTGAATGACGCTCTGGCCAATTCAACTTCGGCACCAACAACGGGCGGCTTCACGCTTTCGGGGGCCGCGCGCGTGTCCGGAGGGGCTGGCCTCATCACCGACGCCGTCGTCACCATGTCGACGGCTGCCGCGACGCCGCTGGTGGGCGAGATATGGCTTTTCAATCAGGCAGTAACGGCCATCAATGACAACGCCGCCTTTGCGATCTCCGATACCAATGTGTTGGACCTCGTCGGCATCATCCCGTTCACGACGAACAAGAGTGGATCGAACAATGCGGCGAGTCATCTGCAGAATCTGAATATCGGGTTTACCTGCGTGGGCTCGGCCGACCTCCGATTTCTGGTCAAGGTGCTGAATGCCTATACGCCGGCGAATGCCGAGGTTCTGTCGGTCATGATCAAGGCCCTGCGGATATCCTGATGCTCCATCCCGTGCGCAAGCGGCTGGTGACGGCGCCGTACCGGCCCCAGCATGTCAGCCTGTTCGACATCCTTGTACGGCTCGGGCTTCAGCAGAATCTCAGGCTGTGTCTCGATGCGGGCTCAGGCGCCTCAGCACCTCCCGCGGCGACCAAATGGCTGGATCTGAGCGGCAACGGACATGATTTCTTCCGGGGAACGACTG
>CAZICN010000014.1:0-33039 GCA_964537655.1 uncultured Aestuariivirga sp.
CGCCCAGCAGCAGCCCGTCGCCATCGTCAGGGCTCTGGCGATGGAGCCCAAGCTGCTGCTGCTCGACGAGATCACCTCCGCTCTCGACCCGGAATTGGTTTCGGAAGTCCTCAACATTGTGCGCGATCTCGCCGCCCAGGGCATGACCATGCTTCTCGCGACCCATGAAATGGGTTTCGCCCGCGAGGTGGCGTCCAAGGTCTGCTTCCTTTATGACGGCGTCGTGCATGAGGAAGGCCCGCCGGACCGGATCTTCGGCGCTCCCGACCAGGAACGCACGCGGGCATTTCTCAAGCGGATCATCGAGGCGGGGCGGCTCTGACATTCGCATGGCACGAATAACGGTTCTGACGGTTCCTTCGCCGCAATCCTGGATCATCATCAACGCGTTGGTGGAGCGTTTCGGCCCGGTGACGATTCTGGCGGAGGAGCGCGAGAGAAAGCTCGATCTGATCCGCAAGCGCATGCGCCGGCAGGGACCGGCCACTGTGCTGGGTCAGATCGGCTTCGTCCTGTTTCAGAAACTTCTCGCCCGCAGGTCTGCGCGCCGGATCGAGGAAATCATTGCCGAGCACGGCATCGATCCCAATCCCAATTCGTCTTGCGAGATCCTGGCGGTAAGATCGGTGAACAGCATGGCCTGCCAGGCGGCACTCGCCATGCTGAAGCCGGATGTCGTCCTCGTCATCGGGACGCGCATCATCGGCAAGCGGACACTCGCCGGCATCCAGGCACCTGTGATCAATTTCCATTCCGGCATTAACCCAAAATATCGCGGTCAGGCCGGCGGCTACTGGGCGCTCGCCATGGGCGATGCGGACAATGCCGGGGTGACGGTGCATCTTGTCGATGAAGGTGTCGATACCGGCGCGGTCCTCTACCAGGCGCGGTTCCAGGCGACGCCGAAGGATGATTTCATCACCTATTTCTACATTCAGGCGGCCATCGCCCGGCCGCTGGCGGTGCGGGCCGTCGAGGACGCGCTAGCGGGAGCGCTGAAGCCGGTCGACGTAAAACTGCCGTCCCAGCAATTCTATCACCCGACCCTGTGGTTCTATCTGTGGACCGCCTGGACCAAGGGGGTGTGGTGACTATTTGAAAGCTTCGTCGACGGGCACACCATAGGCGTTTGCGAGCCGGTTGGTCATGTTGGCAAGCCCGGTGACGGCATAGACTTCCCGGATCATCTCCTCGCTGGCACCCTTCTGGCGGGCGCCCGCGGCATGGCTCGCCAGGCAGTAGCCGCATCCATTGGTCGCCGAGACGGCGATATAGATCAGCTCTTTGGTGAGGGGATCGAGTGCTCCCGGCGCCATCATGTCCTTCAGGCTCTCCCAGACATGTCTCAGCATGTGTGGATCATGGGCGAGGTATTTCCAGAAGTTGTTCACATCGGCGACCTTGCGGGTCGCCTTGATGTCGTCGAAGACGGCGCGCACGTCGGCGCTCGCAGTCTCGTAGTCGATCGGGTGCATGGCGGGTTCCCTTCCTGTCCATTTCCGCCGCAAACTATCACGTGGACCTCTCATTTTCGTCATATTGCTTGGGTTTATGGGGCTGTTATGCGGAATTTTGGAGGGCGCGCATGAAGAAGACCGTCATCACCCTGGCAGCGGCACTGGCGCTCGGCGCGCCCTTGGCGGCGTTCGCCCAGGAGCAGGACCCGACGCTTATCATTCCGGACAGCCAGCCGGGCGCTGGCCAGTCGGACGACCAGGGCCAGGCGCCTGAATCGCAGAAGAAGCGCAAGAAGCGCGAGGCTGAACAGCCCTCGGCCGACCAGCAATTCGAAGAGCCGCAGTCCGAGAAGAAAAAGCGGAAGAAGCAGGCCGAGCAACCGGAAGAGCAGATGCAGCAGCCGGAAGAGCAGATGCAGCAGCCGGTCGAGGAGCAGGTCGAGCAGCCTGTGAAGAAGAAAAAGAAGCAGCAGGCCGAGCAGCCGGAACAGCAGATCGAGCAGCCGGTAGAGGAGCAGGTTGAGCAGCCTGTGAAGAAGAAAAAGAAACAGCAGGCCGAGCAGCCGGAACAGCAGATCGAGCAGCCGGTCGAAGAGCAGGTCGAGCAGCCCGAAAAGAAGAAAAAGAAGCAGCAGGCCGAGCAACCCGACCAGCCGACCGAGCAGCCCTCAACTGAACAGACGACCGAGCAGCCGCAGCCGGAGAAGCCGGCTACGGCGGAAGTGCCGCCGGAAGTGACCCAGTATCTTTCCGATACGCGTTCGCCGAAGGAGCTTTCCGATGACGAACTGGTTGCCCGCGTCAGGGCCGGCCGCAATCTGGTGAAGACCAAGGGGTTGCCGGAGAATGTCCGCCAGGACGTCGCCAACGAATTCAAGAAGGCGCGGGCCGAGGCGATGGCGCGTGAGCAGGGCAAGGCTACCGGAAAGACCGATGGCCAGCAGACCACCGAACAGCCCACGACCCAGCCGCCGGCCGGCGATCAGCCAGCGACGGGTGAAACGACGACGGGCAAGGGCGATCAGGTCCCGCCGCAGGGTGGCGACCAGACGACCGATGAGACGGCTCAACCGACGGTCAATCCCGACAAGCAGGAAGTCCAGAAGCTCGACGGCAACCAGGCCGTGCCGGAAGCGGAGGCCAAGGCCAAGGTCTATCTCGATGACAATCGTCCGGCCGACCAGCTGAAGGACGACGAACTGCGGGCCCGGGTCGATGGCATGCGCGATCTCATGTCCGGCAACCAGCTTTCCCGCGACACCGAGCGGGCCTTGCGGCGCAAGCTGAGGGCCGAACGCGACATTCTGAGGAACCGCGTGGCCGAGAAAGTGGTCGTCGAGGAGAAACAGGACGAGGTGATCCCAGGTCGCGAACGCCGGCGCGACCGCAACGACCGCAAGTGGGAAGAGTGGGCCGACCGCGACGTGCTGCGCGACCGCCGCCGCTCGGACGAGCTCGAGGAAGGCGAATTGCGCCGGCGCATCGATGTCTACCGCATCGCCATCTACGATGACCGCTATGACGACGAGGAGCGCAGCTATTGGCGCGACATGATGGAACGCGACCGGCGTTATCTGCGCGACCGCCTGGTCTCGGACCGGCGTGATCGCGAGCGTTACTGGCGTGACCGGCGCGACCGCAACGAGCTCAACATCAACATCAATATCGTCCTCGACGGCGATCGCGAGCCGCCGGAATATGCCTACATGGACGAAATCGACGATGAGGAGCTCGAGGACTATCTCGTGGCTGCGCCTCGCCGCAAGGTAGAGCGTCGCTACACCGTCGAGGAGATCGAGGAGGAGCCGGAAGTGCGCACCGCCATGCCGTCCATCGAGATCGACAACATACATTTCGGCTTCAATGAGTCCTTCGTACGCGAAGAAGAGGTCGACAAGCTGGAGCGCATCGCCGAGGTGATCGAGAAGATCCTGGCCGCTCATCCGGGCGAGGTATTCCTGATCGGGGGGCATACCGACGCGGTGGGTTCGCCCGCCTATAATCTGAAGCTGTCGAAGGAGCGGGCCCTCGCGGTCAAGAAGGCGCTCACCACCTATTATGTGATCCCGGCCAGGAACCTGGCGACCGCCGGCTATGGCGAGCGCTATCTCAAGATCCCGACCGCCGATGCCGAGGAGGAGAACCGGCGCGTTTCGTTGCAGCGGGTGACGCCTCTGGTCGGCGAGGCGGAGCTGGAATAGGGCTGAAAAGGCCTTCTACCCCTACTTGAAGCCGGTTCGGGCCGCCGCTATAAGGCGGCCCGAACTTCTAGATCAACAGGGGATTTTCATGGCCAAAGAGCGGACGCTCTCCATCATCAAGCCGGACGCGACCCGTCGCAACCTGACCGGCGCCGTCAATGCCAAGATCGAAGCTGCAGGCTTGCGGATCATCGCCCAGAAGCGCGTGAAGTGGAAGAAGAAGGACGCCGAGACCTTCTACAAGGTCCACAAGGAGCGTCCCTTTTACAAGGATCTCGTCAAGTTCATGACCTCCGGTCCCGTCGTCATCCAGGTGCTGGAGGCCGACAATGCGGTCACCAGATACCGCGACGTGATGGGTGCCACCAACCCGGCCAATGCGGCTCCGGGCACCATCCGCAAGGATTTCGCGGAATCGATCGAGGCCAATTCGGTCCATGGTTCCGACAGCGCCGACAACGCCAAGAAGGAGATCAAGCTCTGCTTCAAGGCCGCGGAGATCGTGGGCTGATATCCATGTGGGTCGCCGTCTACATCGTTTCGATCGTCCTGGTGAACTGGCTCTTCGTGGCCGTGGCACCCTGGCCGACTTTGTTCGGTGACCTCTATCTGGCCAATCTGGTGGTCGGCTTCGTCTTTGTCCTGCGCGACTATGGCCAGCGGCAGGTCGGCCACAAGATCCTGCTGGCGACGCTTGTCGCCGGCATCATCACTTACTTCATGGTCGATCCGGCGATAGCGATTGCCAGCATCACCGCCTTCATCCTGTCCGAGATGACGGACTGGGCCATTTACTCCTTCACCAGGCGCCCCCTCCAGCAGCGCATCCTGCTGTCGAGCCTCGTGGCGGTGCCGCTCGATACGCTGGCTTTCCAGTATCTGGCGAACTACCTCACGCCGGCTGCCTTCACGATGGAAGTCCTGAGCAAGGCGCTTGGCGTCTTCATCGTCTGGTATCTGCTGAAATTGCGCTCCGACAACACACCGGCCGCGGCGGTCTGACGTCACGGCTGCGGCGGGCTCTGATCGGGAGGAACGCCACGCACCCTTTCGCGATACGAAATATAGACGGCGCAGGCGATGAGGATACCTACCCCGAGGAAGGTCCAGCGGTCCGGGAAGTCGCCGAAGAACCACCAACCACACGCAACCGCCGTGATCATCTCGGCATAACCGAGCGGCGCCAGTAGCGAGGCTTCGGCGAAGCGGTAGGCCGCGATCACCAGATAATGGCCGATCAGCGCGACGACGGCGATGACCAGCAGCAGCCCCCATTGCTCGAGCGTCGGCGTCACCCATACGAAGGCGACCGCCAACGTCGTGAAGATGGCGCCGATGGCATTGGTGTAGAACGTCGTGACGATCGGATCGGCGGTTTGCGAAATCTTGCGGGTGATGATCATGTAGACGGCGCTGGTGGTGCCGGCGAGCAGCGCCAACAGGATGCCCGGATTGAGGGCCTGGAAGCCTGGTCGAATGATGATCAGCGTGCCGATGAAGCCGATGACCACCGCGATCCAGCGGCGAAGTCCGACATGTTCCTTTAGGAGCAGTGGCGCCAGCAAGGTGACGATCAGCGGTTGCACGAAGAAGATCGACAGCGTGTCGGCGATCGGAAGATAAGCGAGGGCCAGGAAGAAGAACGCGGTTGAGCTGATGATGAGGATAGACCGCACGCTGTGGATAACGGGCAGATCCGGCACCAGGACGCTCAACGGCCGGCCCTTCAGGACGAAGGGCAAAGTGAGGAACATGCCAATGAAGAGACGTGCCCAGACGCTTTGCAGAACCGGCATGTTCTGCTGGCCGAGGAATTTCGCCGCCACGTCGAGAAACGGCAGAATGGCCATGGCGGCCAGCATGAGACCTATGCCGGTCAGTGGGGCGTTCTTGGGCGAAGGGGAGGGCATGTCTGGCGCTTGAGGTTGTCGTGCCCGTCTACAGGGACGCTACGCCCATGACAATGCGGGACGGCGCAATCCTGCCCTGCCTTTGGAAGGGGCCGGATCTTCGGTTATTGCGCTGCAAGCTCGGGCCGGTACTCGAAATGCATCGTGTCGTAGTGATACCAGCGGCCGCCCCAGATGAAGCCGTGGCGCTCGAAAATATCGACGATTTCTTTCGGGATCTGGTTGGCCCAGGCGAACCTGCCATCCCGGTTCGGTTTGCTCCACCACCAATAGTTCGCGTATTTCGTGTTGAGATCGATCGAGGCCGCATAGGCATGCATGGACATACGTCCCGTCCCGGCAATGGCCCGGCAATTATAGGCGCCGGCCGAGGGAGAAAGATACTTCGTCATCGCCTTGGGCAGTTTCTCAAGATCACGTGCCACTGCTTCGAGTGCGCGATCGACGCCGTTTCGGGTGGTGATCAGGATGGAGTCGCCGAACCAGGCGATCCTGCGCATTTCAAGCAGGGCTTCATCCGTGCGGCAGTCGCCATAGATCGCGCGAAACAGCTCTTCGACGCGGATCCGGCCGGGATCTGAGTTCAACTCAGGCGGAGCCGGCGTGTCGCCGGCCGGATAGGCGAAAGCGAACATGTCGTCGATATCGGGATGGTTCAGAAGCTCCTCGAAGGTCTTGTCGGTGCGCCCGTCCGAGATCGCGATCGTGGCGCCGGAAATGAGCACCAGTTTCGTCTGGTCATACCCCTTGATGACTTCCGGATAAGCCGATGCGAGCCGCTCCAGATGCAAAGCGAGGTCGGGCGGCGGCGCGCCATAGCGCGGCTCTCCGGCCAGCGCCGCGGTCAGCAGGGCTATGGTGACCAGCAGCGGCTTCACCTGGCCTTTTCGAACTTCTGGATGAGTTCGACGTTTTTTGCCTCGATGAAGGTGAGCTCGACCTCCCCGAATTGCGGCCGGTACCAGTCGAACTGCTTGAAATAATTGGAGACTTCCTTGCGCACGAATTTGCGCCCGCGCCTGGCATAGATCTCGTTGCGGGCATTGCGCAGCTGGCCTTTGTCCAGGGGCTTGAGGTCCTGCGCGGTGAGGAGGCGGCGGTCGGAATCGGCGAACAGAAACCCGGCCTTGGGCGCCGACTGGCCCATTTCGAACTGGCGAATCAGCGCCACGTTCTTCCTCTCGATCTGGCTCAACTCGGGCTCGTAGCTCGTGCCTTTGTACCAGTCGAACTTCTCGAAATGCGCCCGAAGCGCGGCATCGTTGAAGATCCGGCCGTTGCGGGCGAAGATTTCATTGCGGGCGAGGCGCAGGGTCGCCGGATCCATGCCCTCGAGATCGGCGGGGCCTAGAAGCTCGCCGCTCGATTGGACGAAGATGATGCCGGTATCGGCCTCAGGCTCAGGCGGCGTCAGATCGGTGACCTTACCGGGCGGAGAGGCGGGCGAAACGAGGCTGAAATAGAAGCTCTTGGTCAACGAGTTCTCGATCCACACGGTCTGCCGCCCATCGGTTCTCTCGCGCACATGGAGGCTCACTGCCCGCATGATGTCGGAAAGCTCCAGGTCGGTTTTGCCGAGATTGCCGAGCAATCCCTCGGCGAACGGGCTGTGGTCACCGCTGCCGTCGAGCGCCACCATGCCTTGCGCGGTCGAGAACGCGATGAGCATGTCCTCGGTACGCGCTTCCGCTTCCTCCGGCTTCTCGATCACCGTCGCGCCGCGGCTTTCGAGCGGATTGTTGCGGCAGGCATCGAAGAGCAGGAGCTTGACGCTCGCATGCGTGCTGGACAGCGTCTGCAGCATCCGGTCGGTGGCGAGCGCCTCCTTGTCGATCTCGTCGAAATTGCTCATCGAGAAATCGGTGGGTAGCATGAAGCTGCGGCCGTTGATCATGGCGCCGTGCCCGGCATAGTAGATGAGGGCGGCCTCCGCCTCGATGCCCTCCGGCACGAAGCTGTCGAGCGCTTTCTGCGCGGTGGCGAGATCGCTGTCCATCACGACAGTCACCTCGAATCCGAGATCGGACAGATTCCTGGCGACGGCGCGCGCATCGGCGACGGGATTGCGCAGCTCATAGCCCGGACGATAGGCCGAGTTGCCGATGACCAGCGCGATGCGTTGAGCGGCCTCGGCGAAAGCCGGCACGGAACTCAAGAAGATGAAAGCGAGAACTGCCGCGCTGAATTGCCGTCCCGAATTCATGACGCCTGCCGTTTATCCCTTCAGCCGGGCATTGGTCCCGTCCCAGGCTGGTTCGCCGATAATCTGGGCTTTTTTCCGCTCACCCAGCAAAAGGATCTCGAAAGCCTCGCCGGTCCGCGCGAGCTTCGGATCGACATAAGCGAAGGCCAGCGATTTTTCGACCGCGAAGCCGTAAGCCCCCGATGTCGTGAGGCCGACCACCTTGCCATTCCGGTAGACCGGCTCATTGCCGCGGCAGTCATTGTCGCCCGCCTCGACAGTCATGTAGGTGAGTTTCATCCGCTCGCCCCGCTGCTTCAGGCTGAGGCTCGCGGCGCGGCCGATGAAGTCCTCCTTGTCGAGGCGGATGAAGCGCTCCATCGAGCCTTCGAACATGTCGATCTCGCTGGTGAGCTCCGAGCCCCAGCCGCGATAGGCCTTCTCCATGCGCAGCGAATTCATCGCATAGGTGCCGAAAAGCCGGATACCGTGCGGCGCACCGGCTTTCATCAACGCGTCGAAGACTTTCGGCATGTCGCGCATCGGCGTGTGCAGTTCCCAGCCGAGCTCGCCGACATAATTGACGCGCAGAGCTCGCACGCCTTTGACGCCCGCGACCTCGATCTCCTGTGCCGTCAGCCAGCGGAAGGCGGCGTTGCCGAGATCGGCCTTGGTGCACCGCGCCAGGACGTCTCGCGCCCTGGGTCCGGCCAGGACCAGCACGCCATAGTCGTCGGTGACGTCCTTGATCTCGACGCGCTCGCCGGACCTTAGGCGCCAGCGCAACTGATCGAGGTCATAAAGCTGCGCCACCGCGGCGGAAAGCACATAGAACCGGTCATCGGTGAGCCTGGTCACGGTGAGTTCGGATTCGATGAAGCCGTTCTCGTTGAGGAGATGTCCCAGAATGATGCCGCCGGTCTTGACTGGAATTTTGTTGGCGCAGATGCGGTCGAGGAATGTGTAGGCGTCAGGGCCCGACACTTCGTATTTGGCGAAGGTGGAGAGATCCATCAATCCGACGCTTTCGCGCACTGCCAGCGCTTCCGCCTTCACCGCCTCCCACCAGTTGGAGCGGCGATAGGAAAAATCCTCGCCCTGGCCGGATGTGTCATACCAGCGGGCCCGTTCCCAGCCGAAGATCTGCGCGAACTGCGCCCCTTCCGCCCTCAGCTTCTCGTGCAGTGACGATTTGCGCAGATCCCGGCCCACTTCATGCTGCTCGGCAGGCTTGTAGCAGTAATACATCCGATGATAGTCGGCGATCGACACCTCGGCGGTGTAATCCTTGGTCGCCCAGTTGCCGAAGCGACGCGGATCGAATTCGCGCATGTTGATCTCAGCCTGGCCGTGCACCATCCATTGCGCGAGGTACTTGCCGGCGCCACCGCCCTGGCAGATGCCGATCGAAGCGCCGCAATGCATCCAGTAGTTCTTGGGACCAGGTGCCGGGCCCGAGAGATAGACGCCATCCGGCGTGTGGGTGATGGCGCCCGAGACGATCGATTTCAGCCCGGCCTTGGCGAAGAGGGGCAGGCGCTCGGTGGCGCGTTCGAGCCACGGCGTCAGGCGGTCGAGTTCGGGCGCGATGAGCTCGCTCTCGAAATCCCAGGCCGGCGAGTTGCCGTCCCAGCACACATGCGCCGTCTCGGTTTCATAAGGGCCGACGAGGATGCCGTTGGTCTCTTCGCGCAGATAGGAGTGGGAATAGGGATCACGCACCACTGGCAGTTCCATTTCGAGATCGATCAGCTCTTGCAGCGGCTCGGTGATCATGTAGTGATGCAGCACATTGGCGATCGGCACATTGTGGCCGGTCCAGGCCCCGACCACATCGCAATAGGAGCCGGCCGAGTTCACCACATGCTGACAAGTGATGTTGCCCTTGTCGGTGATCACCTGCCACTCGCCCGTCTTCAACTGCTTGATGTCGGTGACAAGAGTACGGCGATAGATCTCGGCGCCGAGTTTGCGGGCGCCGGCAGCCATGGCATTGGTCACATCGGCGGGCGCCACATGGCCGTCGGTCACGGTTCGGAAGGCGGCCTTGAGGCCGAAAGTATCGAGGAAGGGATGATATTTCTTGATCTCGTCGGGGCCGATAATCCCGCCCTGATAACCGCCGAGCTTGGAAATGCCCTCGACATATTTGAGCCAGTTCAGCTCTTCCTCGGTTTGCGCCAGGCGCAGGCCCCCGCAGCCATGCCAGGAGACGGCCTGGCCGGTGAGCGCCTCGAGCCTGGGATAGAGTTCGGTGCCATAGACATGCACCTTGGTCATGTTGAGGGAGCCGTTGAAGTGCGGGCATTGGCCAGCCGCATGCCAGGTCGAGCCCGAGGTCAGTTCGCCTTTCTCGATGAGAACGATGTCGCTCCAGCCTTCGAGTGCCAGATGATAGAGCAGGCCCACCCCCATGATGCCGCCGCCGACAATCACCACCCGCGCATGCGATTTCATTCCTTCCCTCCTGAAATCCAGGCCGACCCTAATATCACGCCGGGCACCCGGGCAAGTCCGGCCTTTCACCTGGGTGAAGGGTTTTCACCGACTCAAGGCTGAAAACAAGGCCGATTTCGCTGCAATTTGGTGAGCCAGACTAACCTCAGGAAGAATTCCCAAGGCGGCGCCTTCCTTTGCGCTAATCTGATGCGGTCACCTGCGGAGGAGCCGATGAAGCGATTTCTGATTGTGGCCGGGCTGATGCTGGTGGCGGGCGCCGCCCATGCCACGTCCGGGCCGGGCTGCCTGATCGTCGCCCGGGTGGCGGCCAATGATGCGCTCAATATGCGTTCCGGTCCCGGCACGTCCTATGCGGTCGTCGACGTCCTGCCGCCCGGCAATCACGGCATCATCCATCTCGACGGGCCCTGCGTGCCCAGGTCGGTGAAGCCGTCCTCGCGCTGGTGCAAGGTGTCGCATTATGATGGCGACCAGGTAACCAAGGGCTGGATCAAGCGCCGCTTCACGATCGACAGCGACTGCCCCTAGTATTGCCGGGAGATGAGTCGTCCGCGACGGCTGTCCGCGCGCCATGTGCAGAGGTGACAAATGGCCAACTGGCTGTTCAACCTTCCCGTAGCCTGGATGGCGCTCGCCATATTCCTCGGCACCTATCTCATCACCGCGATCATTTTTCTCGTCGTGACGAGGCTGGCGGTGAATGACCGCGCCAGGTCCTTCAAGGCGCTGTCGCCCGGAATGCTGCCGCCGCTCGGCATCATCTTCGGCCTCATGATCGGCTTCATCGCGGCGCAGGTGTGGAGCGATTTCGAGCGGGCGAAATTCGCGGTCGCCAGCGAGGCGAGCGCGCTTCGCAGCGTCGTGCTGCTTGCCGAGATTTTCCCTGGCGAACACGAGACACGCCTTCGCGCGCTCATCAACCGGCATATCGAGGTGGCGATCAACGAGGAATGGCCGCAAATGGCCGTGCAGCAGAAGTCGCTCAGGGATATGCCGGTGAGCCTGGTCGAAGCCGTCAGGATCACGCTGGCCCTGCCGGGGATCGACGAGGGCCACAAAATGGCCCAGCGCGAGATTCTGGGCGCACTGGAGAAGGCTCTCGACGCGCGGCGCCAGCGCATCATCCTCAGCCAATCCACGGTCACGCCGGTCAAATGGGCGGCGCTGTTGCTGCAGGGGCTGTGCACGCTGATCGCCATTGCTATGGTTCACAGCGACAACCGTCTGACCAACGGCATTGCCCTGGCCTTGTTCGCGACCGGCATCGCGCTGGCGATCTTCATGATTGCCGCCTATCGCAGTCCGTTCTCCGGCGATGTCGCGGTCGGCCCTGAACTCCTCGAGCAGGTAATTGTCGATGATGCCGGTTAAGACAGCTCGGGGCGCTTGATCTCGTAGAGCATCAGCGCCGCGGCGGTCGCGACGTTTAGGGATTCCGCTTGCCCGGGCATCGGAATGCGTACCGAGATGTTCGCCCGCGCCGAAAGAGCTGCGGAGAGGCCGCTGCCTTCGCTGCCCAGCAGCAGCAATGTGGGGCGCACATAGGGACGGCGATAATCGGTTGCGGCATCGGCCGCCGTGGCGACGATCTCGCCCGACCATTCATCCAGCGCCGCGCCGAACTTGGGCGTCGACAGTCGGCTGATCGCGACGCCGAAAAGCGAGCCCATCGTGGCCCGCACCGCTTCCGGCGAGAATGGATCGCAGCTTTCGCCGACCAGGACGACATGGCGCACCGCGACCGCGTCAGCCGTCCGGATGATGGTGCCGAGATTGCCGGGGTCGCGAATGTCCTCGAGGGCAAGAGCGGTTTCGCCGGGGCCAGGCGCGAAGGCGGAGAGGATCGCCGCCTGCCTGAACACGCCGATCAGGCCCAACGGGTTGTTCTGGTCGCTGAGGCGCGCCATCACCGCATCGGATACTCTTATATCGCGAAGCTGGCCCCAGTCCTGCGGGCCTTCGACCGAGACGACATAGTCCGGCGTGATGCCGGCGGCGCGCGCCCGCTCCAGCGCGCGTCTGCCCTCAGCGACGAACAGACCAGAATCCTGGCGGTTCTTCTTCTGCTCAAGACCGCGGATGAACTTGATCGTCGGATTCTGGGCGCTGGTGATGATCTCCGGCAGCATGGTCATTCCACCCAGGTCGCGTTCCAGAAACTCTTCGGGTTCTCCCGCATCGTCTTCCAGGCACCCAGCCGTGCCTTGTCGAGGGACATGCCGCTTATGCGCCCTTCCTGCTCGGCGCGCGCCCTTGTGGCAAGGCATGGACGGGCGAGTAGTGCGACCGCGGCATTGGCCAAGGCTTCCGCCGCCATCAGCGGCCCGGCATCGCCGGCGCTGTGCCCGCAGAGCGCGGTCCAGCCCCAGTGATGGATGGGGACGTCGTTCGGGAAAGCCCAGTTCACCCGTCCGAGGGGCACGTGCCAACTCACCTCGCCGTCATCCTGCCCGTAGTAATCCTGTCCGTCCGTGTAGAGCTTTGTCGACCGGTCAAGCGAAAGCGAAGGGTTGCCGCCGCAGGCCGCGGCGAGTTCGGTCATGAAGGTGAGGTCGGCCTCATTCCATTTGGGCGGGCCGACCCGTTCCATCGCCTCCTGCAGCAGATGGCCCAGAACGTCATTCGGCAGGTATCCGCGCGATTCCGAAATATGCTGATGTCGGAAGCGCAACTGCATATCCGCCGCCTTGGCGCGGCTCACCGCCTCGATCGTGGCATAGACGTCACGCACGCGGGTCATGTCGGGATGGCGCACGGTGAACCAGACGCGCACTTCATCGGGCGTGATCGAGGGCATGATGCCGGCGCTGCGCAGGACATGTTTGATCGAGCAGTCCGGCCACTCGGCCGTGGCACGGCGCGAGACCTCGGCGACGATCGCTTCGGCGCCATCGAGCGCGTTGTGTTTGCCGGCAAGGCCGCCATGCCCGGCCTTGCCCAGGAAGATGAACTCGCCATTGGCGACCGACATGCAAGGCCGCGACAGGGCGCCGGTCTGATAGTCGCCATGCGAGGTAAGAACGACATCGAGGCCATCGAAGACGCCCTGGTGGAGGAGGGCGATCTTTCCCCACAGAATTTCCTCGGCCGGACAGCCGATCACGGAGATCTCGCCCGCGAGCCCGGCCTGCCGCGCCACAACGGCGGCGGCGATGGCGGCGCTGCAATTGGCCGGTCCGATATGATTATGGCCGCAGCCATGGCCGGCGTCGCTGGCGATGGGGTCGCGCTCGGCGCGGGCGCTGTTGCCGAGGCCGGGCAGGGCGTCATATTCGGCGAGAAAGGCGACGCGCGGGCCATCACCGGTGCGGATCGTTGCCGTAAAGGCGGTCGGAATGTCCCCGGCCTGGCGGCGCACCGAGAACCCATGGCCTTCGAGGAAGCGGTTCAACCGCCCGGCCGATTCGAATTCGAGCCCTGGCAGTTCCGGCCGGGCCCAGAGTTCCCGGAAAAGATCGATGGTTTCGCGGCGCAGCGCCGCCAGGGCCTGATGGACGAGTTGAACGTGGGTCATGATGATGGTCTGGTCGAAGGGTTCGGCCCACCATCAGGGACATTGCAGCCAATGGCAAGATTCTCCTGACGACAGGTGGAGGCATGGTCCTGTATTCCTTGTCGGGTCGATTCCGCGCTATAAGCCTTGCCATGAACATCAGGACCAATATCCAGATCGGCAGATCCGTCTGCCCGCATGACTGTCCCTCGGCCTGCGCCCTCGATGTTGAATTGCTCGATGCGCAAACGATCGGGCGGGTGCGGGGCGCGAAGGACAATTCCTACACGCTGGGCGTCATTTGTGAGAAGGTCGGGCGCTATGCCGAGCGCATCCACCATCCCGACCGCTTGCTGCACCCCCTGAAGCGCAAGGGCGGCAAGGGCGAGGGCCAGTGGCAGCGTCTCACCTGGGACGACGCGATGGCCGAGGTCGCCGACGCCTTCCTCAAGGCGGAAGCCCGCTATGGTGCTACGACCGTGTGGCCCTACTACTATGCCGGCACTATGGGTCTCGTCATGCGTGACGGCATTCACCGCCTGCGCCATGCCAAGAAATATTCCGGCATGTATGACACTTTCTGCGTCGCTCTATCCTGGCCCGGCTACCTTGCCGGTTGCGGCCGTATGACCGGTTCCGACCCGCGCGAGATGCAGAAGTCGGATCTCATCGTGATCTGGGGAACCAACCCCGTGAATACCCAGGTCAATGTGATGACCCATGCTGCGATCGCTCGCAAGACGCGCGGCGCCCGGATTGCCTGCGTCGATGTCTATGAGACGGGCACGATGAAACAGGCGGATGTGAAGATGATCATCCGGCCGGGCACCGACGGGGCGCTCGCCTGCGCCATCATGCATGTGTTGTTCCGCGACGGTTTCGCCGACCGGGCCTATCTCGAGAAATACACCGACGTGCCTGACGAGTTCGAGGCGCATCTCAAGGCACGCTCACCCGAATGGGCTTCAGCCATTTGCGGCTGTCCGGCAGTCGAGATCGAGGCCTTCGCCAAGCTGATCGGCGAAACGAAGCGCACCTATCTGCGCATCGGCTACGGCTTCACGCGCTCGCGAAACGGCTCGGCCAACATGCATGCGGTGACGGCGATCGCGGCAGTGACCGGCGCCTGGCAATATGAGGGCGGCGGCGCGTTCCATTCGAACAGCGGCATGTACAAATGGAACAAGACGATGATCGAGGGGCTCGATCTGCGTGACCCGTCGATCCGCCAGCTCGATCAATGCCGCATCGGACCTGTTCTCCTGAACGACCCCTATGACCTCGCGGGTGGTCCTCCGGTCACTGCGATGCTGGTGCAGAACACCAATCCAGCCTCCGTGGCGCCCGACCAGACCAAGGTCAAGCAAGGGCTCGCGCGCGAGGACTTGTTCGTCTGCGTCCATGAACAATTCATGACCGAGACGGCTAAGCTCGCCGATATCGTACTGCCGGCGACGATGTTCCTCGAGCACGACGACCTCTACCAGGGCGGCGGCCATCAGCACATCATGCTGGGCGCGAAGCTCGTCGAGGCACCGGGCGAATGCCGCAACAATCACGAGGTGATCGCCGATCTTGCACGCCGTGTCGGCGCCGACCATCCGGGCTTCGGCATGACGCCACGCGAACTCATCGACTGGACGCTGAAGAATTCGAACCGTCCCGGTCTGGCGGCCCTCGACGAGGCGACCTGGATCGATGTGCAGCAGGATTTCGAGAGCGCGCATTTTCTCAACGGCTTCGCCCATCCGGACGGCAAGTTCCGTTTCAAGCCGGATTGGAAAGCCACGCGCTTCAGGGCCGGCATCGGCCCCTTCGGACCGGTCGACGACATGCCCGTGATGCCCGATCACTGGGAGGTCATCGAAGAGGCGACCGAGATCTATCCTTTCCGCCTCGCGACGAGTCCGGCCCGCACTTTCCTAAATTCGACCTTCAACGAGACGCCCTCATCGCGCAAGCGCGAGGGCAGGCCCACCGTTTTCGTGCATCCCGAGGATCTCGCGGCCGCGGGCCTCAAGGATGGCGACAAGGTCAGGCTCGGCAGCGCCCGGGGCATCGTGACCTTGCATGCCCAGGCCCTCGATGGGGTGCGCCGCGGCGTCCTCATCGCTGAATCGATCTGGCCGAACGAGGCCTTCGAGGACGGTCAGGGCATCAATACGCTGACCGGCAGCGACCAGCCGGCTCCGGCAGCGGGCGGCGCCTTTCATGACAACCGGGTGTGGCTGAAGCCGGCCTGACTTTTGGCCGGCAGATGAACCGCCGATGAACGGAACGCTCAGCCAGGGCTCAGGCCGGGCATGGCACGGTGCGGTCAAGTTGGGCGCCTGCCATCTCCTGGAGAGGGGATGGTCTCCTGAGAGAGGAATGTGTCATGATCCGCTCCGTCTTGGGGTGTGTGCTGCTGACAGCTTGGCTGACGGGTTCCGCCGTGGCCGGTGAGGCCAATTCGCCAAAGCTCACCAAAGAAACCAGGGACGCGGCCCAGATCACCCAGGAAAACATCGTCAAGATGAAGCTCAAGCGGTTCCAGCCGCAGACGCCACCGATGCCGATCCTTCCCATGGCGCCGCCGCCCCCGGCACCGCCGGTGAACTGAGCATTAATTGAATCAAAGACTTAGGGCGTGAGTCTAAGGTCTTGAAAAGAATCATTTTCCTAAAATGAGAATCAGCACAGATTTGCCGCTATGAACGCCCGTCGCGCCACCTTGCCAGTCCACTGGTTCCTGATCATGGCCGCCTTGCTGGTCGCGGCGACCGCAGCACCCTTGGCGATGCTGGCTGTCCCGGCCTGAGGGGGCCACGCCCAACCCCGAATGCGTGACTTCCTGCCAGTCTCCTGACATACTCTGTCAGCAGCCTGCGCTAGGGTCCTGCCATGAGACGCGCTGACAGACTCCTTCAAGTCCTCCAGATCATGCGCCGCCATCGGCGGCCGGTGACCGGCGAAACCATGGCCGAGGAACTTGAGGTCTCGCTGCGCACCGTCTATCGCGACATCAATTCACTGGTCGGGCAGGGCGTTCCGATCAGGGGTGAAGCCGGCATCGGTTATGTGCTGGGTGAAGGCTTCGACATGCCGCCTTTGATGTTCACGGTCGATGAGCTCGAGGCCGTCATGCTGGGCCTGCGCTGGGTGACGCGGCGCGGCGATGGCCAGCTGTCGCGCGCCGCGCGCGATTCCGTCGCCAAGATCGGCGCCGTCCTGCCGGAAAGCCTGAAGCCGTTCTTGTTCGATGCCGGCCTGGTGGTGCCGCCGCGCGAGGATCGAGCAGCGGATGCCGTCGACGTCGCCGCCATGCGCAGCGCCATCCGTGAGAGCCGGAAGGTCGCCATCCAGTATCGCGACGAGCTCGACCGTCCGAGCGAACGCACCATCTGGCCGATCGGCATCGCTTACTACGAAGCGACGCGCAACATCATCGCCTGGTGTGAGTTGCGCACCGCCTTCCGGCATTTCCGCACCGACCGCATCTCGCATTTCGACATCCTGAAGGACCGCTATCCGAAACGGCGCAAGGCGCTGCTCAAGGAATGGCAGGATGAATTGCGCGCCGAGACCGAGAAGCCCGATCTCGACGTGTTTCTCTGAAGCTGGCCGTTCCCCTGAAGCGTCAGCTGCCCGGTCTGCTCAGGATTGCCGCGGCCGCCCTCGCGAATGCCCCGGAAAGAAGGCGCGCCGTTTCGGCGACGCCGGCCCGGGTCGCCAATGTATCCTGGCGCATTTCAATGAGAGCGTTCGGCAGGCCGCGCTTCTCTGCGTGGAACGGGATCGTCACGTCATCCACGTCGTCGATCTGATAGGGCTGGTTATCGCCGATGCAGAGCGCCGTTTGTTCGCGCAACAGGCGGACGATTTCCGACCCGAGCCCCCGGTCGATGCGGTGAGTGACGCCGATATGCCAGGGCCTGGTTTCTCCGGGATAGTTCGGCGTGAAGCTGTGCAGGGCAACCAGCAATGTCGGTTTGGCGCGGTTCGTGCGGGCATCGAGGATCTCCGATATCGCGCCATGATACGGCAGGAAGAATGCGCGTCGGCGCGCATCGCGTTCTTGCGGCGGCACGGCGACATTCGCCGGGATCGTGATGCCGGCGCTCGTTTCAGGGATATGACCGCGAGAGGAAGGGGGACGATTGAGGTCGATCACGAGACGCGAGTAATTGCTGAAGATGAGCGGTGCGTCGAGCGCTTCCGAAACGCGTCTCGCGACATCGAGCGCACCGGGATCCCAGGCGATGTGGGAGCGCATTTCATCATCCGGCAGTCCCAGATGGTCGATGCGCCTCGGAATCCGGTTTGAGGCGTGATCGCATGTGAACACGAAGGGCGATGTGCCCTGCGGGTTCATGATCGATACGCTCGGCTCTTCGTCGGCGAAGAGGTATTCTTCCTCGGGCGTCTCAGGACGTTGCAGTTCCATGGTCTCAGAAGATTCTGAGGTAGCGCCGGCACAGATCTTCCGGCGACAGCGGCCTTGCGAGTTCGACCTCCTTGGTCAGGACGGAGTGGAAGACCGACTTGAAGCTTGCGCTCATCCAGGACGAAACGATTGAGTCAGAGGCCAGGGCTGACAGCGCCTCATCGAGAGACGATGGAAGCGGATCGATGCCTCGCGACCGCCGCTCTTCTTCGCTGAGCGAAGCGGGGTCGCATTCCAGCGGCCGTGGCGCCGGCAACCTGGCCCGAATTCCCTCCAGCCCGGCGCGGATAAGTGCGCCGAGCGCCAGATAGGGATTGGCCGTGGCATCGAGCGGGCGGAATTCGAGATTGAATGACCGGTGGCCATCCTTGCCTGTCATCGCCGGCGGCGGGCAGACCCGCAGAGCCGCCTCGCGGTTCTGTATGCCGAAGCTGGCATAGCCGCATGACCAGTTGCTGGGACCGAGGCGCAGATAGGAGATCGGGCTCGCGGCGAAGAAGGGCGCGATCGCCTTCAGGTGCCTGATGATGCCACCGGCAAAGCTCGCGGCGGGGCGCGACAGCGTCATCGGCCCAGCCGGGTCGAATGTCACATTGGCGCCCGCCTGGTCGACAAAGCTGAAATGCAGATGAGCGCCCGATCCGATCTTTCCAGGAAAGGGCTTGGGCGAGAACGAGGCATGGTAGCTGCGGCGACGGGCGGCCTCCCGGATGATCTCGCGCGTGATGACGGCTCTGTCGGCCGCGACCAGTGCCGGGGCCGGGCCGCATGAAATCTCATACTGCCGCCGGCCGGCTTCCGGCTCGATGGTTTCGACATCGACCTTGGCCTGATCGAGAGCTTCCGAAAGATCGTCGAGGAAGCCGGCGACGCGGCGCATCTGTTCCAGCGAGAACGAGACGGTTTCATCGAAGCCCGTGTCCAGCAGAGTGAATTCGTGCTCCATGGCCGCATGGAGAGTGAGCCCCGTCAGCGAGTTGAATTCGCCGACCGCTTCGGCGAGGAACTGGCGCGGGCAGCAATCCCAGGGCTCACCGGTCTGGTCGAGTGCGCGGCAAAGGAACAGGCTGAGCGGCGGTGTGTCTTCCCAGATGTCGATCCGGGTTTCAGTTTCCGGAACCGGAACCTGCCGCACCTCGGACATAGGCCCCCATGGATTGGGAGCCGGTTGATCGAAGGTCGTCAGCGCGAGGCCGGCGGCGGCCCAGCCGAGACCAGTGGAGCGCACCTTGTCGATGCGCGAGACCGGGACACCGCGGCAGCGCAGCATGCCGACCAGATCGGTCCAGCACAGATAGGCGATACCCTGGCTAGCCCGATTTTGACCGCTCATGACATGGGAACTCATGGGTTCGAGGAAGAGATGTTGGTATCGGAGTCCCATTCGAACCCGGTCCGCAGCGATTCCAGCCGCGTCACGCGCTCGAGCGCCTTCTTCTTGAGGCGCTCGAAAACTTCCGTGTAGACCGCTTCGAGCATGGCGAATGTGGGAACGAGCGAATCATAGGCCGCCGGGGATGTGACTTCCGCCGAGATCACAAAATCGGCAAAGCGGGCGATGGGCGATTGCCACGGGTCGGTGAACAGGAGAATCTCGGCGCCCTGTTCCTTGGCGGTTCTCGCCAGCGCGACGGACTCTTTCTCATAGCGGCGAAAATCGAAGATGACGAAGACCGTTCGCTTGTCGATGTCGAGCAACTGATCGCGACGAACCTGAATGGCGGGCTGTATCATCCGGACACCCGGACGCATCTGATAGAGATGCAGATAGAGCATTTGCGCGGCGAGATTCGATACCCGGCCACCGCTGAGGACGATGGACTTTTTCAGGTCGCAAAGGCAATCGACGATGCGTTCGAAGTCGCCCTGCGATAGGCGCGCGAATGAATTTACCACGCCTTCCGAGAATATCGATGAGCACTTGCCCAGTGTGCCGCCGACCGCCGATCGTCCGGCGGCGTGAAGACTGAGAGGCGATTGCTTTCGTTCCTCGAGCTCGCTTCGGAGTTCCTTCTGGAAGTCGTCATAACGCGCAAAGCCGAGCTTCGCGGTCAGGCGCAGGACCGTCGGTCCGCTTACATTCGCCCGCGCCGCAAGACCGGCAACGGTCTCCAGTCCGGCAATCATGCCGCTGGAGAACAGCGTTCGTGCGACCTTCTGCTCCGCGGCGGCGAAACCGGGAGCCAGACGCCGCAACCGCTCGGCCACGGTCACGTCACTCATCGTCCTACCTCAGGCATGTATCATTTATCACGTCTATTGCCATTCAAGTCAATTCCGTAATAAAAGAAATAATCTTGGCTCGATACTTTCCTGGCATCTTCGGGAGCAGGGCAACGAATGTTGGGTACGTTTGCCGGTCGATGGCTGACAAGGCAGGGCAGCGCAAACGCGGCGCTTCTAGGCCTGGTGATCATCGCCATTGGCATGGGCGGCGCCATTCTTGGTTCGCCCGCCACGGTGAATACGCTCACCAACATGATGACGGCGCTTGTCGGTGTCATGGCGATCGCCCTGTTTTCCGGCAATTCGGGTGCGCTGAGCTTCGGCCATGTGGCTTTCATGGCGCTGGGAGCCCAGGCGAGCGCTACGCTCACCATGCCGCCGGCGCTCAAGGTGCAATTGTTTCCGGCACTTCCCGATTTCCTGCTCCAGTACCAGGCGAGTTTCGCCGTCGGCCTTGTTCTGACCGCGATTCTCATCGGTCTCTTCGCCTTTGCCACGGGGCTCGCGATCGTCAAATTGTCGAGCGCCACGATTCCCATCGCGACCTTGGGCCTTCTCATCATCGTCAATTCGCTCATCATCGGTGCGGATGGCGTCACGCGCGGAAGCCAGGCCGTCTATGGCATACCCAAGGCCGTCGACATCTTCGTCGTGTCCGGGGTCGCCGCCCTGGTCACCGGCGGCATTGCTCTGTTCAAGGAATCCGCGGCCGGCCTCGCCTTGCGGGCGACGCGCGAGGACGAAGCCGCGGCGGCGGCGGTCGGGGTCGATGTCGCCAGGCTGCGCCTTCTGGCCTGGGTGCTGAGCGGGGCGGTCGCCGCCGTCGCCGGAGCGCTGATCGCCCACAACCTTTCCGTTTTCTCTCCAAAGGACTTCTATCTGGACCTGACATTCTCGCTGATCGTCATGCTCGTCGTCGGCGGGGTCAACAGCGTCAGCGGCGCCCTGGTCGGAACCCTTGTCGTCACGGCGATGATCGAAGTCCTCAGGCGGTTGGAAAACGGTTTCTCGGTCGGCATCCTCGAAGTGCCGCAGATCTTCGGGCTGACCACGATTGGACTGTCGCTCCTGATCATGTCGGTTCTGTACTACCGGCCGGGCGGATTACTGGGCTATCGCGAGCTTGCGGACATCCTGTCGAGCTATTGGCGGCCCGGCTCGCGGCAGACGGCGGAACCCGCGGTCGAGGTGCGCAAGGCGACCGAGACGCACACGCTCCGCGTGACTTCGGTGTCAAAGCTCTATGGTGGCGTCACCGCGCTGCAGAATGTTTCGGTCGATGTCGCATCAGGCGAGATCGTCGGCCTCATTGGCCCCAACGGCTCCGGCAAGTCGACATTGCTGGCCTGCATCAGTGGAACGCAATCCGCTTCCAGCGGGTCGATCAGGATGGACGGTGAAGAGCTCGCCGGCCTGCCGGCATTCACGGTCGCGCAGTCGGGGATCGCCAGAAACTTCCAGAGCATACGGCTCTTTGCCAATCTGACCGTCCTTGAAAATGTGCTGGTCGCGGTCCTGGCCAATAACCGGAGGGCGGACCAGATGAGCGCGCGCGAGAAGGCGATGGCGCTCCTCGACCGGCTGGCGATCGCCGACCTTGCAGGACGTCGCTCAGGCGACCTTGCTTATGGACAGCAGAGGAGGGTTGAGATCGCCCGCGCTTTGGCGCTCGAACCGCGGTTCCTGCTGCTGGATGAACCGGCAGCAGGCATGAACGAGGTCGAGACCGGAGATCTCTTGAGCATTCTCGCCGACACGATGCGCGAAACATCGATTGGCCTGATCATTGTAGATCACGACATGCCGCTGATCATGCGGCTGTGTCATCGTCTCGTGGTGCTCAATCACGGGTCGGTCCTGGCCGTGGGGGCGCCTCAGGAAATCCAGAACGACGAAACCGTGCGCGAAGCCTATTTCGGCCGGCGCCGTTCCGGAAAAGGTCGGAACATAACACTACAAACAAGGGAGGACTTCGCGTGAAACGGATATTGACGTGCTTCATCATCGCAACCGGCTGGCTCTCTGGCAGCGGTCTTGCGAATGCCGCCGAAACCTTGAAGATCGGTTTTGTCGGCGGGCAAACGGGCTATATGGCCCAATGCGACCAGCCCAACCTGAAGGGCATGGAACTGGCGGTCGCGCAGATCAATGCCAAGGGCGGCATCGACGGCAAGGTGCCGATTGAACTGATCGCGCGCGACAGCCGTTCCGAAGTGTCGCCATCGGCGGTCATGGCGCAAGAACTCCTGGCGGAAGGCGTCACCGCTATGATCTCGCCTTGCGACGTCGATCATTCGGTGGCCGTGGCGCAAATCACCGCGCCGGCGCAGGTGCCGACGATCAGTTCCTGTGCATCGACACCTTCTCTTGCCTCTGTCGGCGGCGAATACATGTTCATCAACTGCACGCCCGACAATCTTCAGGGCGGCGTGCTCGGCAAGTATGCCGCCGATCAGGGTTACAAGCGCGCCCTTATCCTGGTTTCGCGCGACACGCCCTATACGTACCAGCTTCCGCTCTATTTTGCCGACGCCTTCAAGAAGGCCGGGGGCGAATTGATCGGGACGGTCGAATACAAGCTCGGGCAACAGGATTTCGCCGCCGAGGTCACCAAGATCAAGGCGCTCGATCCGCAACCCGATGTCATCATGACGTCAGCCTATGAGCCCGATTTTCCGGCATTCCTGAAGCAGTTGCGTTCCTCCGGGGTGACCGCGGCGGTTCTCGGGTCTGATGGCCTCGACTCGCCGACGATCTGGGGCCTCGGCGCCGTGGCCGACGGCGTCGTCTTCACCAATGCCGGCTTTCCCGTCGAGGGCAGTTCGCTGGCGCAATTTGCCAGCGACTACAAGGCGCATTTCGGGGAAGAGTCGCAGACATCCTTCAATGCCACGGGCTTCGACCTGATCAAGATCATCGAGGCGGCCGTCATGGCGGCCGGCGGCAAGACGGATGGCAAGTCGATCCGTGACGCGATCGACAATCTGCAGGATGTCCAGGTCGCGACCGGCAAGATCACCTATCGCGGATTGAATCGTATCCCGCTGCGCTCGGTGGCCTTGAACAAGGTGCAGGACGGCAAGAAGACCTTCGTGGCGACCGTGACGCTGAAGCCAGGTGAAATCCCGCCGCCGAATTGATCATGCTCACAGTCGATCAACTCTCTGTCCACTATGGCCCGGTACGGGCCGTAAAGAAGATCTCCCTCGACGTTCGTCCGGGGGAGATCGTCGCTGTTCTCGGCGCGAATGGCGCCGGCAAGTCCTCCATCCTGAATGCTTGCCTGGGACTGGCGCCGCGTATCGGCGGGAGCATCGAGCTGGACGGCGTGCGGATCGACAAGTTCCCGACCGAGGCGATTGTTCGCCTCGGTCTCACTCTCGTACCGGAGGGCAGGCGCGTGTTCTCCAATCTCACCGTGACGCAGAACCTGTCGCTCGGCAGTTCAGTCATCGGCAAGGACCAAGCGGCAGTCGCGCAATCGCTGGAGCGGGTCTTTACTCTCTTTCCACGGCTGGCCGAGCGCCGGGCGCAACTGGCCGGGACGCTGTCGGGCGGCGAGCAGCAGATGCTGGCGATAGGACGGGCACTCATGTCGAGGCCGCGCATTCTCCTGCTTGATGAACCCTCGCTCGGTCTTGCGCCCAACATTGTCGATCTGATCTTCGACCTGATCACCGGCCTGCGCAAGGAGGGCCTTACATTCCTCCTGGTCGAGCAGAATGCCGAACTGGCGCTCGATACTTGTGATCGCGCCTATCTCATCATGAACGGCGCCGTTGCTGCGGAGGGGACGCCGGATCTGTTTCGCAAGAACGATCTTGTCGGCCTGTCGCATTTTCAGGCCCACGGGTGATCGTGATGGAGTATTTCGCTCAACAGACGGTCAACGCTTTGGCGCTCGGGGGGACATATGCCTTGCTGGCGCTGGGCCTCGCTGTCGTCTTCTCCATCCTGGGCCTGATCAATTTCGCTCATGGCGAGCTGATGACGATCACCGGCTACGGATTGGTGTTCGCGTTGGCGGCCGGTGTGCCCTATCCGGGGGCGCTCATGTCCGGCATTGCTCTTGCGGTCATCTGCGCCATGGCCATGGAGAGGGTGGCATTCCGTCCGGTGCGCCGCGCCAGTGCCACGACCATGCTGCTGACGAGTTTCGCGGTCAGCTCGATCCTGCATACCGGATTCCAGAATTTCATTTCAGCGCGCCCCAAGCCCGTACCGGTCCCCGAATGGCTCGGCGGGGCCTTCACCGTGGCCGGAATTCAGATCGGCGCCATTCCTTCGCTGTCGATCACGGTAACCGCCATCGCGCTTGCAACTCTTGTCTGGTTCTTTCAGCGCTCGCAGATCGGTCTGGCGATGCGCGCCGCCTCCGAGGATTTTGCCGTCACCCGCCTCATGGGCATCAATGCAAACCGGGTAATCGCGGCGTCCTTCGCCATATCGGGGTTTCTGGCGGCGGTTGCCGGCATATTGTGGCTGTTCCAGAGGGGCTCGGTGGACCCGATGCTGGGATTCGTGCCGGTCCTGAAGGCCTTCATCGCCGCCGTCCTGGGCGGGCTGGGCAGCCTTCAGGGGGCGGTTCTGGGCGGGCTGATCCTCGGTGCGACGGAAGTGATGCTGCGCGCCTATCTGCCCGAGGCGCTGTTGGGATTCCGCGATGCCATCGCCCTTGCTCTTATCATCGGACTGCTCATCGTGTTCCCCAACGGACTGATGGGACGTCCCATTCAGGCGCGTTGAAGATGAAATGCGGGAGAGGCCATGATTGACCTATCGTCCATCGGTGTCATCGACGCCCACAATCATGGGCTGCCATTGAGCCTCATCCGGCAGAACGACCCTGCCGGGTTGATCGACCGCTGCACCATCACCGGCATGTGCATCCAGTCCTCCTTTCTTGCCAGCGCCGTGCCGGCGGACTTCATTTCCGGCCTGACCCGGAAGACGCCTTTCGCCCTCGCACTGGTTCGCGATCTGGCCCAGTTCCTCGGCTGCGATCCCCTTTTTGAGAGCGTGGTATCTGCCAGGAGCGAAAGGCTGGCGGCGGATGGAGCGGGCTATCTGCGGTCTTTGATGAAAAGCGCCGGTATTGCGGGCCTCGTCGTCGATGATGGCTATCCGCAGCCGCGTGTCGATCCCGATGTTCTGCGCGACGAATATGCCGTTCCGGTCGGCAGTGTGGTCCGGATTGAGCCCTTGATCCTGAAGGCGCTGGAAACCGCCACGTCATGGCGCGATCTGAACGATGTGTTCGTCACGAAACTCGACGCGGCGATCGGGGCTGGCGCGATCGCCATCAAGTCGATCATCGCCTATCGCAGCGGCCTCGATATCGCGTGGCCGGCAGGCGAGGATATCGAACTTCATTTCACACGGTGGCGAGAGACCGGGTTCGCCCACGGACGGGGAAGCGCCAAGGTCATGCGCGACGCTCTTGCCTACAGTGCAGCGGATGTGGCGAAGCGTCATGATGTTCCCTTCCATTTTCATTGTGGCGGCGGCGATTCCGATATCCTGCTCGACCATGCGCGCCCCGCCTGCCTCTTCCCTTTCCTGAAGGACAGGTTCGAGCAGGATATCGTTCTCATTCACGCCGGCTGGCCCTGGACCGACGAAGCCGCCTTCATCGCCTCCATCCTGCCGCGGGTCTATGTGGAGACATCCCTGGCGACACCCTGGGCATCGCTCGCCCTTGAGCAGAAATTGAGCACCCTTCTGGGAATAGCGCCGCCGCGCAAGGTGCTCTACGGCTCGGACGCCTCGAGCGAGCCGGAGATCCTGTGGTTCTCGGCACGCGTGATGCGACGGACCCTGGCGCGGGTCCTGGAGAACGGTATTGACTCCGCCTGGCTTATCGAGAAGGAGGCGCGCGCGATCGCCGAGGATGTTCTGGCGGGCAATGTGCGACGCCTTCACCGGCTGAATTTCTGATACGCCGGAGACGAGGACATGTCCGTGAGATTTCCACATCTTTTCTCGCCCTTCGTGCTCAAGGGCATCACGATCGCAAACCGTATTCTCTCGACCGGTCATGACACCGATCTCGGGCGCCAAGGGATGCCGTCGGATGGGCTGATCGCTTATCAGAGGGCGCGGGCGAAGGGTGGGGCCGGGCTGATCATCGTCCAGGTGGTCAGCGTGCACGAAACCGCCCGCTACACGTCGGAAGTCCTGATGGGGACAACGGACGAGGTCATTCCGAGGTTCAAGAAGCTCTTCGATGCCATCAAGGCGGAAGGCACGCGCGCTTTCGTGCAATTGTTCCATCCCGGACGCGAGCTGCTCGGCCGTCGCAACGGGATCGCCCAGACGGCCTATGCCCCTTCGAGCTCACCGGCGGAGCGATTCAGGATCGTGCCGCGGGAACTCTCCACGGAGGAGATCCACGATGTTATCGCAGGCTATGGCGCCACCGCGCGCCGGATGGCGGAAGCCGGCGCAGACGGGGTGGAGATCGTCGCGAGCCATGGCTATCTCCCCGCGCAGTTCCTCAGCCCAAATGTCAATTTCCGCACGGACGAGTTCGGTGGCTCGGAAGACAACCGGCAGCGCTTTCTGCGCGACGTATCGGCGGCTTGCCGCAAGGCGACATCCGATGACTTCATTATCGGCATCCGCATCTCCTCCGACGAGTATGACATGGAGGGTTTTCGCGACGACGAGACGCTCGCCGTCTGCCGGTCGCTGAAGGACAGGTTCGATTACTTCAACGTCATTGCCGGAACGTCCGCCTCGGCCTCGGGCGCCGTCCACATCGCGCCGCCAATGAGCGTCAAGAACGCCTATCTCGCGCCCTTCGCGCGGACGCTGAAGCAGGCGATCGGAAAGCCGGTCTTCGTCGCCGGACGCATCAATCAGCCGCATGAAGCCGAGGAGATCATCGCCGGCGGTTCGGCGGATATGTGCGGCATGACGCGGGCGCTGATCTGCGACCCGCAGATGCCGGCCAAGGCGCGAGAGGGCCGGACGGATGATATCCGTGCATGCATCGCCTGCAATCAGGCCTGCATTGGCCATGCCCAGCTCGGCCTGTCGATCTCCTGCATCCAGTATCCGGAAAGTGGCCGCGAGATCGAGTTCGGCAGCCGGCCCAGAACGACGAAACCCAAGGACGTGCTGGTCGTCGGCGGCGGCCCAGCCGGCATGAAGGCCGCGGCCGTTGCGGCCGAGATCGGCCACAGGGTGCGACTGTGGGAGGAGACCAGGCGGCTCGGTGGCCAGGCGCAGCTGGCGCAGCTTCTGCCGCATCGCGGCGAGTTCGGCGGCATCATCACCAATCTGTCGCGCGAGATGGAACTCGCCGGGGTCGATGTCCGGCTCGGCATCACGGCAACGGCGGCTTCCATCGTGGCCGAAAGACCGGAGGTGGTCATCCTGGCGACCGGGAGCGAAGCCCGGATGCCGCGTTTCGAGCACGGGGAGGGCATTGAAGTCGTTCACGCGCATGAGGTGATCGCCGGCACGGTCAAGACCGGCGGACGCGTGGTCGTCTACGACTGGCTGGCGGACTGGATCGGAGTCGGCATTGCCGAAAAGCTTGCGGCGGAGGGAGCGGATGTCCGGCTGGCGGTGAACGGCGTGTGCCCGGCGATCAGCATCCAGAACTATGTCAGGGATGCAGCCATTGCCCGTCTTCACAAGCTCGGCGTGACCATGATTCCGTTTTCGCGCCTCTATGGAGCGGAGTCCCGCACGGTCTACCTGGTGCATACCGCGGCACAGGAGGCGGTCATTCTTGACGATATTGATACGCTTGTCGTCTGTGGTCCCAATCGCCCGCGCGACGATCTCGCTCCCGCCATTCGCGCGCTGGGCCTGCCACTCCATGTCATTGGCGACGCACTGGCGCCGCGCACCGCCGAGGAGGCGGTCTTCGAAGGCTTGCATGCGGCAAGCCAGCTGCACTGACACTTCATTGAAACTCGGAGACGCCCATGCGCGTGCCTAGCAAAATTGAGATCGTGCCGGTTGATCCCCGCACACCGGAAATAACGACCATGATCCACACGCTGGATGGCTACATGGCGCAGTTGTATCCGGCGGAAAGCAATCACCTGGTTGATGTGAACACGCTTGCGCAGCCGAATGTTCGGTTTTTCGCCGCGCGACGGGAGGGGACCTATCTCGGCTGCGGCGCCATCATGGTGCACGGTCGCGCCTATGCGGAGGTCAAGCGCGTCTTTGTAGACCCTTCTGCCAGAGGCCTGGGTCTCGGCAGGCAACTGATCGACAAGCTTATCGAGGCGGCGCGTGTCGAGGGCGTCACGCTGATGCGTCTTGAGACGGGTGTTTCCCAGCCAGAAGCGCTGGGGTTGTTCGCGGCGTGTGGTTTCACCCGCTGCGGGTCCTTTGGCGATTACCCGGCCGATGACCCCTATAGCGTGTTCATGGAACGGGCACTCTGAGGCCTCGCGTCAATGCGTGGGTATGACGATCGGCAATCTCACATCCGGTGAGACGGGAATGAGTCTTTCACCCTCCGAGCGGAATGCGCCTGACGCGAGCAATGCCAGCGCGCGTGGATAAATCTTGTGCTCGGCATCGAGCACGCGGGCGGCCAGGGTGGCGGCGGTGTCGCCTTTGAGCACCGGCACGCTCGCCTGCGCGATGATCGGGCCGGTATCGACGTCGCTGCGGACCAGATGCACGCTGCAGCCGTGGCGCCGCGCGCCATCCGCCAGGGCCCGCTCATGGGTGTGAAGGCCTCTGTAGGCCGGGAGCAGGGACGGGTGAATATTGATCATGCGGTCGCGCCAGCGTTCGACGAAGGCGTTCGTCATGATCCGCATGAAGCCGGCGCAGGCGACGATGTCGACACGATGTCGCTTTAGCGCCTGATCGAGTGCCTCGTCGAAATTTTCCCGTGTGTCATGACGTTTGTGGTCGACGGTTTCGGTCGCGATGCCTTGCGCCCGGGCGAAGTCTAGCCCGGGAGCTGCGGGGCGGTTGGAGATGACGACGACGATCTCTGCCGGATAGGCCGGGTCGCGCGCGGCCTCGATCAGGGCCCGCATGTTCGATCCGCGGCCCGAGATGAGAATACCGACCCGGCGCCGCCCGCTCATCGAAGCGCGAGCTTTCCGCGCGGCTTCACCTGTTCCTCACCACCTGCGCGTATCGCGATGTGCCCGAGTGTCACCACTTGCTCGCCTTCTGCCGCGAGAATGCCGGAGATCGTCGCCGCATCATCGGCACGCGTGACGCAGATCATGCCGACGCCGCAGTTGAAGGTGCGCAGCATCTCCCTTTCGCTGACATTGCCGGTTCTCTGCAGCCAGCCGAAGACGTCGGGGCAGGGAACCTGGGCGAGGTCGATCTCGGCCACGGTGCTGGCCGGCAGCACGCGCGGGATATTCTCGATGAAGCCGCCGCCGGTGATGTGGGCGAGCGCCTTGATGCCGTCCGATGCTTTGAGGGCGGCAAGCACCGGCTTCACATAGATGCGGGTCGGCGCGAGCAGGGCTTCGCCCAGCGTCTTGCCGGGCGCGAAGGGGGCAGGGGCCTTGTAGGTGATCCCGCTGATTTCGACGATGCGGCGGATCAGATAATAGCAGTTCTAATGAGGACCCGAAGAGGCGAGGCCCAGGATCACATCGCCCGGGCCGACATCGGCCTTGGGCAGGGCCCTGTCGCGCTCGACCGCACCCACGGCGAAGCCGGCAAGATCATAATCGCCGCCGTGATACATGCCAGGCATTTCGGCGGTCTCGCCGCCGATCAGCGCGCAGCCGGCCTGGCGGCAGCCTTCGGCGATGCCGGCGATCACATCGCGCGCCTCCTCGACCCTGAGTTTGCCTGTGGCGAAATAGTCGAGAAAGAAGAGGGGCTCCGCCCCTTGCACGATGAGGTCGTTGACCGACATGGCGACGAGATCGATGCCGACCGTCGAATGCAGGCCGGAATCGATGGCGACGCGCAGTTTGGTGCCGACCCCGTCATTGGCCGCGACCAGCACCGGGTCCTTGTAACCGCACGCCTTGAGATCGAACAGGCCACCGAAACCGCCCAGCGCCGAATCGGTGCCGGCCCGGGCGGTGGATTTCGCCAGGGGCTTGATCGCCTCGACCAGGGCATTCCCGGCCGAAATATCCACCCCGGCATCGGCATAGGAAATGCCGTTATGGCCGTCTTGTTTGCCTTGGCCCATGCCGCTAGTTTGCCTCAATGATCTTGGATTTCTGCTGGCTGTGATCTCAGTGCCGCGGTGAATAGCCCGAACGGCACCCCAGATAAAGCGTTCAGTTGAGCGCGCCAGGCGGGTGGATTTGGTGAGGACGGACCTTGGTATGACGTGCCGTTTTGGAGGACTGCTGGCGGCCGTCCTCTCCCTTATTGTCTTTTTGGCCCCTGTCAGGGCCTTGGCGGTGAGTCCTGTCGAAACCGGGCTTTTTTCGGTGACTGGCGTCCAGGTGGATGTGACCGACACGGATGCCGCCACGGCGCGCACCCGCGCCATCATCGAGGCGCAGGTAAAGGCTTTTTACATGCTGGCCGAGCGCCTGGGCTCGCCCGAGGCCGTTCAGCGCCTCCAGGGCATGGATGCCCGCGATATCGGGCGAATGCTGCGCTCCCTCTCGATCGAGGAGGAGCGCTCCGGTCCCGGCCGCTACATCGGCAAGCTTACGGTGCGCTTCCTGCCCGACAAGATCAGGGAACTTCTCGGCCGTTATGGCATCGACGTGGTCGAGGACCAGGCGCCGCCGCTCGTCGTCCTTCCCTTGTGGAAGGGGCCGGATGGCCTGGTGCTGTGGGAGGACAATCTTTGGCGCAAGGCCTGGCTCGATCTCAAGGCCGAACAGTCGCTGGTGCCGATCATCGTTCCCCTGGGCGATCTTCAGGATACTTCCGCCATTTCGCCCGACGAGGCGGCGGCGGGCGATGCCATCAAGCTCGAATCGCTGATGCTGCGCTATGAGGCCAAGGCCATTCTGGTGGCGATCGCCGAGCCCGACCCGGCGGGCGGTGTGCGCGCCGTGATGCAGGGTGATTCGCCCCTGGGGCGAATCAATTTCGACAAGACCTATACGGGCGAGGACGGTTCGCTCGAACAGGCGGCCGCTGTCGCCGCCAAGCGTTTCGATGACGTGATGCTGGAGAAATGGCGCTCCGTCCGGATCAAGGTGGCGGCAGAGGTGCGCGCCAACGCCGAGGCCGAGCAGCAGGCGAACCGTGCCTCGACCTCCGTGGCGGTGGCCGTTCCCTTTGCCGGCATACATCAATGGAACGGTATCCGGGCGCGCCTTCTCGCGACGCCCGGCGTGATCGGCGTCGATGTGTCGACCATTGCCGAGAATGGCGCCGTCATCCAGCTGGCTTTCCTCGATTCGATCGATGTCCTGCAATCGGCACTGTCGGGCTCGGGTCTCAGGCTCGTTCAATCGCGCGGGACATGGGTCCTGCAGCCGTTGTAAGATGATGAGAGCAACCATCCTTCGTCTCGCCGCATGAATCTGCCGAATATCATCACGCTGGGCCGGATCCTGCTGGTGCCGGTCGCCATCTGGCTGATCATCGCCGGCCAGTTTGGCTTTGCCTTTCTCGTCTTCATAGTCGCCGGTCTTGGCGACGGGATCGACGGCTATATCGCCCGGCGCTATTCGATGAAGACGCAGCTTGGCGCCTATCTCGATCCGCTCGCCGACAAGCTGCTGCTGGTCTCGATCTATATCTCGCTCGGCTTCCTGCAGCACATGCCGGCCTGGCTCGTCATCCTCGTCGCATCGCGCGATGTTCTGATCGTCGGCGCCGTGATCCTGTCGTGGATCCTCGGCAAGCCGGTCAAGATGCATCCTTTGATCGTGAGCAAGATCAACACCGCCGTGCAGATCATCTTCGCCGGCGGCCAGTTGGCGGTACTCGCCTGGATGACCGAGGCGACCTGGTTTCTGGAGGTCGGCAGTGCCGTCGTGGCGTTCCTCACCATCGCCTCAGCCGCCCTTTACATGCGTGAATGGGCCCGTCATATGGCCAATGGGGCGTCGACAAGGGATATGCCATGACATTGCAACGTCAGATGATGTTTTGGGCCGCTGTGCTCGTCATTGTCATCCTGGCGCTATGGCTCCTCGGCGACATCATGCTGCCCTTCATCGCCGGCCTGGTGCTGGCCTATTTCCTCGATCCCGTCGCCGACGCCCTGGAACGGCTGGGGTTGCCGCGGCTCGCCGCCACGCTGCTCATCCTGATTTCGAGCATCGTCGCCTTTGTCGTGCTGCTGTTGCTTCTGTTGCCGGTCCTTGGCGACCAGATCGCCCGCTTCTCCTCGAATCTGCCGAGCTTCATGCAAGCCCTGGTCAAGCTGTTCAATGATCTGGCGCCGCAATGGCTGAAAGACATGCTGGCCTCATCGGGCACCAACCTGCCGGCCTCGCTTTCCGATCTCGCCGGCAAGGCGGCCGGCTGGCTGGCGGCGATCCTGACATCGATCCTGTCCGGCAGTCTGGCGCTGGTCAATGTCCTCTCGCTCCTGATCGTCACCCCGATCGTCGCCTTCTATATGCTCAATGACTGGGATCACATGGTGGCGAAGGTCGATGGCTGGCTGCCGCGAGACCACCACAACACGATCCGTGGCCTGGCGCGGCAGATCGATGAGGCAATGGCCGGCTTCATCCGCGGCCAAGGTACCGTGTGTCTGCTGCTCGGCGTCTTCTATGCCGTGGCATTGTCCTTCGCCGG
>CAZICN010000015.1:0-32681 GCA_964537655.1 uncultured Aestuariivirga sp.
CGGGCATGGGACATCCTCGGTTGCTGGGACGGATCGCCTTTTATGGCCACGCTAGGCGGGATCAACAGGGCCACTTTCGCGAAACGCCGGCAGACCACCGACGCTGTTTTCGCGGTTCAGGACATGAATGCCGGGTCTATCCAGGCCGGCCTGGCTGTCGAGGATATTCCGGCACGCCGGAGGCCGCCGGGGATTTCTTCCCCCGGACGCCCTTTGGGGATCGTCTCAGCGCCGGCGAAGTCTCTCCACCTGCTGCGCCATGAGATCGAGGATTTCGAACATCAGATTGGCGGCGACCAGGGCGGTGCCGCCGCTCGGATCGAGGGCTGGGCAAACCTCGACGACATCGGCGCCGACGATGTCGAGGCCGTTCAGGGACCGCAGCATGACTTGCGCTTCGCGTGTCGTGAAGCCGCCGATCTCGGGCGCCCCGGTGCCCCGCACGAAGGCGGCATCGAGCGCGTCGACATCGAAGCTCAGATAGGCTTTGGCATCGCCCACGATGTCGCGAATCAGGGCCGCCGTCTGCTGCGGGCCGAGCTCGAAATACTCATCGATCGTGACGACGCGCATCCCGCAGGCGATTGAAAAGGCGAGATCGTTCGTTCCGAAGCGCGAGCCGCGGATGCCGATCTGCACGGTCTTTTCCGGAATGATGAGCTCTTCCTCCACGGCGCGGCGGAAGGGCATGCCGTTGTCGAGTTGCGCGGAGCCGCGAAAGATCCCGTCATAGGTATCGCTGTGCGAGTCGAAATGGATCAGTGCCAGCGGGCCATGATGTCGGGCAAGGCCACGCAGGATCGGCAAGCTCACGAGATGATCGCCGCCTGCCGCCAGCGAACGTGCACCCAGCCCCGCGATGCGGGCGAAGAACTCGGCAATGCCTGCAAGGCTCACTTGCTGGTCGAGCGGATTGACCGGTGCATCGCCGACGTCGCAGACCCGGCAGCGCGAGAATGGTGATATATTGGACGTGGGATGCACGGTGCGGACCTGGTTGTGCGCCAGCTCGCGGATCTGCCGCGGGCCATCGCGGGCTCCGGTCTTGTTCGTGCTGCCGCCGTCGAAGGGCACGCCGCAGATCGCCACATCCACTTCGCTTCCGGCCTCGCTCACGGGAAGCCGGAAAAACGATGCCTGCCCCGAGAATCGGGGCTTGAACATCAGGCTGTCGGCGCCATCGGCCATTATGGGTCTCCTCTTCAGATCGATAGATGAATGCCGCCCGGATCATCCGTCCTGGGGCAGCGGCGTGGTGAACCGCGGATCGTCGTGCCACGCCCAATAGCGTTCTCGGATCCGGCGCGTGATCGGGCCAGGCCTTCCGTCGCCGATGGGAACATCGTGCAGCCTTGTGATCGGCATGACGCCGCCCGCCGTGCTGGTGGCGAAAAGCTCGTCCGCCGACCGCACGGAAGCTTCGGACAGAAGATCTTCCGTGCACGGGATCGCCAGCTCGCGGCAGATATCGAACACCGTCTCGCGGGTGATCCCCTGAAGCGTACCGTGATGCGGCGTGCGCAGGCCGCCGCCGCTCACGGCGAAAATATTGAAACCGTGGCCTTCCGTCACATGCCCGGCGCCGTCGCCGACAACGGCGAGCTCGGCGCCGCCGTCCAGGGCTTCGAACTGAGCCTGCACGAGATCGAGCCAGTGATAATTCTTGATCGTGGGGTCGACGGAGTCGGGGGAAATGCGGGCGATCTTGCTGATCCACAAATGGGCGCCTCGCTCCTGGATCTCCGGAGAGACGATCCACACATAGGGCAGCGCGAAGGCGTAGAAACGATTGACGCACTGGCGCGGATCGCGGCTGCCCATGGGGGGCCGGCCCCTCGTGCAGGTCATCGACACATAGGCATTGTCGAGCCCGGCATCCAGGACGCAGCGGCTCAGGATCGCGGCGATTTCCGCACGCCCGAGCCCGGGGTCGAGGCGCAACCGCTGCATCGAGCGGAAGAAGCGATCGAGATGATCGTCGAGGCGGAAGAAGCGCCGGTTCCAGACGCCGACGACATCATAGGTCGCGTCCGATCGGGTGACGCCCCAGTCGAGGATCGGGATAGCGGCCTGCCCGACCGGCATGAACGTCCCATCGATATAGGCAATGCCCAAGGGAATCTCCTCTGCGGTTGAAAAGGCTCACAAGGGCGGCGGGACATAGACCATCATCACGATGGTCAACTTGTCCTGAAGCGCGTTGAACAGCAGCCGCTTGCGGCGCGGGTCGAGAGTCAAGGCATCGCCGGGTTCCATGCGAATGTCGGCGGTTTCGTCACCGCCGGAATCCTCGAAGCGCACAATGAGCGCGCCTTCGATCACCACGATCAGCTCCTCATCGGCTTCGAGCGAATAGTAGTCGTCGCCGGCGCTGGCGCCCGGCGCGAGTTCGGTCCAGGTGGCGAGCATGTGCTTGGCATTGCGTGGCGTCAGCGCGTAGTCGGAGAAGCCATGGCCGCCGAGCGCCACCTGCCGGCGCTCGGCTCGCCGGATCAGCGCCGAGGGCTTTTCATCGAAGAGGTCACGCAGGCCCAATCCCAGGGCACGGCAGAGCTTGAGCAACGAGGCAATCGACGGCGATACCTGGTCGCGCTCGATTTCGCTGACGAAGCTGCGCCCAAGCCCGCTCTTCTCCGCCACATCGGCCAGCGTGAGACCGAGTTCCTGGCGCCGCGTCCGGACCTTGCGGCCAAAGGCGGCTTCCGAAGGTATGGGCTCCGGCTTCGGATCGCGGGAACTGTCCTTGCTCACTCAATGATCTCCCCAGACGACTTGGCCGATGGCGTCCTGCCCCGGCGGCCTCAGCGCTTATAGACCTGATTCGCCCTCGTTTGTACGCCATAAGCGGAAAAATGTTGCCAATAGCGGAATATCTGTTTATGACACTCCGCGCGGAGCAAGGCTACCGCAAAAAACGACAGGGAGCGAAGAAGCTCCAACGGAGGGGAAAAATGACCATCAAGGGCATCATGACATCATGCGCGGCATTGGCCATGCTGGCTACGGCCGCCGCCGCCGCGGAGGACAAACCGAGCTTCACGGCCGGCGGGAAATTCGCCGTCTGCACGGACGCCTCTTTCCCGCCCATGGAATATTTCAAGGTCAGCGGCGACAAGGAGCCGGTCGGCTTCGATGTCGATCTGATGCGCGAACTGGCCAGGAGCTGGGACGCCGCGCTCGAGATCCTGCCTATGGATTTTTCCGGCCTCCTGCCCTCGCTCGAAGCCAAGCGTTGCGATGCGGTGATCAGCGGTATGTTCGTCACCAGCGAACGCAAGCAGAAATTCGACGCCGTTTCCTATCTCGACACCGTGACCATTCTCGTCGCCAAGGCGGGCACGGCGCATGCCGCCGCCATCGAGGAGTTTTCCGGCAAGACGGTTGCGGTGCAGACCGGCACCGCCTTTGTGCAGATGTTCGAGAAGATCAATGCCGATCTCACGGCCAAAGGCATCGCTCCGATCAATGTCCAGCTTTACCCGAAGGCTTCCGACGGCATCCAGCAGGTGCTGATCGGGCGGGCATACGCCACGACCACGCAGGACACGGAACTTGCTTACCGCGAGCTGCAGAATCCCGGCGCCCTCGCCTCGGTATTCGAATTCGCCGATACGCAGAGCTTCGGGGTGTTCGTCCGCCAGGGTGAGAACGACGCGGTGGCGCTCCACACCACCTTGACGAGCCTCAAGGACAAGGGAACGCTTTCCGATATCGCCGGCCGCTGGCAGCTCAACGCGAAAAATCTTTCGGTTCGGCAATAGGCACGGGCGACCGGAGAGATGTCCTTCGACTTCGATGTCTTCTGGTCGGCCCTGACATCGCGCGTCTTCTTCGAAGCGGCTTTGATCACGGTGGCGCTCGCTTTCCTGGCGCATCTGTCGGCCATCGTGATCTCGTTGCCGCTGGCGATCGGACTCGAATCGCACAACCGGGCGGTCCGCGTGGCCATCCGGCTCTATGTCGGCGTCTTCCGGGCCATACCCACGCTGTTGTGGCTGCTCTTCTTCTGGAACGCGCTGCCGCAGTTCAGCCCTGTTTTCCGCGAGGCCTGGTATACGCCCTTCATGGCCGCCTGGGTCGCGCTCACCGTCAATGAGGCGGCCTATCAGGTGGAGATCAACCGGGCTGCCCTCAATTCGGTCGACAAAGGCCAGACGGCTGCCGCCATCGCTTTCGGCTTCTCCCCGCTGCAGGTCTTCCGGCTGATTACCCTGCCGCAAGCGGCACGCGTCGCACTGCCGCCCACCGTCAACGAGTTCATCACGCTCCTCAAGGCGACATCGCTCGCATCCGTCATCTCCCTGCAGGAGCTCATGACCGTGACCAACCAGGCGGTCGCCACGTCGTTTCAGTTCAAGGAATATTACGCCGTCGCCGCCGTCTTCTACCTGCTGATCGTCGGGATCTTGACCCTGTTGCAGGGGCGGATCGAGCGTTATTTCGATTGGACCGCCGAACGCCGATCCGGGCAAGGATGGCTCGCGAAGCTCGCGGGCTATCGCAGATGACGGCAACCCAACCTCGGCTGCCGGAAGCGCCCCGCATTGCCGTCCGGGATCTGAAGAAGTCCTTCGGCGATCTCGCCGTGATCAAGGGGCTGTCGCTGAGCGCCCCGCAAGGCAGCGTCATTGCGCTCGTCGGCTCGTCGGGTTCGGGCAAGAGCACGCTCCTGCGCTGCATCAACCTGCTCGAGATTCCCGATAGCGGAGAAATCGAAGTCGACGGCGAGTTGCTGCGCTTCGATCCGAAAAGGCGGGCCGGCGGCATCGAAGCGCGGCAGATTCGTCGCATCCGCTCGTCTCTCGGCATGGTCTTCCAAAGCTTCAATCTGTGGAGCCATATGACCGTTCTCGACAACATCACGGCGGCGCCGGTGCACGTCCTCGGCGTGGCGCGCGCCGCAGCGGCCGAGCGCGCCCATGAGCTTCTGAAGCGGGTCGGAATCGCCGACAAGCACAGCCATTATCCGGCCCAGTTGTCGGGCGGCCAGCAGCAGCGCGCCGCCATCGCCCGCGCCATGGCGGTCGAGCCCAAGGCACTCCTTCTCGATGAGCCGACATCGGCGCTCGATCCCGAACTCGTGTCTGAAGTGCTGCAGGTGATCAAGGACCTGGCCCTATCCGGAACGACCATGCTCCTCGTCACTCACGAACTGCGTTTCGCGCGCGAGGTGTCGTCCGAAGTCGTTTTCCTGCATCAGGGCAGGATCGGCGAGGCAGGTCCGCCGCGCCAGATCTTCGATGATCCGCAGACCGAGGCCTGCCGGCGCTTCGTCCGTTCTGAATTCGGCGTCTGACCGCCGTCACCCGCAAGCAAGGAGCAAGATATTGACGCATCCCTATCCCGTATCCGGAATGGACCTGCCGCGTTATTCGGGCATGTCGACTTTCATGCGGCTGCCGCATATCTCCCTCGCCGAGCTCGAGGACATCGACATTGCCCTGATGGGCCTCTCCTGGGACGGCGGCACGACGACACGCAACGGCTCTCGTTATGGACCTCGCCAGATCCGCGAGATGTCGACGCTCCTGCGCAGCGTCCATCCGGCCACCGGCATCGATCCCTACCGGCTCGCGCGCTGCGCCGATATCGGCGATGCGCCGACCAATCCGGTCGATCCCGCCCGCTCGCTCGCCATGCTCGAGGATTTCGTGCGCCGGGCCTTCGACAAGGGCGCCATGCCGCTGGCCTTTGGCGGCGATCACCTGATCTCGCTTCCCGTGCTGCGCGTCCTCGGGAAGAAGGCGCCACTCGGCATGATCCATTTCGATGCCCATACCGACATGTACGACCACTATTACGAGAATTCCCGCTATACGCATGGAACGCCCTTCCGCCGGGCGGTCGAGGAGCGGCTGCTCGATCCCAGGCGGGTCGTCCAGATCGGCATTCGCGGCACGATGTTCGCCGCCGACGAGCATGAATGGTGTCGGCAACAGGGCATCACTCATATCGGCATGGATTTCATCCGCGACAACGGTGCGGACGCGGTGAGCGCCGAGGCGCGCCGCATCGTGGGCGAAGGGCCGGTCTATGTCTCTTTCGATATCGACTGCATCGATCCGTCCTATGCGCCGGGCACCGGCGTACCCGAAATCGCCGGGGTCACCACTTATGAGGCGCAGCGCATCTTGCGCGGCCTGCGCGGCCTCGACTTCGTAGGCGCCGACATGGTCGAGGTCTCGCCGCCGATCGATCCGACCGGCAATACCGCCCTGGTCGCGGCCAATCTCGCCTACGAGATGCTGTGCCTCCTGGCCGAGCGCCGCGCCCGGCAGTGATCACGCGTCCTTTATGATCGCGACCGCTCGCTCGGCGAAGCTGCGGGCGAGCGGCGCTATATCGGCGGCATTGGCCGCGGCGGCGCTGCCCGATCGCGCCCGGTCGGCAATGCCGACGAAGATAACGGCGAAACGGAACAACGCGAAAACGACGTGGAAGCGCTCCAGCGGCGCCGTCGGCGCGGAGAAGGCAAAATAGCGCGCCACGAATCCCTCCTGCGAGGGAAGGCCGAGCCTCTCATGATCGAGCCCGCGAATGCCGCCATATTCATGCGGCAGGGAATTCCACGGCAGGCAGCAGAAGCCGAGATCGGCAAGCGGATGGCCGAGAGTGGAAAGCTCCCAGTCGAGGATGCCGATCACCTCCGCCCGCTCGCGATGGAAAATCAGATTTCCCAGCCTGAAGTCGCCATGGGCGATGGCGACACGGCCGTCGTCCTCGGGGAGATGGCGCGGCAGCCACTCTGCGAGCTCATCGAGCGCCGCGATGCGCGGGCTTGGCGATTCGCTCCACTGTTTCGACCATCTGGCGATCTGCCTTTCGAAGTAGTTTCCCCGGCTGCCGAAATCACCGAGGCCCACCGCATCGGGGTCGAGCGCATGGAGCCGCGCCAATGTCTCGGCCATGGCGTGGTAGATCTGCCGCCTCTCGTCGCGGGCGACCTGCGGCAGCGCGCAATCATGGAAGACGCGTCCATCGAGACGTTCCATCAGGTAGAACGGCGTGCCGATCACGCCGTCATCCGCGTGATACAGGATCGGCTTCGGCACCGGGATATCGGTGCGGGACAGAGCCGCCAGCACGCGGAACTCGCGGTCGACGGCATGGGCGCCGCGCAGGATCGGTCCTTGCGGCTTCTTGCGCAGAACCATCCGTTTCTCCCCGAAATCGACGAAGTAGGTGGGATTGGACTGGCCGCCGCTGACGCGCTGCAAGCCGAAGCGCGCCTCCTTCGGCCCCAGATGCTCCGCCAGGAACTCCCGCAGGCGCGCCGGATCGAAATCGGTTTCGCTCGCCGTCATGGCACGGCCCGCGCCGCATCGCGCAGAACGAATTTCTGGATCTTGCCGGTGGCGGTTTTTGGCAGCTCGCGGAAGATGAACCGCCGCGGGATCTTGAAGCCGGCGAGATGCTGGCGACAGAACTGCTCGAGATCGGCGGCACTGGCGATGGCGTTGCCCTTGAGCTCGACGAAAGCGCAAGGGATCTCCCCCCACTTGGCATCCGGCGCCGCGACGACGGCCGCCAGCAGCACTGCCGGGTGGCGATAGAGGATGCTTTCGATCTCGAGGCTCGAAATGTTCTCGCCGCCTGAGATGATCACGTCCTTGGAACGGTCCTTGATCTCGATATGGCCGTCGGGGTGCATGACCGCGAGGTCGCCCGTGTGAAAGACATCGCCGGCGAAAGCCGTGTCGGTGGCAGCCTGGTCACGATAATAGCCCGCCATCAGCGTATTGCCGCGGAGCACGATCTCACCCACCGCGACGCCGTCACGCGGGATGTCGTTTCCGCCATCGTCCACGACCCTGAGCTTGCTCGCCGTCGCGTGTCTGACGCCCTGACGCGCCAGGAGACGCGCCTTCTCGGACCCATCCACCGCGGCCTCATCTTCCTTGAGCCGGCGGAGCGTGGCGGGGCCATAGGACTCGGTCAGGCCATAGAGGTGAATGAGATCGAAGCCCAGGGCGTCCATCTGCTCGATGAGAGCGCTGGTCGGCGACGCGCCGCCGGTCGCGACGACGACGCGGCGGGATACATCCTTCTTGGTGCGGTCGGGGTGGTTGATGAGCATGTAGAGCACGACGGGCGCGCAGCTCATGTGGGTGATCTCGTGGGCCGCGATTTCGGCGAAGATCTGCGCCGGATCGATGCGTTCGAGGCAGACATTGAGTCCGCCCGCCGCGACGACGGCCCATACGTGGCACCAGCCGTTGCAATGGAACATCGGCAATGTCCACAAATAGCTGGATCTCTGATCGAAGCCCAGAGACAGCACGTTGCCGAGCGCATTGAGATAGGCGCCACGATGGTGATAGACGACACCCTTGGGCTTGCCGGTCGTGCCCGACGTATAGTTGAGGCAGATCGGCTGCCATTCGTCGGTGACGAAGCGGCGATGATCGACGGTATCCGGGACGACGGTCTCGTCGAAGAGATCGAGAGGTCCGGTCTCGGCTTGCGCGTGATTCTCTGTCAGAATGACCAAGGGGATCGTTCTCGCCGCCGCCTGCGCGACAGGAAGGCACGTTTTGTCGGCAATCAGCATGCGGCTTTCCGAATGCTCGAGGATGTAGCCGACCGTGCCGGCGTCGAGCCGGGTGTTGATCGTATTGAGGACGGCGCCGACCATCGGCACTGCATAATGCGCGGCCAGCATCTCCGGCCGGTTCTGCGCCATGATCGAGACGACATCGCCGGGTTTGATGTTCCTGCCGATGAGGAACGTCGCGAAGCGCGCCACCATCCCGGCCAGGAAACGATAGGTCCAGCGCTGCCCGCGCCAGGCGACCGCCGGACGGTCGGGGAACATCGCCGCGGCGCTTTCGAGGAAATCGATGGGCGTCAGCGGGCGGTGGTTGGCGGCCCTCGGTCCGAGATGGCTCTCGATGCGCATGGCGTTCTTTCCCGCTGAAGCTCAGGCCATCAATTGCCCGCGGCGCCTGTGCCGCGTTGCCGTTCGGATTCGGCATGCCAGCGCCAGAAGCCGCTCCCCTCCTCCGAAAGGAAGCGGTCGAGCACCATTTTGTGCACCTCATCGGCACCGTCGACAAGACGGGCCTGACGGGCGTAGCGATAGATCCATTCGAGCACCGTGTCGGTGGAATAGCCGCGCGCGCCGTTGATCTGGATCGCCACATCGGCGGCGGCATGCAGCACATTGGCGACATGGATCTTGGCCATCGACACTTCCTTGCGGGCAAAGCCGCCGCGATCTATCTCCCATGCCGCCTTCATCACCAGAAGCCGGCCGATCTCGATGCGCATGGCGATGTCGCCGAGCAGCATCTGGATGCTCTCCCGCTCGGCGAGGCGTTTGCCGAAGCCTTGCCGCTCATCCGCATAGGCGCGCGCGATCTCGACCGAGCGCTTGGCAAGACCCAGCCAGCGCATGCAATGAGTGAGCCGCGCCGGCCCCAATCTCGCTTGCGTGACCTTGAGACCCTGGCCTTCGCCGAGAAGCATGTGCTGCCGCGGGACTTCGAGCCCCTCGAATATGAGCTCGCAATGGCCGCCATGTTCCTCAGGCCCCATGATCCCGATGCGGCGATGGATGCGCCAGCCCGGCTGGTCCTTGTGGAAGAGAAAGGCCGTGAGCCCGTGGCGCGGATCGTCCGAGGTGCGGGCGATGAGGATGAAGTGGCTCGCCGCCTCTCCGCCGGTGATGAACCATTTGCGCCCATGAACGACATAGGCGTCGCCGCGCCGTTCGGCCCGGGTCGTGATCATCGCGGGGTCGGAGCCGCCGCCCGGATGAGGCTCCGTCATGGCGAAGGCGGAGCGCACCCTGCCCTCGACGATGGGTTTGAGCCACTTCTCCTTCTGGGGTGCGGAGGCAAGGGCCTCGAGAACCATCATGTTGCCGTCGTCGGGAGCGGCGGAATTGAACACGACAGGGCCGAAGATCGAGCGGTTCATCTCCTCATAGCAAACCGCCATGCCCATCTTGGACAGTCCGCCGCCGCCATTCTCCGCGCGCAGCTGCAGGCACCAGAGGCCCGACTCCCGGGCCTTGGCGCGGAGTTTCTCGAGCAGCGGCACGGCGATGTTGCCATGGCCGTCATAGGACGCCTTGTCGGCCTCGAGCGGAAGGATGTCCTGCGCCACGAACTCAGCGACGCGACGGCGCAGCTTCTCGACATGGGTGGGAATGGTGAAATCCACGGAATACGCCTCACAAGGAAGAAATCAGATGGCCGCCATCGACCACGATGGTGGAGCCCGTGATGTAGTTGCCGGCATCCGAGCACAGAAGCATGACGGCTCCGTCGAGATCCTCGGGCTTGCCGAGACGGCGCTGCGGTATGCGCTTGATCAAGGCGGCGCCGGCTTCCGAAGCAAAGAAGGCGCGGTTCAGATCGGTCTCGATATAACCCGGGCATAATGCGTTGACGCGGATGCCGTCGCGTGCCCATTCGAGCGCCAGCGCCTTGGTGAGATGGATGAGGCCGGCCTTGGACGCGGCATAGGCACTGACATTGCCGGCGACCCTGTGGCCCAGGATGGAGGCGATGTTGACGATCGCACCGCCACGACCCCGCCGGCGCATGCCGGCTGCCAGTGTCCGGGCAACAAGAAACGCGCCCTTCAAATTGGTGTCGATCACCTGGTCCCATTGGGCTTCGTCGAGATCGGCGGCGGGCACCGCGCTGGTCACGCCGGATGCATTGATCAGGATATCGAAGCTTTCATTCATCGCGCCCAGCGCTGCGATCGAGCCTGCGTCGGTCACGTCAAGGCCAAGCGGGCGGGCTGTGCCGCCCGCCGCGCGGATCTCGGCGCAGAGTGCCTCGAGCGCCGGGATGCGTCGGGCCGCGACGGTGACGGTGGCGCCTTCGCGCGCCAAAAGCCGGGCAAAATGCGCGCCGAGCCCGCTCGAAGCACCGCTGATCAGCACATTCTTGCCTGCCAGACACTGCCTTGACATCACGCGATAAAACTCTTGAAAACGAGCGAACGCTCGCTTTATTATCAGATCGAACCCCTTCCCGCAACACTGAATTCCCAAGGAGGTGGACTATCGCAATCCCGGTGCCCGACGGCGGAGAGAGATGGCCGAGGGCGGATCATTCGACCGAGGCCCTGTGTGCCCGCATCCTGGCGCGTCATCGCGACACGATCAGGGTCCGCAAGCCGCATGTCGCGATCGCCAATCTCGCGCGCATCATCGAGGCGACGCTCCTTCTCTCCAACAAGCAGGGCTTCCACGCGACGACCTTGAGGGATCTGGCGCAGGCGTCCGGCCTCAGCATGGGCGCTCTCTATTCATATTTCGGCAGCAAGGAGGCCTTGCTCGGTATGATCCTCGGCCAGGTCTCTACTGCCGCGATCGAGGCTATGGCTGAGCCTGCCCCGGAAGTGCGCGCCGATCCGCGCCAGCATCTGCGTTGGCTCATTGCGACCCACATCCGCCTCACCGAGGCGATGCAGCCCTGGTTCGTCTTCGCCTATATGGAAGCCAAGTCATTCCCGGCCGAGGCGCGCAGGATGGCGGTCGAGAGTGAAGCCGCGACGGAGCAGATATTCAGCGATGTGCTCCGCGCCGGTGTCGCGCAAGGATGCTTCCACATGCGCTCGGTCGAACTCACCGCCGCTCTGATCAAGCCCCTGGTGCAGGACTGGTACATCAAGCGCAGCAAATATCGCAAACGCGGCATCTCGATCGAGCAATATATCGATTCCGTGTCCGAGCTGATCGAGGGCGCCATTTGCCGTGCGAAGCGGTTATAGTCAGACGCGCAAATCAAGAGATAGAGCGCCGGCGCGATTTTCGACACGAATGCCGGCTCAATCCAGGTCGACCTGGCTGTCGAGGATCCCTTGCACGCCCGACTTGATCCGCTCCGCCAGCGAAGCATTCGCCTTCGACCAGAGCAGAATCCTGGTGCGCCCGTCATTGACCGCGATGATCGGCGGCTCGATCAGCAGCTTCTTCTGCAGTCTCAGCAGTTTCTTGCCCAGGCGCCGCGTGTTGCGGGACGTCTTGTCCTGGCGCCCCTGCTCTCTCAGCCGCAGCTTGCGGCTTGCGGCGTAGTCGGCCAGTCGCTCTTCGGTGATCTCGACATCGCCGCTCAGATCGGCAGTGCTGATGATCTCGCAGGCGGCGATCCCGAAATTCGGCTCGACCCTCTGGACATAGACATACTGTCCGCTGGTCTCTCCCTTGCCGCCTTTTTTCTGTTCGGGAATCACCTCGCAATCGATACCCCATCCCTCGTCGATGATCGCTGAAAGGAGGGCGAGGTAATAGGTGATCAGGTGGCTCCTGAACTCCTCCTCCAGCAGGCCGGCGACATCGACGGGCTTGCGCGCCGGCTTGGCGGGCGAAGCCGTTTCCAGCTGCTTCTGCGCCAGGAGCTTGCACGCATCCAGGGTCAGCCCCAGCGACCCGCGAAAGGCCTCATAGACCGCGTCCGACCACGCGGCTTGCGGGTTGCCCGAGGGCTTGACGGCCTGCTCGATGAAACGGCTCACCTCCTCCTTGGAAAGAGCGGGCACATGAACCAGCGTGAGATAGGGCAGGAACTGTATCTTCTCGCTGAAATCGAGCGGCACGTCGACGGCCGAGCAGATCATCACGACCTTCAGCGAGGCGTCTTCGCAGGAGATGCGGGCAAATTCGAGCACCGAGGCCCGGCAGGATTTCGAGAGTTGCTCGAACCTGTCGATGACCAGAATGCTCGGCGCCCGAAACTGTTTGATGAGATAGGAGACGTCGTTGGGATTGCCGATATCGGCGGAGAAGCTCTTTTCCGTTCGCTCCGCCTCGGCGCCCATTTCGCCTGCCCCGCCGGCGGAAAAGATCGGCCAGGCGAATTTGACCTCGGCCTTGGCGCCGGCGCGGTACTTCTTTTTCCTTTCGACCAGGACCGAGCAGCCGATCGTCATCAGGTAGTTTCGCGCGATATCCTCGAAATCCAGGCTTCGCGACGCGTGAAGCAGCACATGCGGCTGATCCCGCAGGGCAAGCTTCACGATCGCGGATTTGCCCTGTCGCGGCAGCCCGTAGACAATCGTCTGTCGCGTGTCTCGTATCGAGTCACCGACGTGCTTCGAGAGTTCAGCTCTTTCGAACTGGAAAGGGCTGACGCCCTTGTCATCGTCGATCAGACGAAGCCATGTGCCCAGCATCTCGGCGCTCCCCTGAAAAAACTCAATTCCGTTCAGATCAAGATCGGCGCATGCGGATACGCAACACAGCGAGGCGACGTCCGAAGGCAGCCCGTTGCAGGTCTGCTTAAATCACTTCACAGTCGACCATCGCCGGCCTGCACATCGTCAGCAATAACCGGACTCACAAAAGGCGCGCGAATGAGAAACTAAATTCAGAAGCGATTTCCGAGTATATATCGTAGCGTCAAGATAACATGCGTAAGCGTGGTTTTACAACCATAATAAGCCGCGTCGTTTACACCCGACCGCAATACTGGCGGGAATTTCTGACCACCACACTGGAACGGCAGCCATTACGCAACCTTCTTCTTCGGCTTCTTGGTCTTCGTGCTGGTCGGCCGAAACGCTCGGTCAACAGTGCTCTGCACACAATTCGCACATGAGCCGGTAAACCTTTCGTTCATTGTGATGAATGCGGGTCACTGCGCATCTTGCTAGCCGACGATCGTTCCCCCATCGACCACGATGGTTTGGCCGGTGACCATGCCCGCCGCCTCGCTCGCCAGAAAGGCGATGGTGCCCTTAAGGTCGCCGGCCTCGATCAGGCGCTTGACACTCTGCGCGCCGATGATGGCCTCTTCCAGTCCGGCAATATGCTCAGGCGTCGACATGGAGCGCGTCGCCTCGGTGATCGTATAGCCGGGCGCGATGCCATTCACGGTGATGCCCGTCCCCGCGAGCTCGCGCGACAGGGCCCCCGTCATCGCCCACACGGCTCCCTTGGACGCCACGTAATGAAGGAAGCCGGGCTTGCCCATGAAGACCACATTGCTCGACACGTTGATGATGCGCCCATACCCGTTCTTCTTCATGGTCGGCACGGCAGCGCAGCACATCTGCCACACGCCCTTGACGTTGACCGTCATCATCAGGTCCCATTCCGCTTCGGCGATTTCGTCGAAAGCGGCGAGCTGGATGCCGCCATAGAGCGCTGCGTTGTTGACCAGTATGTCGAGCCTGCCGAAGGCCTCGACAGCTCGGGCCACAATGGTCTCGGCTCCCGCCCTGGTCTGCACATCGCCCGTCGCCTCTACCGCCTCGCCGCCGGCGGCGCGGATGACGGCGACGGTTTCAGATGTCGACTTTATGTCGGCGGCCACCACGCGCAATCCGAGCCCCGCCATATGCCGGGCGAACACAGCCCCCAGTCCGCGATGCGCGCCGGTGACGATGCAAGCCCGGCGAAGCTCCTCTCCCATCACATTGTCTCCCAGATGGTCTTGATTTCAACGAAGCAGTCCATGGCGAGGTGGCTCCACTCGCGCGAGCCGCCACCGCTGTGCTTGACGCCGCCGAACGGCACCAGCGGATCGAACAGATTATAGGAATTGAGCCAGACGACGCCGCTGCGCATGCGGCGCGCCAGACGTATCGCCCGGCGCTGGTCACCCGTCCAGATTCCCGCGGCCAGACCGTAACGCGTGCCATTGGCGATGGCGACCGCCTCCTCCTCATCGTCGAACGGCACGACCACGAGAACGGGACCGAAAATTTCCTCCTGCTCGACCGCAGAGCCCGGCCGAACATCGGCGAGGATTGTCGGCAGCATGAAAGAACCGCCGGCGTGCCCCGCGACCCCATGGGCGCTTCCACCGCAGACGAGGCGTGCCCCCTCGGCGATGGCGCTCTGCACATGGCTGAGCACGCTGTCGCGATGCGCTGCGGAAATGAGCGCACCCATCTCGACCGTGGGGTCGAGCGGATCGCCGAGCCGCAAGGCGGCGGCACGCCGGGCCACGCCTTCGACCACCTGGTCATAGACCTTGCGCTCGACCAGGAGCCGCGAGCCGGCACTGCAGATCTGGCCCTGGCCATAGAAGATGCCGGATGCGGCGCCCGCAACCGCGACCCCGATATCGGCGTCGGCAAATACGATGTTGGCCGACTTGCCGCCAAGCTCGAGCTGCATGCGCTTGTGCGTAGCGACGACATTGGCCCCTACCGCTTCGCCGGTGCGCGTGCTGCCGGTGAAGGTGACCCCGTCGACATCCGGTGATTTCGTCAGCATGTCGCCGATCTCGCGGCCGGGGCCGGTGACGATGTTGATGACGCCCGGCGGCCAGCCGAGCCTCGTGGCGAGATCGCCCAGCATCAGCGCCGTCAGCGGCGTGACTTCGGCCGGCTTCACCACCACGCAATTGCCGACGGCAAGCGCCGGGGCGATCTTCGAAACGGTCAGGACCAAGGGCACGTTCCAGGGAACGATGGCGGCGACGACGCCCAGGGGCTCGCGCACCGTCTGAGCCCGTTTGGTGCTGTCGACCTCGATCGTCTCGCCGCGATTCATCCGTGCCGCCGCGGCATAGAAACGAAGCCCGTCGACAGCACGCGCGACATCGCCTTGCGCCTCGGTGATCGACTTGCCGCATTCGAGCACCTCGGCAACGGCAAAATCCTCCGCCTTATCCTCGATCGCCGTGGCAAGCTTTTCCATCAAGAGGCCGCGGTCGCGCCCGCGCAAACTTGACCACACACCGCTCTCGAAGGTGCGGCGCGCGACCGCGGCCGCCCGCGCCGCCTCACCGGCCCCACCGCGCGTCACGACGGCGATCGGCGCGCCGGTCGCCGGATAGATGACCGGCATCGTGCGGCCATCGGCGGCGTGAACGGACTTGCCGTCAATCAGCATAGGCAAGGGACCGCGCTCCAGCATGGCCCGCAGGCCCGCAGGCAGACGGGCATCCAGGGTAGTCGCAGCATCAAGCATAAGGCGTCCTCGTCACATGGGCGCGGAGGTCCCGATGGAATATCGGCAATCCAGCACTAGCGCAGCATTATCCATTATACAAGATATATGACATAATATAATAGTACTCTGGAATCCAGTTTTGCTATCCCCCTCCAAATGCTGCAGGAAAATCCCTATGCGCATTCGAGCCGCATTCAAAACACTCAATGTTTTCATGAAAAACAGGCCAATTAGCCAATTATCATGCGACTCGCATATTGTGTTAAATATTGGCATATGATTATAATAATGTGCGAGCCCTTTGCAGCCCGAGGCCTCGCCAAGCAAACCCAGGAGAGGAAATCCTAATGCGCACGCTATCTCGCCGACATGCCCTGAAACTTTCTTTGACAGCCGGCACGGCCGGTCTTGCAGCGGCACTCCCGCTCGGCCGGGCCATGGCCGCCGCCCCCTTGCGCGTCACCCATTTCGGCGGCCCCTATGCCGTGCTCGAGGAGATCATCGGCGGGGCCTACACGGCGGCCGGCTTCGGCGACGTCGAATTTGAGCAGGACCAGCCGTCGTTGATCCTTGCCAAATGGCAGGCCCAGCGCAACGACCCGCCCTATGACATTGGCCTGCTCGAACGGCCGCATACGATTCGCGCCGGGGCTTCGGGCTTGGCGCTGCCGCTCACCACGGCGGAGCTGCCCAATCTGGCCAATGCGCTGCCGGGAGCGGTCGCCGCTCAGGGCGCGGGCACAGCCCTCGCCTTCGACACGATCGACATCATGTATGACAAGACCGCGGTCACGACGCCGATCACCTCCTGGCTCGACCTGTGGCGGCCCGACCTCGCCGGCAAGATCATGCTGCCGGGCATGCCGATCGACGGCGCCATCGTCTATATGCTGGTCGCCTGCGCGCGCGCTTCCGGCCTCGCCGAGACGGAAGTGGACAAGATCTTCCCCAAATTCGTTGAGCTCAAGCAGAATGTGCGCAGCTTCTACAGCGACCCGAACCAGGCGACACAACTCCTCGAACGCGGTGAAATCGTCGCCGCGGTCCAGTACAGCGCCCGCATCGGTCAGTTGATGAAGCGGGATCAGCGCTTCACCCGCGCCACGCCCAAAGAAGGCGTCCCGGCCATTCCTTATGATCTCGTCGGCGCCAGCGGCAGCAAAAACCCGGACGGCATCAGGAAATATATCAATCTCGCGGCGAGCCCCGAGATCCAGCAGAAGGTCTGCTCCAGCATTCTGCTCAACCCGTCGATGAAGGGTGTAAGCCTCCCCGACGACGTGCGCGCCTTGATCATCTCCGACGACAGCAAGCTGTTCGCCGTCGACGACATTGCGGTGGTCGAGCGCCAGCAGGCCTGGATCGAGCGCTGGCAGCGCGAGGTGCAGAGCTGACCTGTGCCCTCATGCGTTACGTGATCGACTATTATACTTAGTGCGGGATACGAAAAACCGGCATCCACTTTGGCATCCCGCGCGAGCTGATCTACATGGGAACCGTCCGTCTCTTGCGGGGCGGACGATTCCGACGGAGTGAGAATGTCCCCTGAAGAAAGTCCCCCTGCCGATCTGGAGATCAAAGACGTCTCCAAGGCCTATGGCGAATTCCGTGCCCTCGACAATTGCTCGCTCACCATCCGCAAGGGCGAATTGATCGCTCTCCTGGGGCCTAGCGGCTGCGGCAAAAGCACCTTGCTATCCTTGATCGCCGGCCTGCAAAGCCCGGATTCCGGCGACATCCGGCTCGCCGGCCGCTCGCTCAACGACACGCCCATCAACCAGCGCCAGATCGGCATGGTCTTCCAGAGCTATGCTCTGTTTCCGCATATGACGGTCTGGGACAATGTCGCCTACGGGCTGACGGTGCGGCGTGAAGCGTCAGCGACGATCGCCCGGCGCACGCGCGAGATGCTGGCGCTCCTAAAGCTCGAAAGCTTGAGCCGGCGCTACCCGGCGGAGCTCAGCGGCGGCCAGCAGCAGCGTGTCGCCGTTGCCCGCGCCCTGGCGACGCGGCCCGTCCTCATGCTGCTCGACGAGGCGCTGAGCGCCCTCGACAAGAATCTGCGCGAGGAGATGCAGATCGAGCTGGCCCTCTTGCTGCGCCGGGCCGGCATCACCACGATCCTCGTCACCCATGATCAGCGCGAGGCCTTCGCCTTCGGCGATCGCATCGCCATCATGAACAAGGGCGATATCGTCCAGGTCGGCAGGCCGGAGGAGGTCTACCGCGCGCCTCGCAATGCCTTCACCTTGGACTTTCTCGGTTCCGTCACCTGTTTCGCGGCCGAGATCGCGCCGGGCGCTGTGGCGCGCAGCCACAGTGGGCTCGAATATCCGCTCCCCGTAGGCTTCGCCAGAACGAGCGGTCCGGTAAAGATCTATGTCCGCTCGGAGGGACTCTACCTGTCGCGCACTCCGACCGCCGTCCACCGCGCCGCACCCGCCACGGTCGCATTGTCGACCTTCCTCGGCTCCCTCAGGCGCCATGTCGTCGATACCGGGCGCGAGCAGGTGGTCGCCGATGCGCCGGCTTCGGGCAGCGACGAATTCGCCGCCGGTGACAAGGCCTTCATCGGCTTCCATGCCGGCCATGTTCATGTCCTGCCGGGAGAGGACGCATGAGCGCGAAGCCCGCCGCGGCGCGCCGGATGTCGCATCGGCATGACTGCTTCGCCTATCTTCTCTTGACGCCCGCCCTCCTGATCATCATTCCCTTCTTCCTGCTGCCGCTCGCTGTCCTGGCGCGCAACAGCCTGAGCCGCGACGACCCGCAGCTTATCCTGGTTTCCGACGTCTCACTCGGCAACTACGTGCGCATCCTCACCGACTGGTATTACGGTTCGCTCTTCGTCAATAGCCTGGCGAGCGCCATCGCCGTCGCGGCGATCACGCTGATCATCGGCTATCCCTTCGCCTACTATCTCGTGCGCTGGGCCGGCAAGCGGACATCTTTGCTGATGTGGATCGTCTACCTGCCGATCATCGTGAGCGTCATCACCCGCGTCTTCGGCTGGATGGTGATCACCGCCGACACCGGGCTCATCAACTCCCTGCTGCTGCGTCTCGGCTTGATCGACAGTCCCTTGCATATTCTTTTCGGCTTCGCCGGCATGCTGATCGGCATGGTGCATCGCTATCTGCCGCTCATGATCTTGCCGCTCGTCAACACAATCGGCCGTATCGACATGCGCGTCATGGCAGCCTCCGAATCCCTGGGCGCCAGCGCCCGCGATACCTTCTGGCGCATTACCCTGCCGCTCAGCCTGCCCGGCATAGTGGTCGGCATCCAGCTCACCGTGGCGGTGGTGCTCAGCGACTACGTGCTGCCGACGCTGCTTGGCACTACGCGCTTTCGCATGACCGCGCCCGCTATTTATGACGAGGCTATCAGCATGGTGCGCTGGGCATCGGCCGCCACCATGGCCATCGTCACCATCGCGGTGGTCGCCTTCATTCTCGTTAGCATGAATCTCCTGATGCGCCGTCTGGCGCCATGGACCCGGACTCTATGACCCCTCGTCCCGCCGCGCGTCGCTGGCTTGCTCTCCATGTCGCGCTCGTCTGCGTCTTCCTGCTCGCCCCCATCGTCGCGGCGATCATCCTGTCCTTCAGCAGCGTCGCCAAGCTCGTACTGCCGCCGCCGGGCCTCAGCCTCCAATGGTACGAGGCGGCCTTGCACGAACGGAAATTCGTCACCGGCTTGATCAACAGCCTGTGGATCGCCGCGATCAGCAGCTCGATCGCGGGCTTCGCCGGCACGCTCGCCGCCGTGGCGCTCAACAATTATCGCTATGCCGGCAAGGAAGTGATGCGCGTGCTCCTGATCATGCCCCTGATCGTGCCCTCGCTGGTCATCGGGCTCGGACTCCTGCAGACCTACACGCTGGCGGGTGTCGCCGGCACCGGCCTGTGGCAGGCCTCACTCGGCCATGCGGTGATCGGCCTGCCCTATGTCGTCTATCTGGTTCTGGCCGCCATGGCCCATTATGACGTGCGCCTGGAGCACGCCTCGATGACGCTCGGCGCCTCGCGCGTCGCGACCTTCCGGCGCATCACCTTGCCGCTGATACGCCCAGGCGTCGTGGCCGGCATGGCCTTCGCCTTCCTCGTCTCCTTCGACGAGGTGGCACTGTCGCTGTTCCTGACACGTGGCGACACGCTGCCGCTGCGTCTCATTCAGCACATCCAGTATTATGCCGATCCAAGCGTGGCTGCAGTGTCCTCGCTCCTCGCCGTGCTGTCGGTCGCCGCACTCTGGCTCGCCGCTACCGTGCTGCGCCAGGGCAGTCGTGCAACGGCGTCTCGAGCATGATCCGGAAAAGCTTGTGGTCGGGCTTGATCCGACCATGTGCAGCGGTTTTCCGGAAAGATCATGCGCAACACGTCATCACGTTTTAGGTGAATGAAGAGGCCGACGTCAGGCCGAGGCCAGCGACCAGAGCGCATCAGCCAGCAGCCGGGCGCCGGTCGCCGCATGTTCAGGGCTCGCCCATTCGGCCGGATTGTGGCTGATGCCACCGCGGCATGGAATGAAGATCATCCCCGTCGGACAAACCTGATGGAGCTGGCGCGCATCGTGTCCGGCAGCGGAATAGATCGGCATATGCGCGATGCCGAGGGCATCGGCGGTCGCGCCGAGAAGCTTCTGTATCTCCGGTGAGAAAGACAGCGACGGCGCATGGGCGATCTGCTGCAGCCTCACCGCGCAGCGCGATCGCGGCGCCGCCACGATCTGGTGCAGACGTCGGTCGAGGCAGTCGACCACCGCATTGTCGGGATGACGCAGATCGATCGAGAAATAGGCCCGCGCCGGCACCACCGATGGCGCATTGGGCTCGATCTCGAACCGCCCGACGGTGAACTTGATGTCGGCATGGGCCAGCGCCGCCTGCTCGACCTCGGCGATCAGATGGAGTGCCGCCAAAAGCGCATCGCGACGTTCCGCCATTGCCGCAGTCCCGGCATGCGCCGCCTCGCCCAGGATCTCGACACGGTAGCGCCGTGTGCCCTGGATACCCGTCACGACCCCCACCGGCAGGCCGGCACGCTCGAGGACGGGTCCCTGCTCGATATGCGGCTCGATGAAACAGAAGGGCCTCCAGCCCAAGGGCCGCAGCGGCACGTCGGCCTCCGCGTCGCGCATGCGCGCCACCGCTTCGCCGACGCTGACGCCCTGCGCATCCTTGATATCCAGCACGTTAGGCAATGCATCGGGAGCACAGAACACGGTCGAACCGTTCATTCCCGGCGCGAAACGCGATCCCTCCTCATTCGTCCAGGCGACGAGCTCGATCGGACGGCGCGGCCGCAACCCGCTTTCGATGAGCGCTTCGAGCGCCTCGAGCGCAGCGAGCACCCCGAAGGCGCCGTCGAACTTGCCGCCGGTCGGTTGCGAATCGATATGCGAGCCCACCAGCACCGGAGCGAGGTCCGGCTCGCTTCCCTCGAAGCGCAGGAACAGATTGGCGATCATGTCCGTCGCGGCGGAGAGCCCCAGCTCCCTGCCCCATCCGATGAGCGCCCGGCGCGCCGCGATCTCCTCTTGCGACAGGGCCTGACGGTTGACGCCGCCATCCGGCAGGGCGCCGAAGCCGGCCAGGGCCTCGAGACGCGACCACAGACGCGCCTGCGAAACCTTGGCCGAGGGGCGGGCCTCCGCCATCATGTGATGCGCATGATCTGGGCGGGATCGGCGCGCGGATCGCGCCGGCCCCAGCCGCCGCTGCGCACGTCGATGAGGAAGTCCTCGACAAGGCGGTTGAACAAGGTCGGTTCCTCGAGATTGAGCGTGTGCCCGGACTTGGGGAACACGGCGAGGCCCGAGCGCGCAATGACGCGCTTGAGGAAGAGGCCGGGCAGCAGGCAGTGGTCGTCTTCATCTCCGGTCATGACGAGGACCGGGCAGTCCAGGGCCTTGAGCTCGCCTTCGAGATCGTACAGCGACGGGCGGCGCATCTGCACGCCGCGCATGGTGTTGGCTGCACCGGTCGCGGAATGACGCCCGAGCCTTTCGGCGAAGACTTGCCAGCCACGCGGATCCTTGGCCTGATACTGGACGCGCGAGGCGCCCTCGGCATAGACCGGCGCGAAAGCGGCGGCGCCGCGCTCCTCGAAATTGCGCGCCACCTCGGCCGAGACGTTGCGGAAATAGTCCTCGTGCGATTTCTCCGCGCCATAGCCGGTGCCGGCCACGACGATGGACTGCACATGTTCGGTATGGCGTATCGCCGCATGCAGGCAGGCGAAACCGCCCATCGAGAGTCCGACGAGATGCGCCCGGTCGATGCCGAGGCCGCGCATCACATCGATGATGTCGTCAGCGGCGCGGGCCTGCGAATAAGCAGTGACGTCATCGGGCACATCCGATGGCGGATAACCGCGCGCCGCATAGGTCACACAGCGGAAACGGCGGGAGAAGTGGTTGATCTGCGGCTCCCAACTCCAATGACTGCCGCCGAATTCATGCACGAAGACGATGGGCTCACCCCTGCCCCAGCTCTCGCAATGGAGCCTGATCCCGTCGCTTGCCGTCACTTCCATCATGGCTTGTCCTTCAGATCACGGAGCGCCGGGCGGCGATACCGCCGTCGATGGTGATGATCGTCCCTGTCGTATAGGCCGAGCGGTCGGAGGCCAGGAACAGGAACATGTCAATCACCTCGCGCAGGTGCGCCGGGCGCTTCAGCGGATAGCGCGCGAGCAATTCTTCATAACGGCTCTCGTCGCCGAAAACCGTTCCGGCGCGCTGGCGCAACATCTTGTAGATGCGGCTGGTGTCGACCGGTCCCGGATTGATGCCGACGACGCGGATATTGTCGTCGAGGCTGCTGCCGCCCAGAGCGCGGGTGAAGGCCATCAGGCTGGCATTGCCGGTGGCGCCGGCGATGTATTCGGGATCGCACACCTCGCCGCCATTGCCGATATTGTTGAGGATGACGCCGCCGCCTCGCGCCTTCATGCGCGGATAGATTTCCCGGATCAGGTCGACATAGCCAAAGCCCTTCAACGCCCAACCCTCACGCCAGGCCTTCGCGTCGACCGCCCAGAGATTGCCGCTGGGGATTGTGCCGGCATTGTTGACCAAAATATCGACATCGCCGGCCTCGGCGGCGAGGCGCGCGACGGCGCCGTCCTGCGTGAGATCGGCCGCCGTCACCGAGACCGCCACCCTATGGGTCGCTGCAATCTCCGCCCGGAGTGCCGCGAGCCGGGCGGCCGAGCGCGCCACCAGATGGAGCGAGCAGCCTTCCTCGGCGAAGGCGCGCGCCATGTCCTCGCCGATGCCTTGCGACGCACCGGTGATCAGGACATGCCTGCCCGCGAGCTTGAGGTCCATCTGTCTGTCCTTTCACATATGTCTGTCGTTAGAAATTCGCGGTCTTTTCGTTCCAGCCCCGCGCCCGCTCGACCATTTCGGGCAGCAGTGCTGCGAACTCCTCGATCCAGCCGCGCGGCACGCTGACGCTCACTTTCACGAAGCGGTCGCCGAAATTCGGGGTGTGATAGGCGCCCTGGCGGATCATGATGCCGCGCGTCTGATAAGCGGCGGCAAGCGCTGCGGGATCGATGCCGGCCGCCTTGCATTCGATGACCACGAAATTGCCGTTCGAGGGATAGACCGGCATGGCGAGTCCGGTGACGCCGGCGACCGCCTCCTTGACCAGCCGCTGATTCGCCCGCTGGCTCGCCAGCACCGCGGGGAACCATTCGGCTTTGCTGGCAAGGCCCGCCGCCGCGGCGCGCTGCGCCAGGATGTTGGAACCGAGATTGTTGGGCGGCGCGCCTGCCAGCTTCTCGATCACATCGGGCGCCGCCACTACGGCGCCGATACGCAAGCCGGCGAGACCCAGCCATTTGGAAAAGCTGTAGATGGTGAGCGTGCGCTCGGGATAGGCTCGCGCCGCCAGATGATGCGCGTGGGCGAAATGGCGATAGGTCGAATCGTGGATCAGATAAGCGCCGGCGTCGCGGGCAATGGCGGCGATCGCCGCGATCTCCTCGCTGGTCGCGGCGGTGCCGAGCGGATTGTTCGGATCCACCAAGTAGATCATCTTCGTTCGCGGCGTCATTGCCTCGGCGAGCCGCCGCGGCGCCAGGCGGTAGCCATATTCATCGCCGTAAATGGGAATCTGCCTCACCCCGGCGCCGCTGGCGCGGGCAAACGCCATGGGCCAGTTCCAAGTCGGATCGGTGGTGATGAATTCATCGCCCGGCGCAAGCAGCGTGCGGCACGCATGATAAAGTGAGGCCACGGCGCCGTCGCAGACGAGGGCAACGTGGTCGCTGAGCCCGAGATCGGCGATGATCCCGGCGCGCAGCTCCTCGAGCCCCGCCGGCGGTGCGTAGATATGGTATTCCTGGTCACGGATGCATTTCAGCATCGCCTCGGTCACCGAGGGATGCGGGCTCGCGTGATTGGTGTTCTGTCCCAGCCATTTGAGGCCTGGCGTGTTCACCAGCCGGTCAAAATGGGCGTTGCGGATTTCGAAATTCTTCATGGACCGGTCCCCGACAGCAATGGCCGTTGCTTCGTATTATATATCTGCTATTAATTATACAACATCAATAAGAAAATAATTATCCTAATGATTGGGCTTTTTCGAGCGGATTCCGCCATGCGCGCATTTACCAGGTAACGACAGTCATTTTGCGGAACGGTTTTTGACAGATGATTTCGGATAGGACATATACAATCTCCGTAATTTTGTGTAACAAGCATGGAGCGGCCACTTGCGGCGCCCACCCCTATTCCGACAGGTCCAATGGCCATCCTTCTCGCCAATATCGACGCCCTCTATCCCGGCGACAAAGCGGGCCGGGTGCTGCGCCGCGCCCATGTGGTGATCGAGCACGGGCGGATCGCCGCCCTGGGAGAAGGCCGTCTTCCGGGTGAATTCGAGGAGACGATCGACCTTTCCGGCCATATCGTCATGCCGGGCTTCGTCAACTGCCACCATCATTTCTTCCAGTCGCTGACCCGCGCTATCCCGGCGGCCCAGCGCGGCCATCTGCTCACCTGGCTCCTGAGACTCTATCCGATCTGGGCCAGGATGACGCCCGACGACCTCGCCGTCGCCACTGAAGCCGCCGCAGCCGAGCTTCTCCTGTCGGGCGTCACCACAACATCGGACCACATGTATCTGGTGCCGCGGGCCGAGCCTGATTATGTCGAGGCCGAGATCGCCGCCGCTTTGGGCCTCGGCCTGCGCCTCAATCTGGTGCGCGGCAGCCTCACCACGCTCGAGGCCGATCTCGAGGAGCGGCTGACGGCAATATTCGGGCTTGGCGCAGGCGGCCTTATCGATGACGAAGCGCGGGTGCGGGCCGAGATGGTCCGCGTGCTGCGCACCCACCACCAGCCCGGCCGCGATTCGCGGTTGACCGTCGCCATCGGGCCGACCACCACCACCTTTCAATCGCTTGACTATATGCGGGACATCGCCCGGCTGGCCCGGGAGCATGAATGTGGCCTCCACACGCATTTCCACCCCCGTCCCGACGAGCGCGCCGCCACCGCGAAGCTTTTCGGCAAGGCGCCGGTTGACATCCTCGCCAGCGTCGGCTGGCTGCGCCCGGGCACGTGGATCGCCCATGGCACACGGCTCGACCTCTATGACATGGCCCGTCTCGCCGAGCATGGCGTCGCCCTGGCGCATTGCCCGCGCATGATCATGCGGCTCGGCGCCCGGCTGATCCCGCTGCATGAGGCGCGTGCCGCCGGTATCCGCATCGGCATCGGTGTCGATGGCGCCGCCAGCAATGACAGCGGCTCGATGGTATCGGAACTGCGCATCGCGGCCCTGTTGCATCGGTTGGCGGGCGGCGAAGGCGACGTGCCGCATGATCACTGGATGACGCCCATGGACGTTCTTGGCATGGCGACCTGGGAAAGTGCCGCTGCGATCGGACGCCCAGATCTCGGCCGGCTCGAAGTGGACGGCCCGGCCGATATCGCGGCCTTCGACCTGCGCGGCGTCGGCTATGCCGGGGCCTGCACGGACCCTTTGTCGGCCTTCGTGCTGGCCGGCAGCGACAACCGCGCCGCGCTCACCATCGTTGCCGGGCGCATCCTAGTCCGCCGGGGGACCTTGGTCGGAGCCGACGAATATCGGATCAAGGAAAAGCTCGATATGGCCACCGACAGGCTCATCGGGGAAGTTTCCCGCCAGACAGGTTGGGATTATACAAGTTTCGAACCGCAGAGCGGAAACAGCCCGTCATGAAGCAGCGCAAGACCACATCGTCCCTCAACTCCAGCCCCTCTGCTTCTGGCAAGCGGGCACCCAAGCGCGACGCGGCGGGGGCCCGCTCCACGACGATCGCCCAGCGCATCCGCACCCTTCTTGAGGAAGACATCATCCTGGGCAAGCTGCGCCCGGGCGAGCGGATCGACGAAGTATCGGTCGGCGAGCAGTACAATGTCTCGCGCACGCCGGTGCGCGAGGCCCTCAACAGCTTGGCCTCCACGGGCCTCGTCGACGTCAAGCCGCGCCAGGGCACCTTCGTCGCCGAATTCACCCTGCCGAAACTGGTCGAGATGTTCGAGGTCATGGCGGCGCTCGAGGGCTTCTGCGTCAGGCTGGCGGCGCGGCGCGTAACCGATGCCGAGATCGAGGCCATCCTCGAATGCCACCGTGAGGTCAACCGCCTGGCCGACGCCAATGACAGTATGGGCTTCTATGAGAAGAACAACGATTTGCACACTTTGTTCTACGAGGCCTCCGGCAATGCGACGCTGATCGAGATGACCAAGGCGCTGCGCCGCAAGGTGGCGCCCTATCGCCGCTACGCCACCTATCAGAAGGATCGCATTCGCGAATCGGTGAAGGAGCATCAGGCGGTGATCGACGCGATCATCGCTCGTGACGACGACGCCGCCGACCGGCTGATGCGGCAGCATCTCTCCCTGCTCGCTCTGGGCTTCAGCGATCTGGTCGCGGCCCTGGCGAAACGGCAGGAAGGTGGGGGAATGAGAGCGCATTCCGAGCCGTCCCGCTTGGACAAGAGTCTTTAGAACGGGCTCAGCAAGGCCGGAGTGACTGGCCTTTGACGAAGCCACAAAGGGAAAAAACGCACGGCTAATTGACGAGTTTCTCAGTTTACGCATCATCAACGACCATCCGCTCACATGGCGAGATGTTCCGGTAATGAATCTGAGGCGCGCCCATGTTGAAGAAACTCCTTGGCCGCTTCATCGCCACGCCCCACAAGGCGAAGCTCTTGTTAGCCGCCATACGCAAGCTAATTTATGTCGGGTTGCGGCAGGATTGGATCGAGATAGATCCGTCGACCTCCGTTGAATGGCGGCCTGCCTACACCGGCAGAAAGGCATGGCCGCCCGAGGCGATGGAGCAGTTCGAGCGACGCTGGCAGCTCGGCACCTCAGCGCGCCCCTGATACGGACTGGCACTCTGGCTCGGCAATCGTCGTGGCGATGTCGCCGGCCTGCGATGGGACCAGAGAGTCACGCGCCGCGTCTTTATCGATAGTATTGAGCGTCAGCTCGACGGGTTTGACATCGTTCAAGCAAAGAACAGGGGAAGGACGGGCGGGAAGCGGCTTTTTGTGCCTATAACGCCCATGCTTTCCGAGATTCTCGATACCGCCGACGAGCGGAGTGAAACTGTGCTCGTAACCGCATATGGCAAGCCGTTCTCCACGAAGTCCCTCACCGGCGTGATGGCGCATTGGTGCAGTCTTGCCGAGCTCCCGAAAGGCCTGACGCTGCATGGACAGAGAAAGTCGCTTGGCGTCTACTTGGCGGAAGCAGAAGCCTCAACCCGGCAGCTTACGGATGTGATGGCTCACGACAACATCGATCATGCCGAACTCTATCCGCGTGAGGCATCTCAGGTCCGCTTGGCCGTGAAGGGCATGGATCGCGTCGTGAGGCTGGTCACCCGCAAGCCGCTCCTTGGTGAACCTTTGGACAAACCCAAAACATTCGGTGGCGAACTACCTCATAACTCACTGATAAATAACGTTATTGGTGGGCCCGGAGGGACAGCACTTTCTACAGGAAATCAATCTGTTAGCCGCTGGTTCACCGCCCCGTTTCCTTCATATGTTCTCGTATGGTCTGGCGAACCTTTTGATCCAAAGAAGGACTAACTTCACACCCTCAGCAGCCGTGAGTCCGGGTTTCCTTGCGGAGCATGGTCGTCGCCCCTATCTCTTGCTGGACGAATTCAGGGCTCAGCAGCAACGACCCTTGGAATCGCCTTCGGAGATGTTGGGACTTGGTTGTTCATCCTCTGGCTCTGCGTTGACTTGTTTTTCAATCTCGACGTTTGGAAGGAGGGACTCGTGAAAGCCATCTATAAAACTGGTTTGGAGACGCTCGCGGTGCTGTGGGGCCTGCAAGGGTGAGTGACCAAGCCACCAAGGTGAATTGGGTATGAACTGAGGGTTGCTGAGAGTACCGCAAGGGCAGCTAACAGCCGTCCCCCCACACCAATTAAGACCCCGGCAAGTCCGGGGCTTTTTCCTAATCCTTGCGTAGGTGTTTGCAGCCGGTTCAACGGGGGATCTTTTCTCTGGCGTTCCATCTGGGCTTCCCAAGCCGAATCCGGCGGCCGGATGCCCAAAGCCCTTCAACGCTTGCCTTTTAAAGATTACAACATTATTGTTGTAAGCGTGATTCCCGCCCTTGTCCCATTGCCCGGCTCTCCGTGGCCCGTTCTGCCCCCTGGGGCGCACGCGGCGAGTTTGGAAGATGTAGCGGCTGCTTTCGCAACGAATGCCTGGCGGCGTGAGCTTTTCGACGGTCTCGTTCTCGCCTCTGGCAAGCTGCGATCGGCTGGATGTCCGGCGATCTATCTTGACGGCAGCTATGTGACCGGCAAGCCGAGGCCCGGCGACTTCGATGCGTGCTGGAACCCGACCGGGGTGGATCCGGCCAAGCTTGATCCCGTGTTCTTGGAATTTGCGAACGGTCGGGCAGCGCAGAAAGCAGCATTCAAGGGCGAGTTCTTTCCGTCCTCGATGATGTGCGTGGATATCGGGCAAACATTCGTCGATTTTTTCCAACTGGATCGTTTCACTGGAAAACAGAAAGGAATCGTCTCCATTCCGCTTTCGGCCGATCCGCTTCTCTCCGGGAAGGTGCATCCATGATTTACACTGATAAACAGTACGGTGTATCGAGCGCGCAACTGACGAAGTTGAAAGACGCGCTTGCTGCTGCGAAGGCGCGCACATCGGACAAGGCATGGCTTAAGCAGGCGGAGATCGATGGGCTCAAGAGCCAGATCGCCGATATCGAGGTCGAGCTTGCCGAATACGACCTGCTGAAATCCGGCCAGGTCTCGTTCTCGAAAACCTATGCGCTAGAAGAATTGCCGCGCGTGCTGGTGCAGGCGCGAATCGCCTCCGGCATGAGCCAGACGGACCTCGCCGAAAAACTTGGCATGAAGCCGCAACAGGTGCAGCGCTACGAGGCGACCGACTACATGGGTGCAAGCCTTGGTCGGCTGATCGAGATTTCGAAGGCGCTCGGTGTGAAGGCGTCGGGAAGTTTTGAGGGCCCGAAGCGGGCGGGCGGATCGGTATTCGCATGGGGCGATGCCGACGATATCGTCTGGGGTCAGCTTCCCTACAAGGAGATGATCAAACGCAAGTGGTTTGATCTGCCGCGTGGCGCAAACCCGATCGAGCGCGTGAAGGAATATTTCCTGCACGCAGCCGGACCGCAATTTGCGACGGCGTTTCATCGCAAGAAGATGCGCAGCGGGAACGTGCCGAACGAATATGCCCTGCTTGCATGGCAGGCGCGAATTCTGGAGCGGGCGCGTGGTAAAATCGAAACTGGTGAGGTTGGCATCTTCGAGCTAGATGACCGGTGGCTACCGGAACTGGTACGTTTTACCAATCGCAAGGATGGGCCTAAGCGTGCCCGCGATCTGTTGGCCGAGAAAGGCATCATTCTCATTGTCGAGCGTCACCTTCCAGGGTCGTATCTCGACGGCGCGGCCATGCTCGCCGCTGGTGAGACACCGATCGTAGGCCTTACGTTGCGCTACGACCGGCTGGATAATTTCTGGTTTGTGCTGATGCACGAACTGGGTCACGTCTTCCTGCATCTCTTCGACGGTCTGCGCTTTGACTTCTTCGATGAGGAAGGCGGAAATGACGGCGATGCGATCGAGGCGGAGGCCGATAAATTTGCACTTGACGCTCTGATACCGGAAGCATTGTGGGATCAGTGTCTCTCGCGTTTCGCGCTGTCGGAAGAGGCAGTACGGATCGATGCGAAGACGATCGGCATCGACCCGAGCATCATTGCAGGTCGCATCAGAAAGGAGCGCGGCAACTACACCATCCTAAACGATCTGGTTGGCCGGGATCAGGTGCGTTCGCAGTTTGAGGAGGCGAACGATGATCTTGACTAAGGATATGTACGTTCCGGCGCTGCGGTGGCGCATGGCTGAATACCAGGCTCTGATGCGCTTGGCTGCTAAAGCCAAAGAACGGGTCGTCCCATACATCACGATTCCGGAGCGTGAATTCGATTTTGATTCCTGGCAACCAAAAAACACGATCCATGAGCACGTTTATCCTTTTGTCACCCGCTATGAGAAGAAATGGGGCGACAGACCGGCATGGATCGGGGTCCATCCGAGCATTGTCGACGGTGTAATGGATGACGGACGGGACATTCTTACTTACGTGTTTGACGGCTTGCGGAAATTTGACGCCAAGGCCGTGCCCTTGATCCGGCTTGATGCCGAAAGCCGCTTTCAGAGTTCTGTGGCGGCTATCATCGGGCAAGACGGGCAAGGCGTCGCCATCGCCGTCCGGCTCGAAGATCTGATGAAGAAGGATGCGTTTGCCCGTGTTGTTGCAATGTTTAGCTCGCTGCGTGTCAATGAGGACGAAGTCGATCTCATTGTTGACCTCGGTGAGCCGAACTTTGAACCCTACGATGCATTCTCGATCGCACTGATCACTGCCTTGCGCCGGCTGGGTGACCTCAACCGGTTTCGTAACTTCGTGCTTGTGGGCACGGCAATTCCGGAAACGTTTAAAGGTATTGCCAAGGGGCAAGATGAGTTGCCGCGTCACGACTGGCTGTTTTTCCAAACGCTTCTCTCAAAATTGCCGTCGGGCATGAGACGACCAAACTACGGAGACTATACGATCGTCCATCCGGATTTCACCCCACAGGACATGCGCAAAATCAAATCGGCGGGAAAGATTGTTTACACTACAGGTAAGTTCTGGTGGGTCCGCAAAGGTGGTGCGTTTCGGGGCAATGAAGGACAGATGCACGAGCATTGTGCGGTTCTCGTGAGATCAGGCGTCTTCAAAGGGAATGACTATAGCTATGGAGATGACTACATCGGCAAATGCGCTATCAAAAAAGCACCGCCGAGCAGTCTCACACGATGGAAGGATGTTGCCATCAACCATCACATGACGCACGTGCTGGACGATCTCTCCATGTCTGGCGCTGCGCCATGAAAGCGCGAATGGAACCGGTGATCTCGCGGAGGGTCATGGCTTCGCACAGCATCTCGTAAAGCTGCTTTCTCGGCCGGCGAAGGTCTTTCGGCGCATATCCAGCCTGGTCCAGGAGTTCGATGACTTCATCGCGCCAGAGCAGATGCGCCATCATGACCGGATCGATCTCGGGATTGGCGGCGGCGTTTCGCAACACTTGGAAGTTGACGCCGCCTCTTGGTCCCTGCTCGGCCGCGATCACGCCGCACCATTCTGGAGCGTGAGTCATGATGGCTATGACATGCTTCGGCGCAGCGACGAGTGTGAGCTTTTGTAGCGTCTGGCGGTAGATATCGATCTGGGTCGCAAACCGATTGAGGTTGTCCTTGGCGCTCTTGATTTCATAGCCGTGGATGCAGCCGTTGATGACGGCCACGTCGATGCGGCTTCGGGCGTGCGCGAGGCCAAGTTCATCGATCACGAGCGTATCGGGATGAGATTTGGCGCGTCGCAATCGTTTGGTGTGTAGCGCAGAGCGAATGTCTGCATCTGTCGTTCCAAACTTGGTCATGGCCGGCACCGTCATTCCCTAGCTTACATTCTGCCGATGTTCTGCTCCAAGCCAGGGTGGCATTCTGACTCACGACCAAATTGGTCGTGCCGAGCTCTACTCGCGTAAGACATCGCAGGTTCGCCTAGCCGTACAGGGTATAGATCGAGTCGTGCGGTTGGTCACGCGCAAGCCGCTCCTTGGCGGATCTGTCGGCAAACTTCGTGGCGAACCGACTTATAAGGCATTGATAAGAAACGACAATGGTGGGCCCGGAGGGATTCGAACCCCCAACCAGACGGTTATGAGCCGTCAGCTCTAACCATTGAGCTACAGGCCCCACCCGGCGCGCATGGCTACAGCAATTCGTCCCGCAATTCCATAGCGGAGCTGGGTTTTTTGCCCCGGATTTCCGCCGCTGTGGCGACCCGCAAGTCATGCTATAGCGAGCCCGACCGAGGAGTGCCCATGAACCGCCTGGACAGGCCCGTTGCCGATACCGAAGCCTTGACGCCGGAGGCCGCCGTCGAGCGCCTGATTGCGCTTCACGAAGAGGCGGTCGAGGCGCTGCGCCAGGCGCTCGAGCGGTTCTTCGCCAAATCCGTGCCGCCGACCGCCAAGGAGCGCGCCCGCTTCCGCTATCCGGAGCTCCGCCTCACTTACGGCTCGGGCCAGGCGCAGCCTTCCCTGTCGCGCGCCTATGCCAAGTTCGAGAGCCCCGGCATCTATGCGACGACGATCACCCAGCCGCGCGCTTTCCGCGACTATCTGGTCGAGCAGCTGCGCCTCCTGGGCGCGGGCGTTCTTCAAGCGGGCCTGGACATCA
>CAZICN010000016.1:0-30205 GCA_964537655.1 uncultured Aestuariivirga sp.
TCTTCGATAGCCATCGCGAACTAGGAGCGCCCCTTGGTCTTCCTGCGCGCGTTTGTCTTCCTGGCGAAACGCTCGAATTGCCGCAGATCCTCGCGCGAGGGCTCTTCGCTGGTGAAGGCGCGCAGATAGGAACCGATATAGGAAAGCCGGGTTTCCATCGGTTCGTTGAGGTCCAGGACGTAATAGCCGACCTGCATATAGTACAGGACGCGGGCGCGGATGAACGCATCCTTGTCGGAGAATCCGTGCCGGGCATACATCTGCTTGATGGCCTCGACCCGGTCGCTGTCGGCCTTCTCGACGAGACCGCGCACGATCTTGGATTGTCTCGCCCAGTTGCGCACGGCGATATCGAGCTTGGGACTGTAGGTCGTCTCGTTGACCCAGCATTCGAAGATGCTGAGCACGCCCGCGATGGCGGACCGTGACGGCCGGGCGGCATGATCGATGATCGCCTGCGTATTCGTATCCATCCAGTGTTTCAGCAGGTGATCGAGGATGTCCTGGCGATTCTTGAAATACCAGTAGAAGCTCGACCGCGAAACGCCCAGCGTCTTGGCGAGCGGCAGCACGAGAACGGCATCGACACCGTCGGTGACCAGGACATGGAGGGCCTGCGCGATCCAGTCTTCCTTGGTCGCTATGATGGAGGATGTCTTCTTCCTTGGTGCCATGATCATGGATCGCATGTTATCTCGAACAACTCAAGCGTGGGCGCGAAGTTCTAGACACATGTGTATATAACATGTACTGTCGTCGTCTTCGGCTCCAGACAGAACGGCGGAGACAATGATGAAGGCTCACTATCGCGCAGTGGTGATCGGCGGCGGTGTCGTCGGGGCCTCGGTCCTCTATCACCTGGCCAAGCTCGGCTGGAAGGATATCGTCCTGATCGAGCGAGCCGTGCTGACGGCGGGATCGAGCTGGCACGCCGCGGGCGGCTTTCATGCCCTCAATGCCGATCCGAACATTGCCGCGCTGCAGGCCTACACCATCAACCTGCTTTCCGAGATCGAAAAGGAATCCGGTCAGAGTGTCGGCATGCATATGACGGGCGGCGTCTCCGTCGCCTCCGCCCCGGAGCGCTGGGAGTGGCTGCAGTCGGCCTACCGCGTGTTTCAGACGATGGGTATCGAGGATGTACGCCTCATCGGTCCGGACGAGATCAAGGCGTGTTGTCCGATCATCAGCACGGAAGGCGTGCTTGGCGGCCTCTATGCCGATCGTGAAGGCTACATCGACCCTTCGGGGGTCGTGCATGCCTATGCCAAGGCGGCCCGGCGCCGCGGCGCCGAAGTCGTCGAGCACAACCGGGTCCTGTCGCTCCGAGCCAAGCCCGGTGGCGGCTGGATCGTGACGACCGAGCAGGGCGAGATATCGGCGGAGCATGTGGTGAACGCCGCCGGCCTGTGGGCCAAACAGGTCGGCCGCATGGTCAATGTCGAGCTCCCCGTATCGCCGATGGAGCATCACTATCTGGTCACCGAAGCCATTCCCGAGCTCATCGAGGCGAAGAAGGAACTTCCGCTGGTCGTCGATCTCGAGGGTTTCACCTATCTGCGCCAGGAACAGAAAGGCGTGTTGCTCGGCATCTATGAACGCAATTATCGGCACTGGAACATGGACGGTGCGCCGTGGGACTACGGCGTCGAGCTTATCCAGGAGGATGTCGATCGGATATCGGAAGAACTCTCCTTCGGGTTCGACCGTTATCCCGCGCTGGCCAGGACCGGGATCAAGAAATGGGTGAATGGCGCCTTCACATTCTCTCCGGATGGCAATCCGCTTGTCGGGCCGGTGCGCGGCCTGAGGAACTATTGGGTCGCCTGCGGCGTCATGGCGGGATTTCTGCAGGGCGGCGGTGTCGGCAAGGCGCTGGCTGAATGGATGGTGCAGGGTGAGCCGGCCGAGGACATCTACGGCATGGATATCGCGCGTTATGGCCGGTTTGCGGCGAACCGCGAATATATCCGGCAAACGACCGGGCAGTTCTATTCGCGCCGCTTCGTGATGTCCTATCCCAATGAGCAGCTTCCCGCCGGCCGGCCGCTGCGGAAGCCGGGCTCGTACACCGACATGACGCAGGCGGGCGCTCGCTGGGGGTGTTCCTGGGGCCATGAGACGCCGCTTTATTTTGCGCCGGCAGGCTTCACGGAAAAGCCGACGCTCAAGCGCACGAATGCATTCGACATCATCGGCGCAGAGTGCAGGAAGCTGCGCGAATCGGCCGGTCTTCTCGATATTTCGGCATTCTCCCGCTACGAGGTGACGGGGCCAAAGGCGACGGCCTGGCTCGATCGAATGCTCGCCTGCAAGCTGCCCGGTCCCGGCCGGGCGCGGCTGGCCCCCATGCTCGGCCATGACGGCCGCCTGAAAGGAGACCTGACGGTCCTGAACTGGGGCGATGGAACCTGGTGGATCATGGGGTCCTATTATCTCCGCGAATGGCACATGCGCTGGTTCGAAGACCACCCGATGGAGGGCGCCAGGGTCAGCGACATCTCCGACATGGTCTGCGGCTTCTCGATCGCCGGCCCGAAATCGAATGCGGTGCTGCAGCAGGCGACGCGAGACGACGTTTCGAACACGGCCCTGCCGTTCCTCGCCTGCCGGACAATCGATGTCGGTCTCTTGCGCTGCCGCGTGGCGCGGCTGTCGGTGACGGGAGAACTCGGTTATGAGATCAACTGCGCGCTCACCGAGCACCAGACTTTGCGCGAGACGCTGCTTGCCGCCGGACGGGATCTCGGGCTTGTCGAGGTCGGCTTCAACGCTCTCCTGTCCTTGCGGCTGGAGAAGAGTTTTGGCATCTGGTCGGCGGAGTTCCGGCAGGGCTATACGCCCGGCATGACCGGGTTGGATCGTTTTGTTGACTTCGGCAAACCGGACTTCGTCGGCCGCGATGCGGCGCTGAAGGAAAAATCGACAGGTCCCAAGACCCGGCTGGTCACACTCGAGGTCGAGGCGACCGATGCCGATGCTTCGGGATATGAGCCGGTCTGGCGGAACGGCGAAAGAGTAGGATACGTGACGTCGGGCGGTTATGGTCACTCGGTCGGCAAGAGCCTCGCCATGGCGCTTGTCGATCAGGCGAGCGCCACGGCGGGAACCGAGCTCTCCGTTCATATCGTCGGGGTCGAGCGGCGTGCGCGGGTCATTCCGCCCTCGCCATACGACCCCGAGAACAAGGCAATGCGCCTCAAGAGTTAGAGCGCTTCCCGCCAAAGTTGCTCGACTTTGGCGATAAGGAAGCGCTCCAAGATATATGTTTACGAGCCTTTTTACCCGTTTTGATCGAACCGGAATGATTCGATCAAAACGGGAAAGGCTCTAGAAGGAGCACACGCATCTTGCGGCCGCGCACGCGCTATTCGGCCTTCAGCCTCTTTCGGCAGGGACTGGCCGGCCGGCAGGAATGGCAGCCGGCATGGGCCGATGCCGAACTGAAGCCGGCCTATGACATGATCATTGTCGGAGGTGGCGGGCATGGCCTCGCCACCGCCTATTACCTGGCCAAATGCCACGGCATCACCAGGATCGCGGTGATCGAGAAGGGGTGGATCGGCGGCGGCAATACCGGCCGCAACACGACGGTGGTCCGGTCGAATTACTTCTACCCGGAAAGCGTCGCCCTGTATGATTTCGCGCTGCGCCTCTACGAGACCCTCTCGCGCGAGCTGAACTACAATGTGATGCTTTCGCAGCGCGGCATGGCCATCCTCGCCCATAGCGACATGGAGATGGAGATTGCGGCGCGTCTGGTGAACGCCATGCAGATCAATGGCGTTGACGCAGAGCTGCTCACCGCGGCTCAAGTTCTGCAGAAAGCGCCGCTGCTCAACGCATCGCCTTCGGCACGTTACCCGGTCTTCGGCGGCGTCTGGCAGGGACGGGCCGGCATCGCGCGGCATGACGCTGTCGCCTGGGCCTATGCGCGCGCCGCGAGCCATCTCGGCGTGGACATCGTCCAGAATTGCGAGGTCGAATCCTTCCTGATCGAGGACGGGGTATGCCGCGGCGTCGTCACGTCCCGGGGCGAGGCGCGAGCCGGTCGGACAGGCCTTGCCGTCGCCGGGCATTCCTCGGTGCTGGCGGCCAAGGCGAACTTCACGCTGCCCATCCATTCCTATGCCCTTCAGGCGATGGTGAGCGAGCCGGTCAAACCGGTGCTGGACACGGTCGTGCTGGCGCTCGGCACCGGCACCTATGTGAGCCAGTCCGACAAGGGCGAACTGGTGTTCGGCGGCGGGCTCGATCGCATTCCTTCCTATGCGCAGCGCGGTAATTCGCCGATGCAGGAGCAGGTCGTTTCGGGATTGATCGAAATGTTCCCGTCTTTCGGCCAGCTCAAGCTGCTGCGGCAATGGGCCGGCATCGTCGATGTCGTTCCCGACAGCTCGCCGATCATCGGGCCGTCGCCGGTGGAAGGACTCTATCTCAATTGCGGCTGGGGCACCGGCGGCTTCAAGGCCATACCGGCGGGCGGGTGGCTGCTGGCGCATCTTCTGGCAACCGGGTCGCATCATCCGATCAGCGCGCCGTTCGATCTCTCGCGTTTCGTCACGGGCCGGCTGATCGATGAAGCCGCCGGCTCCGGCATCGCACATTAGGAGCGCGGGATGCGAAAAAGTGGATACCGGTTTTTCGCGAGAATCCCGCGCCAATATAAAAGAATCGATCACGTTTATGAGTTTGGATCGATACGATCCAAACTCATCGTGATCTAGGAGCGCGCCATGCATCTCTTCACCTGTCCTTTCTGCGGCTTGCGCGACGAGACCGAGTTTCGCTTCGCGGCCGAGGCCGGCAAGGTCCGCCCCCAGCCCAGCAGCGAAGCGACGCCCGAAAGCTGGTCGGCCTGGCTGTTCATGCAGGGCAATCCCAAGGGTGCGACCCGCGAAATATGGGTCCATACGCCCTGCGGCGAGTTTTTCCTGATGGAGCGCAACAGCCTGACGCACGAAATCTCCGGCGAGCAGGCGCAGACGGCGGACGTCGGATCATGAGGCTTGTTTCACCGGGAAGTCTCATCGATCGCGGGCAGCCGTTGCGGTTCCAGTTTGACGGCCGGGAATACACCGGGTTTGAAGGCGACACGGTCGCTTCCGCGCTTTTGGGTGCCGGCGTCCGCGTTGTGGGACGAAGCTTCAAGTATCACAGGCCGCGCGGCGTCTGGGGTTTCGGCGTGGAGGAACCCAATGCCATCGTGGATATCGCGATCGGCGATCATCGCGAACCCAATGCGCGCGCCACCACCACGAGGCTGCGCGATGGCCTGGTCGTGCGATCGGTGAATGCGAGCCCCTCGACGCTGGACGATCGAAAGGCATGGATCGACGGCTTCGCCCGGTTCATTCCGGCGGCCTTCTACTACAAGACTTTCATGTGGCCGAACTGGTCGGTGTATGAACCCCGCATCCGGTCCATGGCGGGGCTCGGGCGGCTGAGTGAAGAGTGGCTCGCGCAGACCCGTCACCGCCAGGTCAATGTTCATTGCGATACCCTGGTCGTGGGCGGAGGGCCCGCCGGCCTGATCGCTGCGCGCCAGGCCGCATCCGAGGGGCGTGACGTTGTTCTGGTGGATGAACGCTTCGACATTGGCGGCAGCCTGCGCTACCGCGCCGCGGCGATCGAGGGAGCAGCACCGGCGGACTGGCTGGCGCACACCGTGCCGCAACTGCGGGAGGCCGATGTTCAGGTTCATTCCAGCACGACCGCTTACGGCATCTATGACGGTAATGTGGTTTGCGCCGTACAGCGCTCGGCGGACGGTCGCGCGGCGACGCTCTTCCGGATAAGGCCAAGGCAGGTCGTTCTGGCGGCCGGAGTGATCGAGCGGCCATTGGTTTTCGGCAACAATGACAGGCCGGGCGTGATGTCGGCGGAGGCTGCTCTCTATTATCTGCGCTGTCATGGGGTCTGTGTCGGACGGCGCATCGCGATCGTCAGCAATAATGACAGTACGGTGGAGGTCGCGGCGGCGTTCCGTGAAACGGGCGCGTCTGTTGTCGAGATCGCCGGCGCGCGCAATGTCATCGGCCGCAACCAGGTGGAAGCGATTGAAGATGCGGCCGGCCGCCGTCATGACGTCGATGCCGTGCTGGTGTCGGGCGGTTTCTCTCCCACCATCCATCTCTATGCCCAGGCCAAGGGCAATCCGGCCTGGTCGGACAGCCATGTCGCCTTCATTCCGGGAAGGCCAGTCGAGGGGATCAAGGTGGAGGGAGCGGCCGCCGGCGAACTCCCCTGGCAGGTCAGGGCGTCCTGGCCGGACGAGAAACCTCATGCCCGGGCCTGGGTCGACTATCAGAACGATGTCACCTCCAAGGACATTCTTCTCGCCGCCCGCGAGAACTTTCGGTCGGTCGAGCACCTCAAGCGTTATACGACTTTGGGCATGGCGACGGACCAGGGCAAGACGTCGAATGTGAACGGTCTCGCTTTGATGGCGGCGGTGACCGGCCGCAGCATTCCGCAGACCGGCGTCACGACCTATCGTCCGCCCTACACGCCGGTTCCGTTCCTGGCGCTTGCCGGCTTGCGGCAGGGCGAGCTCAACACTCCCGTGCGCCGCCTGCCGCTCGAACCGGATCATCGCGCGGCGGGAGCGATATTCGGCGAATATGGCGGATGGCTCCGGCCTGCGGTCTATGGGACGGGAAACATCCAGGACGAGGCCAGGCACGCGCGCCACGCCGTCGGCATCTTTGACGCCACCCCGCTCGGCAAGATCGAAGTCATCGGTCCTGAAGCCGCGTCATTCCTCGACTTCAACTACTACAATCCGATCTCGACGCTGAAGCCCGGCCGCATCCGTTACGGCTTCATGCTGCAGGAAACGGGCGTGGTGTTCGACGATGGCGTGGTCATGCGGGTGGAGGACGATCGCTTCATCGTCTCGTGCTCGAGTTCGCATGTCGCCGCCGTGCATGCCCGCCTCGAGGAGTGGCGCCAGGACCGTTTCGACAAGGCGCGGCTTTTCATCCACAATGCCACGCCGCGCTGGGCGACGCTGGCGGTGACCGGCCCGCGCGCACGGGCGCTCGTCGAGGCTGTCGGTCTGGGCTTTGATGCGAGCGCCGGCGGTCTGCCGCATATGTCATTCGCATCGGGGAGGTTCGAGGGCGAGCCGGCGCGCATCGCGCGGGTGAGTTTTTCGGGGGATCTCTCCTTCGAGATTTCGGTTCCGGCCCCCAGGGCGGCCAGTCTGCTTGCCGCCCTCAGAGAAGCCGGCAAGGCATTCGACGCCACGCTTCTGGGCCTCGAGGCGATGATGATTCTCCGGGCCGAGAAAGGTTATGTCGTGATCGGCAAGGACACGGACGGCTCGACGATGCCGCATGATCTCGGGCTCGCAGCGCCCCGCGCCAAAAGGCGCGATGACTATATCGGAAAGCGATCACTGTTCACCGATGTGGCGGTCGGCGACGCCCGGCGTCAGCTCGTGGGGTTGGCCGTTCCGCCGGGCGAGAAGCTGCTGCCGACAGGAGCGCATGGCGTTGAGGTCGACAGCGGCAAGGCCCGTTCCATCGGCTATGTGACATCGAGCTATGACAGTTCGGTATTGGGCCGCCCGGTCGCCCTGGGCCTCATCGAGCGCGGATTGTCCCGCCTGGGCGAGACCATCGGCGTGCAGCATCTCGGTCAGCGACGCACCGCCTGCATAGTGCCGGCCTGTGCGTTTGATCCATCGGGCGGTCGTCTCAATGCGTGATCTTGCGCACAAATGGACAGCGGCTCCCATCCTGGAGGATCAGCGCATCGCGCTGTCCGGCCTCGATGTCATGCGCCGCACCGCACTTTATTTCGCCCTGATCAGCGGCGCTGTCGAGGAGGGCTTGAACGCCCTCGGCTGCGCCGCGCGGCCTGCCGGCGCCACCGACGTCGCGATGCCGCCGGTTTATGCTCTTGCCGCGGCGCGCGATCGGGTTCTGCTGGTCTCGGAGCATCCCATGGTCGATGCCGAAGGCTGGCGAGGCGATGCCTTCGCGGTGACGGACATGACAGGCGCCTATTCGGCGATCGACCTCGAAGGCCCCGCCCTGGCGAACATCCTCGCCCAGGGCACGAGTCTCGACTGGCAAAGCCACACGCGCTCGGCCGCGCTGCTCTTTGCCGGCATGAGCTGCCTGGTCAGCCGCTTCCAACACAAGGCGCGGGCCCGCCTGATCGTCGAGAATCCGCTCCTGCCGTATTTCCTTCGCTGGCTGGGCGCGGCATGCCCGGATCGCGATGTGAGCCGGTAGTTCGCGTGCGGGGAAATTCGTGAAAATGCTCGCTTGATGCTCGAAGCGGTCGCGAAAATCCGCCATCGATTTTGATGTCGAAGTGTTCGTTGGCGAGGGTGTGTCCGGTCGGATCCAAGCCGCCCAGACGGCTCAATCGATATGCCTCTTGAAGAGCTTATCTTTTTTCTGTACACATGTGTTTAGTTACTCAGATGCCTTGGGACGCTGGATTGCCATGGTTGCATCCGAACAGAATTCCCGACGTAGGAGAAGAGTACGCTCGGGCGCGCATGATCGTTCCGTGGACTACAGGCGATTGGTGAATCCATTCGAACCGATGCGTGTTTTCACCGACGATCAGGTCGAATCCATTCACCAGAATGCGTTGCGTATTCTCGAAGAGATAGGCATTCGCGTGCTTCACAAAGGAGGCAGGGCCAGACTGAAGGCGGCAGGAGCCGGCGCGGACGAAGATTCTATGATAGTCAAGTTCGATAGGGGCCTTGTTGAAAGCGCTGTATCGACAGCTCCCAGGACAGTTGTTCTTGTTGGAGGATCGCCAAGCCGGAACGTTACTCTTGGCGGACGGAATGTCGCCTTTCTTACCGTTGCGGGAGCACCGCACGCCACTGACATAGAAAGAGGCAAACGCCCGGGGACGCTCGCAGATTTTGAGAATTTTGTGAGATTGACGCAAAGCTTTGACGTTCTGCATATGCTGGCCGGTGTCATGGAGCCGCAGGACGTGCCGGTAAATCTGCGCCATTACGCAACTATGCGGGCGTCACTGACGTTGAGCGACAAAGTGCCGTGGGTGTTTTGCCGTGGCGCCGCGCAAGTTCGCGATTGCTTCGAAATGATCCGTGCCGCGCGCAATTTGTCCATGGATGAGTTTGCGCAAGCTCCCCACTGCTACACGGTGATCAATACCAATTCGCCGCTTCAGCTGGACATTCCCATGACCCAGGGAATTATCGATTTTGCGGAAGCGGGACAGATGCTGATCGCAACGCCGTTTTGTCTGGCGGGAGCGATGGCTCCGATCACGATCGCAGGAGCGCTATCACTTCAACATGCGGAAGCGCTGGCGGCAATAACGTTGTATCAGGTCGTTCGCCCGGGCGCGCCGGTTCTGTATGGTAGTTTTGCATCGAATGTCGATATGCGATCCGGCTCGCCGGCGTTCGGAACGCCCGAACATGTGAAGACATCTTTTGGCGCCGGCCAATTGGCGCGGCGAATTGGGCTTCCTTGGCGTTCTTCCGCCGGAACGGCATCGAATACTCCAGATGTACAAGCCGACTACGAGACCCAAATGAGCGCTTGGGGAGCGGTCATGGGCGGGTGCAATCTCTTGCTTCACGGCGCCGGCTGGCTGGAAGGCGGCCTTACGGCGTCATTCGAGAAACTGATTACCGATCTCGAAGTCCTGCAATCCTTTGCCGAGATGTTTCAGGAAGTTTCCTCCGATGAGGACGATCTGGCTTTCGAAGCAATTCGTGACGTTGGCCCGGGCGGTCATTTCTTTGAGACCCGGCACACCATGGAACGCTATCAGACCGCGTTCTACGAACCGCTGGTATCCGATTGGTCAAATTACGGCCGATGGACCGAGGCTGGGGCGAGATCCGCCACCGAGCGTGCCAACAAGATATGGAAACAGAAATTGGCTGATTTCGAAGCCCCAGGTTTGGATATCGCCGCTGTTGAGGAGCTGGACGGTTTCATCAACAGGAGATCCCGTGAGGGGGGAGCCCCGATCGACACGTGAATTCCCTCGCGCGAGGACTTGTTGCCGAAAATAACGCGAGACCGGGTAGGGAGCCGTCCTTCAAGGCATCGCGACGCGAGGCGGTCGAGCCTCCTCAACGCTATCTATGTAACGCTCGAGGTATTCGCGGCACACTTTTCGAGCATCTTCCATCTTGAAGGAATCCGGCTCAATAAACTGACGAATCCAAAACCCATCGATCATTGCGAATAGTCCGAAATATGCAGGGCCAACTTCAGAAGGTGGCAGCAGCTCCCGGAGTGCGAAGATGATGTTCGATCGAAACCTTCGATTAATCGTACGTTGCAGTCCGGCCAGCCGCGGGTTGGCTGCGAGAAATGACCAGAATGAGCGCCAGGCCACGGCAGCGCTGGGCCGTAAGTGCTCCGGACTCAGGCATCCGTCGATGATCGCCAGCAGTCTATCTTCGGGGGAAGGATCGGCTGGTGTGAGTCTTCTTATGCTCAACGCCAGCTCTTTGGAGAGCTTGCGAAGCGTTGCCTCGAGAAGCTCCTCTTTCCCATCGAAGTAATGATTGACGAGTGCCGGCGACACACCTGCCTGTGTTGCGATCGTGGCAAGAGTGGTCTCAGGCAAGCCGTGCTCGGCAATTGAGGCAATGGCGGCGTCTATAAGCTCGCTTCGTCGGAAGTCCCTGATTTTCAGTCTCGCCACGATTGTTCCCCTGCAACCTGCCCCGCCATGGTACTTGCTACCTTTATTGTTCGATAGAACAATAAACTGTTTGATAGGACAAAAAAACTGAGATAGCGTTGCAAATGGAGTTGCCGGTGGAGGATCAGCTTGGCTTTTCTCGATTTGCCAGATGTGCGCCTGTGGTATGCCCAAGAGGGCAATGGCGCCGATATCGTTTGGATTCCCGGCGGCGACAATGTCGCCGAGGATTGGAGCGATCAAATCAAGGCTTTTCCGGATTATCGCAACACGTCATTCGATCCGCGAGGCGCCGGCCGGACGCAGAGCGCAATAGAACCTCCGTGGTCCATTGCCGATATGGCGAGCGACTGTGCAAATCTAATCCGCGCCGTCTGTAAACCGCCTGTATACGTGGCGGGGCTTTCGATGGGCTCGTTTGTTGCCTTGCAATTGTCCGTCGACTTTCCCGACCTTGTCCGATGCGCCATTGCCATGGGAACGGCCGCCGCTCCTACTGGATTCTGCAAAGACTGGATGAAAGCCGAAGTGGAGTTCCGGGAGAGCGGAGGTCGACTTAGCCCGGATTTCGCGGTTCATCACTATGGGGCATTCATGTACCCATCCGAGGTCCTTGGCGACGATGAGTTGTGGAGCAAGCTGAAGCCGTTCGTGGCTCGCAGCTATGGTGAGCGGGAAGGTGCGTTTCTGGCGGCGCAATGGCAAGCCTGTATCGACTTCGACGTCACCGCTCAACTCCCGGCATGCAGCGTCCCAATACATGTAGTTGGGTTCTCCCAAGACATGCAGGCCCCGCCCAGTCTTGGCAAGAGAGCATCAGATCTTGCCGGTAACGGGCACTTTCATCTGCTCGATGGCTTGGGCCATCTCTCCCTCGTCGGCCATCGCCCCGGAACCGTGAATGCGAAGATTCGCGAGATTATTTCCAGTCCAGGCGGGTAGCGAGAGATGCCACGGTTCAATCTTCAGCGCAGCGCGGTCATCGCGGTCGATTTTCAGAAAGAATGCATCGAACCGGAAGGCGCTTGGCCAATCTACAACAAGCAGGACGTTCTGACGAATTCGGCGGGCGTCCTTGCGGCATGCAGGGCTGCTGGATTGCCCATAATCTACACACAACATTGGCTTGACCCGCGAGGCATTGATGCGCTTCGCTACGAACCGCTGCACAATGGCCGGCCCACTCACAGCGTTGCCGGCGATCCGATGGCGGAGCTTCACGAAGCGGTCGCTCCCCAACCGAATGATATCGTCGTCAAGAAGCAGCGCTGGACCGCCTTCTACGGCACCAATCTCGACATCATTCTGAACCGAATGGATGTCGATCACCTGATAATGTTCGGTATTTGGAGCGAAGCTTGCTTCGAGACCACGGTCTGGGACGCGATCTGGCGTGACTATCGCATCACTATTGTCAAAGATGCGTGCGGGACGGCGACCGAACTCATGCACATGACGGCCATTCTCGATCTCGCCAATTGGCTATATGGCGGCGAAATCGTGCGGGCCGGAGAGCTGGAGAAGGCGCTGAGAGGTGCGCCCTATAGATCGTGGCATTTTGTGTCTGCCAATGCCTTTCCTTACACACTTGAGACGGTTCGTGACATGTACGACTCAATCTGAGTTATCTCACAGGGAGGTTATCATGAAGCGCCGAACAGTATTGAAGAGCGCGATTCCAGCGGCTTTGGGGTTCGCGACGAGCCTGAGTATCAAAGCGCATCAAGCATGGGCGGCGAGCGAGCTCCGGCTTCTCACCTGGGAGGGATACGCCGAAGATGCATGGGTGAAGGACTTCGAGCAATCCAACAAAGCGAGCGTCAAGAAAACTTACGTCGGATCGAACGACGAGTACATGGCGAAGCTCGCCGCCGGTGGCGCTGACTACGACGTGGTCGTCATCGTCAGCTCGCTGGCTCAGCGCGCGATAAATGCCGGTTTTGTCGAAGCGCTCGATCCGGCCCTTGTTCCAAACCTTCGTCAGCTCTATCCGCGTCTCCAAAAAGCGGATTTCAATGTCAAAGACGGCCAACTCTTTGGAGCGCCAACGTTCCTCGCCATATCGCCAGTAACCGTAAATTCCGAAGCCATCCCCGAGGGGAACGATTTTGGCATTCTCTTTGATCCGAAGTATTCCGGAAAGATCGCCATGTGGGACGACGTGTCGACACTTGGCGATGTAGCGAATTGGATGGGCATCGACGATATCTGGAATATGACCGATGATCAGCTTGCCGCAGTGAAGGCCAAGCTCATCGAGCAAAAGCCGCTAATCCGTACATACTGGTCCCAAGCGGGCGAGGCAATCGATCTGTTCGCCAACAAGGAAATAATCGCCAGCAATTCCTGGAGCTATATTACGACCACTTTGAAATCGCGCGGGCTCCCCGTCCGGGATTTCGTACAGCCTCGCCCGATCGGCGCTATCGACTCGCATTTCGTCGTCAAGAATTCCCCAAATCGTGACTTGGCGCACAAATTTATCGATCACATAATCGGCGCCAAATCACAGGGAGCAATTGCCGATGTCGTCGGATACACTCCGACAAATCCGCAGTCGAAGTCATTCATGAAGCCGGAAACCTGGATCAGCTTGCGGATGGATGAAGGCGAAGCGATGATCGACAAAATGAAATTCTGGGAAGATATCCCAAATCGGTCGAAATACATCCAAGCCTTGAATGAGGTTAAGGCAACGGGATAATCGAATCTGGACAGGGCTCGGCCTTCGCTTTTGAAACGATATGGTCCTGCTTCTCGCGATGCTGGAACAGTGAAATGAGCAACTGCGCGAAGCTTGTGTTGCGCGCAGGGGTTCGGCGATGGCTGAGAACAGGTGCGTTCTTGGGCCCGGCGCTTCTTTACGCCGTCTTTTTCATGGTCTTGCCTTATCTGAACCTCTTTCAATTCAGCTTCTGGCGAGTAGAAGACTATGTCGTTACTCCAGATTTTACACTGGACAACTATGCTCGCGTTTTGGAAACGCCGCTCTATGCCAAGGTCGTCTTGAACTCGATTACGACGGCCCTATTCGTGACTTTCTCGTCGTTGGCCTTGGGTTACGTCCTTGCCGTCTATGTTTGCTTCTTTGCCGGCAGGTATCGGCACGCTCTTTACTTCATGATCGTCATACCGCTGTGGACCAGTTTTCTCCTCAGGGCTTTCATTTGGAGAATCATTCTAGGCCGTGAAGGCATCGTAAATAGCGGGCTGACATATCTTGGAATCCTGGACGAGCCTCTCACGGTTCTTCTCTTCAACAGACTGGCCGTTTGCATCGCTCTGACATACGTCTTTGTGCCTTTTGTTGCCCTGCCGGTTTATGCAGCATTGGAAAAGATACCTCCCAGCATGATTGAAGCCAGCATGGATCTGGGCGCAACACTTGTGCAGACCTTTCGCAGGATTGTTGTTCCACTGAGCCTGCCCGGCGTATTTGCGGGCGTTGTATTCACGTTTTGCCTGAGTTTCGGTGACTTTGTTGCCCCATCGCTTCTTGGCGGGCCAAACGGCTTGATGATATCAAGCATCATTGTAAGCCAGTTCGGAAGTGCCTTTGATTGGCCTTTCGGCAGCGCGCTCGCGGTCATTGTCGCTATCATCGTTGCAGTCGGAGTGACTGCTGCGAGCTTGATCGAACGGCGAAAATATGAATGAGACAATGACCATGTGGTGGCCGAATATGCGGCGGTCTGTTACCGTGGCAGGCGTATCCATTCTATGCTTTCTCTATTTTCCGATTATCGTCCTTATTGTTTATTCCTTCAGCGCGGAGCGAAATCTCTCGTTCCCGATCACCGGCTTCACGTTCGGATGGTATGTCAAACTTGCCTACAATGAAGAGCTCCTCCGATCGATCCGAAACAGCTTGATGGTTGCGGGTGCCGTCGTGTCGCTTACGCTGGTTCTCGGCGTGCCGGCGGCATATGGCCTTGCAAGGTCTCGCCACCGATCCATGCAGTTCGTCGAAAAGCTGCTGCAGCTGCCTTTGATGATGCCGGGCCTGATTACGGGCCTTTCCATTTTGCTGCTATTCAAGCGGATCGGCTTCGAGCTGTCCCTGTTTGCCGTTGTCCTGGGTCACACTGTGGCGTGGCTCCCTATAGTCGTAACACAGGTATACGCCAGACTTAGAAGGTTCGACGAAACGCTTGAAGAGGCCAGCTATGACTTGGGTGCCGGACAACTTCGAACCTTCTTTCTGATTACGCTTCCAAATCTGCGGAAAGCCATAATAGGCAGCGCGCTGCTCGTCTTCACGCTCAGCTTTGACGAGGTGGCCATTACCTTTCTGCTGACAGGCACTGAGAATACTTTACCAATGCATATTTGGGCCATGTTGAGACAGGGGGTGTCGCCCGAGATCAGCGCCATTGCCACGCTGACCGTGGCTCTCTCCACTGTAATGGTTGTTGTCTCGGTGGGCCTGTTGGGCGACAAGGGCGATGGATCAGGCCCTGAGCGATGATTGTTCGATTGGTTCTCCTGCATGGACGTTGCTGCGCTCGTCCAGGTCGGTGACCAAAAATGCAGTTGCGGCTGGCACTTTCACTGGGCCAAAGCCGACACACGAGCTTCGACTGGCAAAGCCACGCGCGCTCGGCCGCGCTGCTCTTTGCCGGCATGAGCTGCCTGGTCAGCCGCTTCCAACACAAGGCGCGGGCCCGCCTGATCGTCGAGAATCCGCTCCTGCCGTATTTCCTTCGCTGGCTGGGCGCGGCCTGCAGCGAACGCGCATGAGCTCGGTAGCTGCGCTGCTCCTCCATGATCGTCGCGGAGCCCCGGCGCCTGGGCGCGGGGCTCCGTCGATCTGCTATTCGGTGCGGTCGTAGGCGAACTGGATGCCGGCCGTGCCGCCGGTCTCGATAAACAGATTCATGAAGGCGGGCACCGTCTCCTTGCGCTGCCAGTCGCGCTGCAATTCGCAGAAGAGCTGCGGCACGCTGATCATCTTGCCGCCGGCCTGCTCGATGCGGCGCAGCGCCGCTTCATGCGCCGCCACCGACGTGCCGCCGACCGCATCGGCGACGACATAGACCTCGTAGCCTTCCGCCAGCGCGTCGATCGCGGGAAAGGTCAGACAGGCCTCCGTCCACAGCGCCGTCATGATCAGCTTCTTGCGCTTGGCCTTCTCCACCGCTTCGCGGAATTCGACATCCTCCCACGAATTGATCGATGTGCGGTCGATGGTTGGCACGCCCTTCAGGGCCTTCTGGACCTGCGGGATCGGCGGCTTGTTCAGGCCGGTTTTGACATTCACCGTCGAATGGATGACGGGCAGGCCGTAGACCACCGCCGCTTTCGCGGCGCCGACGATGTTGTTGATCATGAGCTGCCGGTCCATGGAGGCGATCGAGTTCACCTGCACCGGCTGATAGTCGATGATCACGAAGGCGGAGTTCTTGGGTGTCAGCAGGCGATCCTTCACCGGATCGCGGATGGCTTCACTGGTCATCTGGCTCTCTCCCTTGGTTGCACGCACGTTCCTCGCGGCGCCGGGGCTGATCGGGACGAGCGAGCCGAGGCTCCCCGTGCCACGACACGGAAAGATTCTTGCTTCTGCTTCTGAAATGTGGTCCGCCCACCGGGAGAAGGTCGAGGTCGCTATGGATGCCTGTAAGGTTTCGCATGCCTGTCACCCGACGCACTCACAATGGGCGATTGTCGAATGCCTTCGAGTATAGTCGCCGTACTGCCGGGGAACAGACCCACTCTTCAGGACGGATTGTCCTGTCAGCGCAACGATGCGGTCCCGGCGATGCGCCAGGCGTAATCGGTCACGTGATGCGGAAACGAGAGATCATCGGCTGTCCCTAAAGCGTGATGGCTTTAGAAGAGTCGCCATCACGCTTCACCTTTTTGCTTGCGCATGATCCTTTCGGAAAACCGGTGCCCACTTTTCCGGATCATGCGCTAGGGATCGCTTTGCGCCGCAATGGTTTCGAAGACGGACGGCACCGCGCGGAGGTCCGTGACCGGGATATGGCAGCGGATCAGATGCCCGTTTCCCGCATCGTGCTGTGCTGGTCGAACACTATGGCACAGGTCGCCGGGCAAGCGGCGCCCGCATCTGGCCGCGAAGGCGCAGCCGCTGGGAGCGGAATCGGCCTCGACGGTGAGCACGGGTCTCGCCTGGCGGTGAGGGGGCGAACCCTCGATCCGAGGGATCGACGCCAGAAGCGCCTCCGTATAGGGATGATAGGGCGGCGCGAAGATTTCATCGGAGGTTCCGATCTCGACCACCTCGCCGCGATACATCACCGCGACGCGATCGGCAATGTACCGGACCACGCCCAGATCGTGCGAGATGAAGATGAGGCCGGCTCCCGTGCGCTGCTGCACGCTGCGGAGCAGTTCGAGGATGGCGACCTTGACCGAAGTATCGAGGGCGGAGGTCGGCTCATCCGCGATGACCAGCGCCGGCGATCCGGCGAAAGCCCGCGCGACGGCGACCCGCTGCTTCTGACCGCCGGAGAGCTGATTGGCCGTCATGCCTTTGACGGTGCGCGGCAGGCGGACGAGATCCAGGAGCCGGTCCACCTCGTCGTCAACGCCCGATCCGCTGACGCCACCAAGCCCGCGGACCGCCCTGCCGAGAATAAAGCCGATGCTGTGGGCCGGATTGAGCGTGCTGTCGGGGTTCTGAAAGATCATCTGGACGGCACGCCGGTGCATCGCCGATCGACCTTCTACCGGAACGCCGCTCACATCGTTGCCGAGCACCGCCACATGGCCGCTGGTCGAGAGCTCGAGCCCCGCGATGATCTTTGCCAGGGTGGATTTGCCGCTGCCCGACTCGCCGACGACAGCCAGTGTTTCGCCGGGCGCCATGAGGATGGAGACATCGCGCGCCGCTTGAACCGGCGCTCCATTTTCGGCCGGCGAGCCGAAAATGCCGATCGTCTCATAGTGCTTGCCAACGTCCCGAAGCTCGACCAGAGGCGCCCCCTGCCTCTGTCGATGCGAGGTGGTCGGTTCGGCCGCCTCGGGCGGTGCCGGCTTCACGATCTCCGTCCATCGACTGCACCGGACGAGCCTGCCGTGACCGGCATCGGCCAGTTGCTGAGGCAGATCACAGATACCGCGCCGCATATGCGGGCAGCGTTCCAGGAAAGCGCACTGCACCGGCCGCGCCAGCAAGCGGGGGACCTGGCCCGGGATGGAGTGCAGCGCCTGCCGGGTGCGCACGATGTCCATGCGCGGCAGGCAGGCAAGGAGACCCTGGCTGTACGGATGCGTGGGCTGATCGAGAATCTGTCCGGGGATGCCTTGCTCGACGATCTCGCCCGCATACATGATCGCGATCTCGTCGCAGACATGACGAAGCAGGCCGAGATTGTGCGAAATGAACAGCATGGCGGTGCCGTGCCGCTTCCGCATCCGGGCCAGCAACTCCATGATCTCCGCCTCGACCGTGACGTCGAGCGCCGTAGTTGGCTCGTCGAGAATGAGCAGCACCGGATCGGCGAGGAACGCCATGGCGATGACGATCCGCTGCTGCTGGCCGCCCGAGAGCTGATGCGGATACCGGCTCAGCACGGCTTTGGCGTCGCCGAACCCCACCGCGTTCAGCATCTCCGCCATCCGGTCATGGATCGCGCCGCGATCGGTCTCGCCGTGCACGCGCAGCACCTCGCTGAGCTGCGCGCCGACGGTCATGACCGGGTTCAGCGCCGAACCGGCATCCTGGTAGATCATGGCGATCTTCGCGCCGCGGGAGGCGCGAAGTTCCACAGCCGAGAGCTGCGTCATCTCCCTGCCGAGGAACCGGATCGATCCGCCGGTCATCCGGCCCGCTCTGCCGAGGTGCCCCATGATCGCCATGGCTATTGTCGACTTGCCGCATCCGGATTCGCCCGCGAGGCCCATGCAGGCGCCGCGCCTTATGGACAGGCTCGCCCGGTTCACGGCGAGGACATCGTCCTCCTGGGATCTGTACCAGACCTCCAGGTCGCTTATCGTGAGAACGGCCTCTTCCGTCTCAGCGCCCACCGGAGACCTCCTGAAGCCCGTCGGCGATCAGGTTGAAGCCCATTACCAGCGAGATGATTGCCAGCGACGGGAACAGCGCGATATGCGGATAGACCATCATCATCGGCGTGCCTTCGCGCACCATGCCGCCCCAATCCGGGTCCGGTGGCGGCAGCCCGAGGCCGAGAAAGCCGAGGACACCTATGGCGATGATCGTGTAGCCCATGCGCATGCAGAAATCGACGATGAGGTGATTGCGCGCATTGGGCAGGATCTCCACGAACATGATGTAGAGTCCGCTCTCGCCGCGGCAGCGCGCGGCGGCGACGTACTCCTGCGTCCGGATTTCGAGCGTCAGGCCGCGGACGATGCGGAAGATGCCGGGGCTCGAAACGAGTATGACGGCCAGGACGATGTTGAGGGCCGATGGTCCGAATGAAGCGATCAGCACGACATAGAGAACGATCTTGGGAAAGGAGAGCAGGACATCCGTGATGCGGGACAGCGCTCCGTCCAGATGCTTGCCGTAATAGCCGGCGACGAGGCCGAGGGTCACACCGACGAGATAGGAGCACGCCAGGGCAAGCGGCGCGATGGTGAGCACCGGGCGAGCGCCCCAGATCACGCGCGCGAGGATGTCGCGTCGCAACGCGTCCACACCCAGCCAATGCAGCCATGAGGGCGAGGGATCCGCTACGGCATCGGCATGTTGGGCGGTCGGTGAATAGGGCGCGATCAGCGGTGCCAGCAGGGCGACGATCGCCCAGGCGGCGATGATCGCGAGGCCAATGGACAAGGTCTTCGATCGTGTCCATCTGGGCAGCCGGCGCCGCAATGCGGTGGGGGCGATCCTGGCGCCGATATCGTGTTCTCCGCCATGGCCGGTTGCCGTCATCGCACGCGCACCTTGGGGTTCAGCAGCATATAGCCGATATCACCGAATATCTGCGTCGTGATGGCGACCGACACGGCGATCAGGGTGGCCGCCTCGATCGTGGCGATGTCGCCGAACAGGGCTGCTTCCAGGAGGAGGCGGCCGATGCCCGGATAGGCGAACACCACTTCCGTCACGACTACGCCGCTGATCAGCCAGTTGATCTGCAGCAGGATGACGGTGAACGGCGCCTGCATCGCATTGCGCAGGGCGTGGCGCAGGACGACCGCGGGCATGCTCAAGCCCTTGAGAAGGGCGGTCCTGATATAGGGTTTTGCCATCACCTCGATCATCGAGGCGCGCATGAAGCGCGCCAGATAGGCCGTCACGTAGAGGGTCAGCACCGTCACCGGCAGGACGAACTGGAGATAGATCGGCCAGTTTCCACCGGGCTGCAAGGGACTGGTTCCCGGAAGCCATCTCAGCCAGACCACGAACACGCTGGTCAACAGGACCGCCGAGGCAAATTCGGGAATCGAGGAAAAGATGGTGGAGATGAAGGTCGCGACGCGATCCGTAGCCCGGCCGGCATAGAGACCGGCGACGGTGCCCAGCAGGATCGACAGGGGGACGATGACCGCCATCGAGATGCCCGCCAGCAGCAGCGAATTGCCGAGCCGTTCCCAGATCACATCGGCAACCGGCATCTTCATCAGGGTCGAATAGCCGAAATTGCCGAAATAGCGGTCGCCGCGCCGATCCTCGAATCCGAGGCCCAGCTTCGGATCCTGCAAGGGGTCGGCGCGCAGCCCGGTCATCACGCCAAGCCAGCGCACATACCGCACCAGCACGGGGTCGCCCAGTTGCAGCCGCTCATGCAGGATGGCGACCTGTTCCTTGGACGCGAAAGGCCCGAGTGTCTTGCGCGCGACCGTGCCTGGCGATGCCTCGACGAGCAGGAAGACGACAAGGGATGCCGCCAGAATGGTGAGCAGGCCGGATCGGAGGCGGCGAAGAAAGAACTGTATCATGCGGCCCGTTCTAGATCACGTGAGCTTGGATCGAGCAGAGCCAAACTCATGAAACCGGTATCTACTTTTCGCATCCCGCGCTAGCGTGATCCGCGCATCGCCGTCATCGTCTGCCTGTGTCCCGATCCCGACATTCGCTTCGATGCACGGAGGGCATCTGCGAATGTCAGGATCAAAGGGATGCCAGTCAGCTAAGTGTTTTCGATCCAGAGGCCATTGATCACGATATCATTGGTCGGATGCATCACGAAGTTCTTCAGTTTCTTGTGATAGACGCCATAGATAGACCGGTAGACCGGCTGCACGATGGGGCCGTCCTCCACCAGGATGGTCTCGAGCTGCGCCATATAGGTCTTGCGCTTCTCGAGATCGAGCGTGCCTTCCGCCTGCTGCAGAATTTTGTCGAACTCGGGATTGGAATAGCCCGACTCGTTCCATTCACCGCCGGTGCGGAAGCACAGGCCGAGCAGCATGATTCCCAGCGGCCGGTGATTCCAGTCGGTGAAGCCGAGCGGAACCTTGGTCCAGACTTCCCAGTATTGCGCGGCGGGGACCGGGTTCATCTTGATGCGGATGCCGGCTTCCTTCCATTGCTCGATCAGGGTCTGCACCACCTGGCTCTCCCAGGCTGGCGACGACTTCAGGTAGATCTCGCCATCGATGCCGTTGGGATGGCCGGCTTCGGCCAGCAGTTTCTTCGCGGCTTCGATGTCGCGCGGCAGTGACGGCATGGGAGCGTAGTCGGGGTGAATGCGCGAGATCAGGTGATGCTGGCCGACATAACCCAGGCCGCCTAGGCCGAGCGCGAGGACGGCCTCGCTGTCGGTCGCCAGGCGCAGGGCCTTGCGCACCCGCGGGTCGTCGAAAGGCTTTTCCGTCACCCGCATGCGGACCGCGCCGGTATTGGCGGTCAGGGCCTCATACACCGTCACATGCTCGATGCCGCGCGCCGCGCCGAGGGTAACGCTGTCCGCTTGCGGCCATCCGTCGATCTGGTCCGAGGCGAGTGCGGCGAGATGGGCGTTGGGGTCATCGCCCAGGTCGATAACCTCGACCTCGTCGATATAAGGCCCCTTACCCCAATAGTCTGCGCGGGCGCGCAACAGGGCGCGCTGGCCTTGCTTGAATTCCGCCAGCACATAGGGGCCGGTGCCGTTCGACCCGGGCTGAAATGTGCCATTGTCCTTCGGGTCGAGCATGAAGAGCTGGTCGTGGTAGAGGAGTTCCGGGATCACCACGTTCGGCAGCGCGCCGTTCAGCCTGACCGTGTAATCGTCGATCTTCTCGATGGCGTCCTCACGCCACAGGCGCTGGCTCTTCTTCGCGTTGCCCTGCTCGTCCTTCTCGCCCGTCTCGAAGTCCTCGAGCAGGAAGCCGGCGAAGAGGCCGGCCGTGGCGGAGCCCGTGGCCGGGTCAAGGGTGCGCTTCAGGTTCCAGATCACATCATCCGCCACGAACTTGCGCCCATCCTGCCAGGTCACGTCGCGGCGCACGTGAAGCGTCCAGGTCTTGAGATCCTCGCTGGGCTCCCAGCGCTCGAGCAGCAGCGGTCGTGTGATATTGTCGGTGCCTGTCACCGTCAGCGTGTCGATGACCTGACGCATGAACATCGGCTGTTCCCAGCTGTAGGTGTGCGGGCTCGAAATGTCGTGGAGGCGGATTGCCAGGCGAAGCCGGCCGCCTTTCTTGGGGTCGGAAGCGGCCGTCGCGGGGGCGGGCATGCCCGCCATCGAATAGGCTGTGAGCGCGCTTGCGCCGAGCAGCGTCGCGAACCGCAGGAACTTGCGCCGGTCGATGTGCCCCGCTTCCAGCTGCGAATGCAGAGTGGCGATGTGTGGATGTAATCCGGCCTGTTTGGACATTCTGCTTCTCCCTCATGGATTTTCTGGGTTTGCCCGGCAGGAGTTCCCTTTTTCTCGGGTCATCTCATCGGCAGCTTGCATCTAGGTGCCGTAAAATGCTATTTAGTCCACTAAAGGATACTTATATACATCATACATGTCAAATGGCTTCACCAAACTCTCGTGTTCCAGGCGTTCAAACCGCCGCGGAGAGGCATTCTCTGAAACCGGATGGCGTCGCGGTGGATTGCCCGATGACTCCTCAGCTGGAGGAGAATCCACTATGCGGGACGACATACCGGGAATGACACTCACCCTTTCATCAGCCCACTAGCGAGATCGCAATGGAACTTATCAGCGGCAAGCATTCACCCTCAGAGCATGGGGTGACGGACGAGGGGGCAGCCCGGCACGATGTCGGCGCAAGCGTGCGCGAGTTTCGCAAGAAACACGGCTGGACCTTGACGGAGGCGAGCACGCGGCTGGGCATCGGCCGGTCGACCCTGGCAAAAATAGAATCCGGCCAGATGTCTCCGACCATCGGTTTGCTGCAGAAGATCGCGCATGGACTCCAGATCCAGGTGCAGAGCCTGCTGTCGCGAAAGGAAGGCATGCCGGCCGCCGGCCGCCGGTCAGTCACTTTTGCGGGCACCGGGGAAACGCACGAAACCGAACATCATGTGCACGAGGTGTTGTGCGCCGACCTCTCCAACAAGCGGATGATGCCGTTTCACAGCAGGATCAAGGCCGGCACGGAGACGGGCCTTCCCAACTGGTTCCGGCACGAGGGCGAGGAGTTCGTCTACGTCCTGGACGGTCGCGTCACCCTCTATAGCGAATTCTACAAGCCGACCGAACTCAAGCGCGGCGATTGCGTCTATCTCGACGGGCGCATGGGACATCGCCTGGTTGCGACGGGCAGCACCGACGCGGAAGTCCTGTTCGTGGTGGCCGAATGATCCGCCGCCGGCTCGCCGATCCGGGAACGCAAGGGGCGCGACTGTGATGAGGAGATGGACGAATTTCCTCGATGATTCGGGCCGATCGGTCCTGGATCGCGGGCAGTGGGCGCAGCAGATCGGGTTCGGCGCCCGGCCAGCCCTACTGGTCGTCGACGTCCAGTACTATATGGTCGGCCTGCGCGGCCGGGACGACAATGAGATCGCCTATCCTTTCTCATGCGGTGAAGCGGCGTTCGCCGCTATCGAGCCGATGCGGCGTGTTCTCGCCGCGTGCCGGGCCGCGGCTGTTCCCGTGATATTCACGCGGTTCGTGATCGATCCTTCCGGCAGCGATGCCGGCCTGCTCCACAGCAAGATCGGCCGCGGGACGAGGCACAGCGACAATCTGTATTTCAAGGGCACGCATGGCGCCGAGATTCTGGCCGACCTGCAGCCATTGACGGGCGAGCCGGTCATCGACAAGAACCGCAAGAGCGCGTTCTTCGGGACCTCGCTTCGCGAGCGGCTCGCGCATCTGGGGATCGACACATGCATCGTGATCGGCGGATCGACCTCCGGCTGCGTCCGCGCCACCGTGGTCGATGCGGAACAGCATGACCTGCGCGTGATCATACCCGAGGAAGCCGTCTTCGACCGCGTGCCGAAAATCCACGATGCCAACCTCTTCGACATGAACAGAAGCAGTGCCGATGTCGTGCCGACAGAAACGGTGCTGGCCTACCTCGAGACCCGCGCCAAGCCGCGCGCCGGATAGAAGACCAGGGAGGCAGCTCTGAGAGTCACAGCCGCAAACGTCTTCGTCGTGCCGACCGGCAACCGGCGCGCCGTATTGGTCGAGCTCGAAACCGGCACCGGGCCGACAGGCATCGGCGAGGCGGGAATTGCCTATGGCATCGGCGCGACGGCCGCCGCCGAAATGGTCAAGGCTATGTGCGAACGGCACGTCCTCGGCCGGGACCCGGCGCAGATCGAGGCAATCTGGAACGACATCTACGACCTTGCCTTCTGGACCAAGGGCGGCGGCGCGGTCAGCTTCGCCGGCCTGAGCGCCATCGAGCATGCCCTCTGGGACATCAAGGGCAAGGATCTCGGCGTGCCCGTCTATGAGCTTCTCGGCGGCCGGATGCATGACTCGCTGCCGGTCTATGCCAATGGCTGGTGGACAGGATGCGACACACCCGCTGAATTTGCCGCGGCGGGCGTGGCCACGGTGGAGCGCGGCTATCGCGGGCTGAAATTCTATCCCCTCGGCATGCGCGATCCCGAGACAGTGGTGCGGCACCCCATGCGCCGGCAGATCGACCGGTCCCTCATCCCGCTGATCTGCGCCCGCACCCGTGAGCTGCGCGCCGCGGTCGGGCCCGATATCGACATCATGCTGGATTTCGGTGGCGGCCTCACGACCGACCTGGTTCTCGCGATCGCGAGGCGCCTAGAGGAGTTCGACATTCTCTTCATCGAAGAGCCGGTCGATCCCGCGACGCTGGGTGCGCTGGACAAGGTAGCCCGCAACACATCCATCCCCATCGCCACGGGCGAGCGGTTCTACGGCCGCCACGACTTCCACCAACTCCTGCAGACCTATGCGGTCGACATCATCCAGCCCGACATCTGCAATACCGGCGGCATTCTCGAAGGCAAGAAGATCGCCGCCATGGCCGAGGTCTATAATGTCCGCGTTGCGCCCCATAATTATGGCAGCACGCTGGCGACCGCCGTCACCGTTCAATTCGCCGCGACGCTGCCGAATTTCATGGTGCTGGAGCATTTCCCCGACTTCGACCGCGAGCCGGATTATCTCGCTGTCCTCGCCGCACCTCTGGAGCCGACGGTCAACGACGGAGCGATGCCGGTCCCGCGCGGTCCAGGGCTCGGCGTCGAACTCGACAGGAAGAACATCAGCCCGCATCTGTGGTCGCGTTGCGCGGCCTAGCATCTGTTTCCGCCACGAGGCCAATATCGGAGCCTATCAATGCAAATGATCGAAGCGAGTCGCGTTCACGAATTGCTGGACTATCCCGGCCTCATCGCCGCCATCAGGAAGGCGCATCTGGGCGGCATGCCGAAGCTGGCGGATCGTCACATCTATCAGGAGCCCAATGGCGGCGGCCAGCCGGACGTCTTCATCGTTCTTCCCGCATGGCAGCCGCAGGAGGGCATCCTGGCGAAGCTGGTGACGTCATTTCCGCGAAACAAGGCACGGTTCAACCGATCGACGGTCAACTCCCTCTATGTGTTCATGAACGGCGAGACGGGTGTCGCCGAGGCCGTCATCGATGGCGAGTCCATGATCTTCCGCAAGACCTCGGCCGATTCGGCCCTCGGCGCGGATATTCTGGCGCGCAAGGATATCCGCACCATGCTGATGATCGGGGCCGGCGGCCTGGCACCCTATCTGGTGCGCGCCCATTGCAGCGTGCGCCCGTCGATCGAGCGGGTTCTGGTGTGGAACAGGACTCACGGCGCTGCGGTGAACCTGGCGAACATGTTGCGCGGCGAGCATATTCCGGCGACGGCGGTGACCGAGCTCCCGCAGGCGTTGAGCGAGGCGGACCTGATCTCCAGCGCGACCATGGCGGCGGTGCCGCATGTGCTCGGCGACAGGCTGAGGCCGGGCGCGCATATCGACCTCGTCGGGTCGTTCACGCCCGAGATGCGCGAGGCCGACGACGCCACTTTGAAACGTTCCGCCATCTATGTCGATCACCGCCAGACCACTCAACGGTCGGGCGAGTTCATCGGCCCGTTCGCGCGCAATGTGATCTCGCGCGCCGATGTGCGCGGCGATCTGTTCGAGCTGTGCCAGGGCCGGGTCGAGGGGCGGACAAGCGACGCGCAGATCACGCTCATGAAGAATGGCGGGGGCAGCCACATCGACTACTACGTCGCCAAGTATCTGGTCGACCGCCTGAATGGACGCAGCTTCGAGACCGCCTGCGCGAGCTGACCGCTTCGCGGGCCGTTCTGATTTGCACGTTGACAGTTGAGGACTGGAGCGGGCGAAGGGAATCGAACCCTCCGGGCCGAGAAAGGTTATGTCGTGATCGGCAAGGACACGAACGGCTCGACGATGCCGCATGATCCCGGGCTCGCAGCGCCCCGCGCCAAAAGGCGCGATGACTATATCGGAAAGCGATCACTGTTCACCGATGTGGCGGTCGGCGACGCCCGGCGTCAGCTCGTGGGGTTGGCCGTTCCGCCGGGCGAGAAGCTGCTGCCGACAGGAGCGCATGGCGTTGAGGTCGACAGCGGCAAGGCCCGTTCCATCGGCTATGTGACATCGAGCTATGACAGTTCGGTATTGGGCCGCCCGGTCGCCCTGGGCCTCATCGAGCGCGGATTGTCCCGCCTGGGCGAGACCATCGAGGCATTTTCCGCCGAACGCGCTCGCCAGGTTGCTGGTGCGACGCCGAACTCCCGCTTGAAGGCGCGACTGAACGCCGCCTCGGAGTCGTAGCCGGTTTCGTATCCGATCTTGGCGACGGACTCACGTGAACTGCGCAGCTTTTGCGCGGCAAATCGCAGCCGCTGTCTGCCGAGATACCGCATGGGCGGCTCGCCCATGATGCGCGTGAACCGGTCGGCAAAGGCGGAGCGCGAGAGGCCGACCTCGGCCGCAAGCCCGTCGACATTCCAGGCATGCTCTCGGCGCGCATGAAGCAGGCTCAGTGCCCGGCCGACGACAGGGTCGTTGAACCCGGCCAGCCATCCCCGCTCTTGAGGCGGCATCGAGTCTAGATAGCGGCGCACCGCTTCCATGAACAGGCATTCGGCGAGCTGCGCAAGAAGCGGGAGCGATCCAAGCCGCCCGGCCGCCATCTCCTGTGCGGCAAAGCGCAGGGATGTCTCGATCCAATCCACCGAGCCTCCTTTCGCAACCTCGAGCTTGAGCAGGCTCGGCAGGATCGCGATCAACGGATCGTTGGGCGCATCGGTGCCGAGGAATCCGCACATGATCCGGGTGCGCTCGCCGCCACCGCCATGGTCGATCCGTGCCGGACTGCCGCCTGAAGCGGGCAGCACTAGCTCTTTGGCGCTGACGGCGCTGATGCTAAGATCGCTGCCAAGACGATGCTGGTCATTGGCTGGAAAGACCACAACCTCCCCCGCTCCGATCTCGACCGGCTGCTGATTCGCGATCTGCAGAAGCACGCGGCCGTGCGTCACATAGTGATAGGAGATCACATGCGCCGGGTAGGGCATCATGAGCAGCCCGACCTCGTCCGGGCCGATCGCCGATGCGGTGACGCACCAGGGCGCGCTGAACTCGCAGTCGAGGAAGATGCCGCCCGAGAGGCGGAGTGTTCGCAAAATATCCAACAGCGTGTTCATCGGCGGCCCCGCTTGGAGGATCGGCCAAGAGATCCGGCGTTGCAGTCATTCACCAGGCAAGTGGCTTCACCTATAGCAGCGCGCCGAAGGGCGCAAACGAAATGCAACTTTCGAGGAGCAAGGATCATGTTAGCACCCGATGTTATCCAGCCTCATAATGAAAGGCCGGCCGCGGTTTGGAGCTCCGGCGGCGCCGGCTACGACCAGATCAGCCGCGGCATCGCCGACTCCATAGAGCATTGCGTCCTGCGTCTCGACCCCAGGCCCGGCGAGCGCATTCTGGACCTCGCGACCGGAACCGGCTGGACATCGCGGGCGGTGGCGCGGCGCGGAGCCACGGTGACCGGCGCCGACATCGCTGCCGACTTGGTTGCGGCCGCCCGCGAGAGGGCCAAGGCCGAAGGTCTCAGCATCGACTATCGCACCGGTGACGCCGAGAAGCTACCGTTCGCCGACGGAGAGTTCGACGCCGTTGTCTCGACCTGCGGGATCATGTTCGCGAGCCGGCCGGAAGCGGCCGCCGCCGAGGTCGCGCGCGTCGTCCGCAAGGGGGGACGCGTAGCGATCACCACCTGGCTCTCCGACAGTAATCTATTCAAGATGTTCATGGTCATGAAACCCTATATGCCGGCTCCGGCCAACCCGCCGCCTTCGCCATTCGAGTGGGGCAAGGCCGAGCGGGTTCGCGAGCTGATGGGGAGTGCCTTCGCGCTCAAGTTCGAGAGAGGCACTTCATTCTATCGCGAGCCGAGCGGCGAGGCGGCTTGGGACACATTCTCGACAGCGTATGGCCCGACGAAGATGCTGGCGGGCAGCCTCGACGAGGTGCGCCGGGCCGAGCTGCGGCGCGACTTCATCGCCTTCCACGATGGTTTCCCCACAGAGCTCGGCATCTGCGTACCGCGGGAGTACCTGCTCACCGTCGGCGTGCGCCGCTGATCGCGGCAAGGAGGTTTCACGGAAGTCCGTCCCCAACAACGCATATTTCATGCCGGGCTGGGAAGTCCAAACAAAGGAGAACGCCAATGGTCTATCTGCAGATCACGCTCAAGATCGCTCCCGTCAACCGGCCTGCAGCTGCTGGTGTCTACGAGCGTTACAAGGCGCCGTTTCTCAACACGATTGACGGTGCGAAGTCGAAGGAGTTGCTTGTCCGCGACGAGGACGTAGAGGTACTTCACGGCTTCGACACGGCGGAGCAGGCAAATGCCTACCTGAAGAGCCGGCTGTTTTCCTCCGACGTCGTCGGCGCTCTCAAGCCTCTGCTCGACGCCGAGCCGGACGTCCGGATCTATAAGGCGGCCTGATGTTGACCCGCTTGTGCCAAATGTCTGAGAACAAGCTGGTGTTAGCGCCGGTTTGATTGGGCCGGTGGACGATTTCGCTACCGGGCTCATCCGCCAAAACATTTGGCACGCGCAGCCGCCCGCTGCTATTGTTTTCGTAGTGATCTATCCTCGCCAGCCGCAAAAGGAACCGTCGCAATGAGCACGACCTTCGCAACTGTCCCACAGGCCACGGAGGACACGGCCTTCGTGCAATTCTGGAACGAAGTGCTGGCGCCGAAGTTCATCCGCTTCAAGCATATTCTAGTGGGTGGCCTTTCCCGCCACAGTGAGGCCGTGTTTCCAGCTCTGCCGGTGAGGCCGGGAGACCGCGTGCTCGATGTTGGCTGCGGTTTTGGTGACACGGCCATCCGGCTGGCAGAACGCGTCGGCCCTGGGGGCATGGTCGTCGGTATCGATTGTTGCGACGCCTTTCTCGACTTCGCCCGCAAGGAGATTGCGGCGCGGGGGCTGAAGAACGTGAGCTTCATGCGCGGCGATGCCGAGATCGCCCTGCCGGCCGAAAACTTCGACTTCGTCTTCGCGCGCTTCGGCACGATGTTTTTCGTCAATCCTGTCGCTGGCTTGCGCAACATGCGCAAGGCGTTGAGGCCCGGCGGGCGTATGGTACACATCGTATGGCGCCAGCGCACCGACAACCCGTGGCTGTCGATGGCCAAGGACGTGGTGCTGCGCTTCCTGCCAGCGCCTGGGACCGATGCGCAGACCTGCGGTCCCGGCCCTTTCTCCATGGCTGATGAGCAGACTGTCACGGCCATGATGCGCGCGGCCGGTTACCAGAACATCGAATTCCGACGCGTCGACGCGCCCGTCCTGGTGGGCAACGATGTGAAGGACGCCATCGCGTTTCAGCTTGCCATCGGCCCCGCCGGGGAGGTGTTCAGGGAAGCCGGCGCCCTGGCCGAAGAAAGGCGGGCCGAGATTGAAGCAGCGCTGGCCGAGGCCATCAGCCAGCAAGTGGTCGCTGCCGAGGGAATTGTCATGGACAGTTCCTCCTGGGTGATTAGCGCCACTAATCCTTGAGCGCAGGCGTGCCGTTCGGCCTGACGGGTCAACAGGCAACACAGTTCGAACCGAGCGGGTACACGAGATCGAAAGCTCGAAAGGGCTGCTGCGGCCTAGAGCAAATCCCGCCAAAGTTGAAGACTTTGGCGGGGCGCGGGATCAGGAAAAG
>CAZICN010000017.1:0-30050 GCA_964537655.1 uncultured Aestuariivirga sp.
GCCTTCCACCAGTTGCCGGTGCCGAAAGGCCCCTGGTCGCCCAGCATCTCGGCCGTAAGCTCACCACCATCCCCGATCCCTTCGGCAAGTATGAGAGCTTCGGCCATCACAACAACGCGATGCTGCGCCGGTTCCTCGATGCCTTCGGCTTCGACTATGAGTTCGCGAGCTCGACCGAATATTACGCCGCCGGCCGCTTCGACAAGGCGCTGCTGCGCGCACTCGATTGCTATGACGAGATCATGGCCATCATGCTGCCGTCGCTGCGCGAGGAGCGCTCGCAGACCTATTCGCCTTTCCTCCCGGTTCATCCGGAGTCAGGCGTCGTCATGCAGGTGCCGATCGAAAGCCGCGACGTGAAGGCGGGCACCATCGTCTGGCGCGATCCGGCTTCCGGCAAGGCCTATGAGACGCCGGTCACGGGCGGCCACTGCAAACTTCAGTGGAAGCCCGATTGGGCGATGCGCTGGTATGCGCTCGATGTCGATTATGAGATGTCGGGCAAGGACCTCATCGACTCGGTCAAGCTCGCCAGCCGCATCTGCAAGGTACTGGGCTCACCGCCCCCCGACGGCTTCAATTATGAGCTCTTCCTCGACGAGAAGGGCCAGAAGATCTCGAAGTCGAAGGGCAACGGCCTCACCATCGATGAATGGCTGACCTATGCCGATCCGCAAAGCCTGCAGCTCTTCATGTATTCGAAGCCGCGCGAGGCGAAGAAGCTCTATTTCGACGTGATCCCGCGCGCCGTCGATGACTATCAGGCCTTTCTCGAGGCCTATGGCCGCCAGGAGCTTGCGCAGAAGCTGACCAATCCGGTGTGGCACATCCATTCGGGCACACCGCCCCAGCCGGAAGTGCTCGTCACCGAGCAAAGCGGGCGCACCCAGGCCGTGTCCTTCGCGCTGCTCCTCAATCTGGTGGCCGTCGCCAATGCCGAAAGCAAGGATGTTCTGTGGGCCTTCCTCAAGCGTTATGCGCCGCAGGTCTCGCCCGAAACCCATCCGCGCCTCGATGCGCTGGTGGGCTTCGCCATCCGCTATTTCCAGGACTTCGTGAAGCCGCAGAAGAAATATCGCCAGGCCACGGCGGATGAAAGGCAGGCGCTGGAGGATCTCTCCTCGGCGCTCGAACGTCTGCCGAAGGCGGCGAGCCCGGAAGAAATCCAGCAGGCCGTCTATGACATTGGTCGCCGCGATCCCTACAAGACAGTGCAGAAGGACGGCTCGACCGGCGTGTCGCTCGCCTGGTTCAACACACTCTACCAGGTGTTGCTGGGCGAGGAGAAAGGCCCGCGTTTCGGCTCCTTCGCCGCCCTTTACGGCATCGACAATACGCGCGCTTTGATCGGCAAGGCGCTCAGAGGTGAACTCGGCTGACCGAGAGGAGCCGGCTCCAGCCTCATCGAGGCCGGCTCTTCATTCAGTCTCTTCGGTGAGGGCTCTAATCAGAAACATGATAGCGGCAAGCCAGAATCCGTAACTTGCGAATATCCGAAGGAAGCCGTTGGCGATTAGCATCAGATCGTCCCGGGCATAGCAGGTTGCTGCGATCAGGCAGACTCCGAGCCGCGGATGATCGGGAACAGAGTCGAACTCCAGCCAGCCGAGGAAGAAGGTAAAGCCGCCGATAATCCCGAACGGCACCATGATCAGCAACATCGAGGCGGGTGACGATGACAGGAATCTACTTCGGCTGAGGCGGTCGGACATCTTGTGCATGACTACGGTCTCTTCGTTCGGCATGCAGATGATGTAGGGCGCGAGGGTGATCAGGTTGAGCGCGCCGGCCAGGAGGAAGAGTGTCGTTACCGCCTGCGTTTTGTAGAGGGTTTGCGGATCGAGCGGCGGCGCTATCTGCGTTGCATATTTGCCGGCGAGCGGGAAGACCGACGCGCCCCATTCCGCGATTTGCATCGTGCCGTTCCAGATGACCGGCCTGTCGGGAGTCGCATGGGTGGCAGCCACAGCAAGGATCTCCGCGACCACGAGTGCGCTCAAGATAAGACCGACAACGATTGGCCGGTAGCGGCGGAGATAGGGACCCTTCCGTTGCAACTCGGCGTATTTGTGCAACTCGGGGTCCGATTTCTCCCGCAGATGTGCGGCAAAGCCTATGAAAACGCCCATGAGAAGGCCGCCGACCCAAGCAGCTCGCATTCCCCAGGAGGTGGTATTGACAGCGAAGAGAGGAAATACCGCCAGGAAAGCAACCGTCGCCCAAGGCAGGAATGTCTTGGGAATAGGTGCTGGTTGTACGTGATCCGGCATTCGGCTCTGGTCGCAACGCTGATTTCCCGTAGGATATGTGCCTGCCGTTCGGGCTTTGTAAGAGCGTCGACCGTATTATTTGTTTTGGCAGTCACCGAGAAAGGTCCGCGTTTCGGCTCCTTCGCGGCCCTTTACGGCATCGACAATACGCGCGCTTTGATCGGCAAGGCGCTGAAAGGCGAGCTCGGTTAGATCGGGGACCCTGGATCAGGGACTGTGCGGCCCGCCACGCCCTTTGCCGGGATTGTTGGCTTCCGGCGTCCCGTTGCGTTCCTCACCATTGCCAAAGCCCTTGTTGGCCCTGCCCGTTGCCGCCGGCGGCGCACCGGGTGGCTCGGATGTGGGTTCGCCCGGCGCGGCGGCCTGCACTTGCGACGATATGCTGTCGAGCGTGCGCTGCGCGGCGCGGCTGAAGCAGGAGCGCGTCCCTTGCCGGAAGGCAGGCGAGAGCCGGCGCTGATTGACCAGGAGCGGGAAGACCTGGCTGATATTGAGCCCCGAATCGATGGCGCTGCTGAGCGGCTTGGGATCGGTGACCCCGCCGCCGCCGCCCACCAGATATTCGCAGCTGCGTTTCAGCGTCTTGCATGTGCCGCCATTGCAGAAGCTCACCGCGCCACGGAACAGCACGATATACACGCGGCCGTTGCGGATGGTGAAGTCGAAGGCTGTGCCGCGTATGCCGATCGTGCCATAGGGGGTCGCCACCTTGTGGCCGGGAAACGCCCCGCTGATGTAACGGAAGGCGCCCTTGGTCGCCTGGATGCTGGTCTGCTGGAGCGAGCGCTTGCCCTTGTAGATCGACTTGTCGACGGTGAGCGATGCCGACGGCCCGACCGCGAGCTTCGTGCCGTCGTCGAAGATGAACTGGCCGAGCCCCGTCGCGTTGGTTCTCACGACATCGTTGAGGAATACTGGTGATGATTTCTGCAGGACGCGCCCGCTGGCGCTGACCGTGGTCGAAGCATTGACGGTATTGCCGATGGGTGTCGCGGCAAGAGCCGGGCTGCCCGCAACAAGGATACCGACAAACGCAAGCGCAATCTGGTGCCTGCTACGCATGGCACACCTCCAAGCCGAGTTCCGTCGCCTTCTCTCAGTCGGTCGCGCTTGTTAACCTTAGGTTAACTAAAGTATTGTGTCAATTGCCTCGATTGGCGGCGGCATCGCGCGGGCACCGGGGAACTCTATTGTCCCGCCCAGATGATGCGGGCGATCCAGTCGATATCCTTCATCTCGATGCTCTTGATGTCCTCGGTGGGACTGAAGGCCGAGAGCTCGACCGTTTTGGCCGACTGACGGTGCAGGATGCGCGCCAGCACTTCGCCGCCGGTGGTGCGCGCGATCACCCGGTCGCCCTTGCGGATCGAGGTGCTCGGCGAGACGATGACGATGTCGCCCTCGCGATAGACGGGAAGCATGCTGTCGCCCTGGATTTCGACCGCATAGGCGTTCTGGTCGATGATGCCGGGCGATTCGATTTCGTCCCACGACGTGCCGACCGGAAAGCCTGAATCGTCGAAGAAACCGCTCTTGCCCACTTGCGAGAAGCCGATGAGCGGAATCTGCCGCCGCTTGGGCGGCTGGCCCTTGCGTCCGGCGAGGAGATCGCTGAATTCCTCGACCGAGGCGCCGGAAGCCTCGAGCACACGCGCGATGCTTTCAGTGGTCGGCCAGCGCGGCCGTCCGTCCGGCCCATGGCGCTTCGAGGGGTTGAAGGAGGTCGGGTCGAGTCCGGCCTTCTTGGCGAGGCCAGAGGCCGAGAATCCATAGCGCTCGGCTATGACGTCGATTGCCGTCCAGACTTGCTTATGTGTGAACATGACAACGCTCCGCTCTGGATCACCCCGGCCCCGGATCTTTGCGATCCTTGATGCGATCCAATTTTTTTAAGTTGGAGCGGGAGTCCTGCGAAAAAGCGCTTCCACTTTCCGCCTCCCGCTCACCGCGTCTGGTTAGTTCGGTGTTTTCGTATTTATAGGAATAATACCTTAAGTGGTGCACCTTGTCGAGTCCCACAAATCTCCGAAAAAGGCCGGTATTTGCCGGTTCCGGGCGGTTCCCGGATGGTCTAAAGGGCACTCGCGAACGGCGCGCGGCCACTCGATCGAACTGATCCAGCGGGTTCGTGATCGCGATTGAAGGAGCGGGATGGCCACCATCTACAAGATACTGAAATGCGCGGAGTGGGAGAGCGCTGTGGCGCATGGCGTGTTTCGCGGTTCGCCAGTCGATGTCAGCGACGGGTTCATACATTTCTCGGCCGCTCATCAGCTGCGCGAGACGGCGCGGCGGCATTTCGCCGGGCTTGCCGATCTCGTCCTTGCAGCGGTCGAGGCCGAAGCGCTGGGATCGGCGCTCAAATGGGAGGAATCCCGGGGCGGCGATCTCTTCCCGCATCTCTATGCGCCGCTCGATGTGAAGAAGGTTCACTCGGTCGCGCCCTTGCCCTGGAATGGCACGGCGCATGAGTTTCCCGAAAGCATCGGCGCATGACCCTTGCGCGCTACGCTTTTCCCTGCCTGCGCCCGCTGCTGCATTCACTCGATGCCGAGACGGCGCATCGTCTCACTGTTGCGGCTTTGCGGTTCGCTCCGGCCTCTACGTCCGGGCCGGCGCCTGCCGCGCTTGCTGTCGATGCCTTCGGCTTGCGGTTCTCCCATCCGCTCGGCCTCGCCGCCGGCTTCGACAAGAATGGCGAGGTGCCCGATCAGATGCTGGCGCAAGGCCTGAGCTTCGTCGAAGTGGGGACCGTCACGCCCCTGGCGCAGGCCGGCAACCCCCGCCCGCGCCTTTTCCGACTGCCGGAGGATGCGGCGGTCATCAACCGCATGGGCTTCAACAATGAGGGCCATGGCGCCTTGCGCCGCCGTCTCGAGTCACGCCGGTCGCGGGGCGGCATCATCGGCATCAATATCGGCGCCAACAAGGAAGCCGCCGACCGCATCGGTGATTATGTCAGCGGCCTCGAAGCCTTCCGCGATATCGCGAGCTACCTGACGGTGAATATCTCTTCGCCCAACACGCCGGGCCTGCGCAATCTACAATCGCGGCCTGAGCTCGAGGCTTTGCTTGGCCGGCTGAATGAGGCGCGGGCGAAGCGCGCTGCGCCGCCATTGCTGGTCAAGATCGCGCCCGATCTCGCCGAAGCCGATCTCGACGACATGACGGAAGTGTGCCTCGCTATGCGTGTCGATGGCATCATCGTGTCCAACACGACGATCGCCAGGCCCGCTTTGCGCTCTTCGCATAAAGACGAGACCGGAGGCCTGTCGGGCAAGCCGCTTTTCGCCCCTTCGACGCGAATGCTGGCGCAGCTTTATGGGAGAGTGGGCAAGCGCATCCCGCTCGTCGGTGTCGGCGGCATCGACAGCGCCGAAGCGGCTTTCGCCAAGATCGAGGCGGGGGCGAGCCTGTTGCAGCTCTATTCGGCGCTCGTCTTCAAGGGGCCGACCCTCATCAGTGAGATTATCACTGGGCTTGCCGGGAAGGTGAAAGCGGAAGGCCTGGCCGATATCGGCGCAGCGGTTGGCCGCAAGGCCTCTGTCTAGAGCATCGGACCGAAAGGTGCGAAGCGATTTTCGGATAATCCGATGCGCAAATCAAAGAGATAGAGCGTCGGGCAGATTCTATGAGAGCGTCCGACGCTCTAGCGCAATTTAGCAGTGTCGAAATATTCGCTGAGGCGGGCGATCTTGCCGTCCTCTTCCTGCAATTCGAGAACCAGCATGAAGGGAAAATCGAAGCGCCCGCCATCTGATCGCCGGCGCGCCAGGAACTCGCCTTCGACGCAGGCTTTCGATCCATTTTCCCACGCGTTCGACACCCTTATGGCGACATTCTCGATCTTGGCCAGTCCGATCGTGGCGGCTTCGAATATCTGCCGTGGGCCGATGAGCGGCTTCGGCTGCAAGGGATTGGTGAAGACGCCCATATCGGCAAACAGGCCGCTGATGTCCTCAGCCGATGAGGCTTCCCAGGCCTTGAGGAACAGGCGGCAGCATTCGAGTGGCGTCATGAAGTCCTAACCCCCGACGAACCGTTCAGTGCATTCCTTGCTCGAGTAAAGCACCGTCCAACGCCGATCTGACGAACCGAGCGTAATCGTTCGCACCAGCTGCCGCTATTTCGCGACATCGGGCATGGCGCAGCCGATCGCAGTGCTTGTGCGTCAACTCGCGTCGCCATCGCGAGGATCAGTAGGATTGCGCCAGTAGGAAATTCCGCGCCGGGTCAGCGCGGTCGGCGATGCGGCTGCGGACCTCTTCGGGCACGTCCGGGCTGTCGACCGGATAGAGATGGCAGCGCGCGATCTCGCGTCTCAGATCGATGTCCTTGCCGAGATATTGATAGACCACGCGCGTCGAGAAGGGCTGCCGGCTGCCGCCGCTCGCGACGGTGACCATGATGCCGGTGAGGAACTGCAGCTGCCGGCGATGCGAGGGATAGAGGATCGTGAACGAAGCAAGATCCCGCGAACTCGCCTCATATTCGATGACATAGAGCCGGTCGCGGATAGTGCGCACGAAACCATTGAATTTCTGGACGACTTTCATCGAGCGGCTGCCGCCCGGCAGATAGAGGCGTTGCAGACTCTTGGTCAGGCAGCTCTGACCATCGAAGCTCATCGTGGTCAGCGCGCGCACGATGTGATTGGACCAGACCGGCGAGCAGATATAGGCCGCATAGGTCCCGCTATAGGCGGCGAGCGCCGCCTGTGGTTCACCGCTCGCCAAGTCGATCTGGCTGAACAGCTGCTCGAGAAGCTGGGTCTCGCGCACCTGGCCGCGCTTCGGTTTGACGAGACGAACAAATTCCTTGTGCGGCAAGGTGATCTCATATTCGTCGACCCCGAAGAAATCGGTGATGCGCTTGAGGTTGCGCAGCGATGGCTCCGAATGGCCGCTGAGATATTTGTTGAATTGCTGGCGGTTCATGCCGAGGCTGCGGCACACCTCGGCGACCGAGCTGAAATGCGCGCAGAGGAACCGCAAGTTTTCGACTAATTCTACGCTGCCGCGAGACATGAACTCCGACCAAGGTGCCGCCAAAGACGGGAGATTAGGGCGCAACCCGCCGCCGAAAAAGCGAATTTCATTGACGGCTGAAAGGAGTTCGCTTAGCTTTCGGGCGCTCGAGTAAAGTCTGAAAGAACTGTCCACGGTCCGATCTGCTTGATGAAAGGCAGGTCAATCGTGCTTCTTGGCGTACTCGACCAATCTCTGGACAGGTCTCCCTTCTTCGACTGCGCGCATCGCGACGGTGCGGCGTCCTATATTGTCCTCAACCACATGTTCATGCCGTATCGCTACGGCGATCAGACGGAGGAATACTGGTCGCTCGTCAACGATGCGACGCTGTGGGACGTGGCCGCCGAGCGTCAGGTCGAGATTTCAGGCCCCGATGCCGAGCGCTTCATGGAATTGCTGGTCCCGCGCAGTCTCAAAGGCTGCGCCGTCGGCCAATGCCGCTATGTCGTGATCACCGATTATGACGGCTATATCCTCAACGACCCGGTCCTCAATCGGCTGGACCGCGACAGATACTGGCTGTCCGCGGCCGACAGCGACCTCTTGCTCTGGGCCAAGGGCGTTGCCTGCTTCGCCGGCATGGATGTCGAGATCGTGGAGCCGGAAGCCGCGCCCATCCAGATTCAGGGCAACAAATCGCGCGACATCATGATCCGCCTTCTCGGCGAGAAGGTCGCCGACCTCAACTATTATCATCTGATGCAGACTGATCTCGCTGGCATGCCGCTCATGGTGACACGCACCGGCTGGAGCGGCGATCTGGGCTACGAGATCTATCTGCGCGATATATCGCGCGCCGCCGAATTGTGGGACCGGGTGAAGGAGGCGGGCAAACCGTCCAATTTGCGGGTGACCGGGCCTAACACCATCCGCCGCGTCGAAGCTGGCATCATTGCCATGCGCTCCGACTTTCCCGCCAAGTCGACGCCCTATCACGTCGGTCTCGAACGTCTGGTCGAGCTCGACAAGCCGGCCGACTTCATCGGCAAGCAGGCCTTACGGCGCGTTGCCGCCGAAGGGGTGACCTGGAAGCTCGTCGGGCTTGAATTCGAAGCTGGTATGTGCGGCGAGGCGACCGCCTTTGGTGGGCGAGTCGTGAGCCGGGACGGCGTGCCGGTCGGGCGCACCACTGTCGTCGTCTATTCGCCACGGCTCGAGCGCATGATCGGCTATGCCCGCATCGACGCCAAAGCCGCGACCCTTGGTACGTGGCTCAGTGTCGCTGGAAAATCCGGGGATCAGCGCGCTTGCGTCGCCAAGCGGCCGTTCTTCGATGCCAGCAAGCGCGAGCCGAGGCGCTGATGCCGGGATCTTCCAAACTCGATCTCCTCTTTCTCAACCGCCGGGAAATTGCCGGCCTGACGCCCTCTATGCCCGAGATCATGGATATCATCGAGACGGGATTGAAGGCGCATGGTCAGGGCGAAGTCGTCCTGCCGCCCAAGGGCCATATCCATCTCGATGACCGCTATAACGGCCATTTCAACATCCTGATGGGCTATGCCGGGCCGATCGATACGGCCGGCGTGAAAGTCATTGGCGATTATGTCGACAATTACCGGCACGGCCTGCCCTCCGAGATCGCCATCCTGACGCTGTATGATCCGCGCACTGGCATTCCGCTCTGCATCATGGATGCGACCGATCTGACCTGGCTCAGGACTGGTGCGGTGACCGGCATTGGCGCGCGCCGTCTGGCGGCACCTCGATCGAAGATCCTGGCCCATATCGGGGCGCGCGGCACGGCGGCGGCGAATATCCGCGCCATCGCCGGCACCTTCGATCTGAGCGAGGTACGCATCGCCAGCAAGCGGCCGGAGACGCGCGATGCACTGGCCCGCGAGATCGAAGCCGAGCTCGGGATCAGAACGCTGAGCGTGGCGCATGTCGAAGACGCGGTTGCCGATGCCGACATCATTGTCGAAGCGACCAGATTGGAGCGGCCGCAGATCCTCATTGCCGACCGCATGGTGAAACCGGGCGCTCTTCTCATCACTTATGGCTGGATCATGGCGGTCGATCCGGCGCTGCCCTTGGGCGCCGACAAGATGATCGTCGATGACTGGCGCCAGTGCTGCGAAGGCGGAACCTTCCACTCACTCATCAAGGACGGCCGCTTGCGCCGCGAGCATGTGCATGCCGAGATCGGCCAGGTCGTCTCAGGTACCCGTCCCGCCCGCGAAAGCGAGCGTGAAAGGATCGTCTTCTGGCACCGGGGCTTCGCCATCAGCGACATCGTCCTCGGCCGCCTTCTTTATGACCGGGCTCTGGAAACGAGGGCCGGGCGGAGGGTTTCGCTGTGGTAGCGAAGCTGATCGCCCGAGCCGTTGAACTGCGAATGGGAAAGAAACGACTATTGCTGAGGAAGGAACACTGAGATGAAAAGCGATGATGCATTCAAGCATTGGCAGGCAGGCGAAATGAAGTCGGGACGCATCGACAGGCGCGAGTTCCTGGGCGGGCTGAGCCTGCTCGGCCTGTCCGCGGCGGCAGGGTCGACATTGTCAGGCCCCGCTTTCGCCGACGAGACGCCGAAGCCCGGCGGCCATATGCGCTTTGCCATGGCGCATGGCGAAGCCGCCGACACGCTCGATCCGGCGCATGTGAACAACGGCTACACGACGGTCGTCGCTTATGCCATCACCAACATGCTGACCGAGGTGGCGACCGACGGGTCGCTGCAGCCGAAGCTGGCCGAGAGCTGGGAGGCATCGGAAGGCGCCACCAAGTGGACCTTCAAGCTGCGCAAAGGCGTCGAATTCCACAATGGTAAGAGTTTCACTGCGAAGGACGTCGTCGCTTCGATCAATCATCATCGCGGCGAGAAATCGACGTCCTCAGTCAAGCCGATCGTCGATCCCATAACCGCGGTCGAGGCGGATGGCGACTATGCCGTCGTGATCACGCTCAAATCGGGCGATGCCGATATTCCCTTCAAGCTCTCGACCTTCAGCTTCGGCATGTATCCGGCCAAGGATGACGGGACGATCGACTGGCAATCGGGCGTCGGCACCGGCGCCTACCGGCTGAAATCCTTCAAGCCCGGCGAGAAGACCGAGCTCGAGAAGAACAAGAATTTCTGGCAGGCGGGGCGTGGCCATTTCGACAGCGGCGAGCTTTTGTCGATACAGGACACGGCGGCGCGCCAGAATGCCTTGCTGACCAAGGAAGTCGACGGCATCGACCGTCTCGATCTGAAGACCGTCGACCGGCTGAAGCAAGAGGCGGGCATCGTCGTCGAGGAAGTGCGCGGCAAGCTGCACTACACTTTCCCAATGCTGACCAATGTCGCGCCCTTTACCGACAACAATGTGCGCCTGGCGCTCAAGCATGCCATCGATCGCGAAGCGCTGCTCAAGACCATCCTCTTCGGACATGGGACGGTCGGCAACGATCATCCCCTGACGCCGGCCTATCCCTTCTTCGCTGCCGATATCGAGCAGCGCGTCTATGATCCGGACAAGGCGAAGTTCTATCTCAAGCAGGCGGGCCTCACATCGCTCGCCGTCGATCTGAGTGCCGCCAACGCCGCCTTCACGGGAGCGGTCGACACCGCCACCCTCTATGCGGCGCAGGCCAAGAAGGCCGGTATCGCCATCAATGTCATCCAGGAGTCCAATGACGGCTACTGGACGAATATCTGGCAGAAGAAATCCTGGTGTGCGGCCTACTGGTTCGGTACGCCGACGCCGGACGATATCCTGACGCAGGCTTATTCCGCCGGCGCCAGCTGGAACGACAGCGCCTGGACCAATGAGAAATTCAACAAGATTCTGGTCGAGGCCAGGTCCGAGGTCGATGCGGCCAAGCGTACCGGCATGTATCGCGACCTGCAGCTCCTGGTTCGCGATGAAGGCGGCGTCGTCATTCCGCTCTTCGCCAATGACGTCTTCGCCACCAGCACGAAGGTGAGGCACGGCAAGCTCGCCGACAATTATGAATGCGACGGCCGCATGTTCTTCGACCGGTGGTGGTTCGCCTAACCCTCAGGCGCGAGCTACCAGAACTGACCTGGCACATAGCGGCTGAAGATGCGGGCGAAGCGGCCCGATTCCTGCAGCTGGTCGAGGGCATAGTCGAAGGCCTGCTTCAATTCCTCATCGCCGCGCCGGATGAGAAAGACATAGGGCCGGCTGAACGAGGCATCGTCGAAATAGGCGCCCTCGATGAATTTGCAGCATTCCTGCGATGTGCTGCCGCGCGTCCAGTAGACGAGCTGCAGCCCGTCGCCGAACAGGATCTCGACCTTGGCGGTGCGCAGTGCCTCCTGCAGGTCGCTCTGGTTCGGATAGGGCACGACCACCGCGTCGCCGAAGTTCTTCTTGATCCAGGTTTCATAGCCGCTTCCGGCGATCACGCCGACGCGCTTGCCGTCGAGGGCTTCCCGGGTCACTTGCGTAAGCTCGCTCTCCTTGCGTATCACGAAGCGGCCGGGCGTCCGGTAGATCGGCCGTGTCGGCTGGAAACGCGTCAGCGTCCTGTCGTCCAGCCTGAGCCCGGCAACTATGCCGCTCATGCCGTCGAGGCTGCCGGACAGGGTCTCCCATGGCATCAGCACGATGTTGCATTTGGTCCTGAGTTCCTCGCACGCCGCCTGGGCGGCATCGACCGCGATGCCCTTGGCCTCGCCGTCGGGGCCGGCATAGCTGAAGGGCGGGAAGTCGTCGTCGGCAAGGACGATGACCGCTTCGCGCGCGAAGCTGGTGGGCTTGCCGGCGAGGTCGGGATGGCGGAAGCGCGGCAGGGGTGGGGGTTCATCGGCCGCCTTGGCGCCCGTAACCGCGCTTTGCTCCTGGGCGGCGGAAGGCAGGGCGAGGCCTGCGGTGATCAGCAGGCAGAATGCGAGAATCTTGGAGGCGGAGCCGGTCATGGAAGGGCTTTGACGAATCCCGTTGTGTCGCCAGCAAGACCTACAGCCTCTCGGCGGCAAAAAAAAGTCTGGCGCGTTTTGTTCCCGTTCGCTGCGCACCGCATATCTAGCGCGCCTGCAGCATCGCGAGAAATCCCATCAGCTCCCGGCGATAGGCTTGCGGGTTCTCATGCCAGGAACGCAGATGATCGGCATGCGTCTTGAGATAGGTCGTGGCGCCAAACCGGGCCGTCACCACGCGATCGCTGATCGTGGACGGCACGATACGGTCGCCGGTGCCATGGGCAATGAACAAGGGGCCGGGAAAGGAAGCCACCGCTTCGAGGCTCACCGCCTTGTCGAGCGCCACGGGCTGGCGAAGCGCCAGGATACGCAAGGCCACGGGCTCGATCCAGGACGCCAGCGGCAGCCGCATTCCATGAGCCAGCCGGCGGATGACGGCCCGACCGTCAAGCGCCGGGGAATCCAGAACGAGGGCCGCGATCCTCCCGCTCTGCCGCGAATTCATGAGGAATTGCCCGACAATGGCGCCACCCATCGATTCGCCCACCAGGATGATCTTTCCGGTCCCGCGCGAAGTCAGGAAGGTGACGGCCGCATCGAGATCTTTCCACTCGGTCAGCCCGAAGGCGTATTGCTTCTCGGACGACAGGGGCGCGCCCGCGTCATTCCGGTAGGTGATCAGGAGGACCGGCACCCCGGCCGCATGCAGCACCGAGAGATGGCGATAACCATCCTCGCGATGGCCCATGATGCCATGCACATAGATGGCCGCGGTCGCGGAGGATCCCTCGGCCGGCACCAACCAGGCCGGCGCCGGTCCCAGTTCGGTCTCGATCGTCACGTCCTCGAAGGCAAGGCCGAAGGCGGCTCTCGGATCACCCCGATAGCCGAGCTCGAACGGGCTCGACGGGGCGGGCGCCAGCCTTTCCTCCCGCGTATCCGAAACGGTGAGGATGGAGCCTGCGACCTTTGCGACGAACCAGCCACTGCCGGCGAGATAGGCAAGGAAAAGCGCTCCGAGGAGGGGCAGGGCCCAGGGGATCCTTTTCATGTGCCGCACCGCCCTCGCTGGCCTTGCCGTTACATTCTGGCGAGCAGCAGGATCTCGCGGTTGCCTGCGTCGCGCAGGAAGAGCTTGCCTCTCTGGTCATCGATCTCAAAGCGCTGGACAGCGCCGAGCGCCGCCAGGAACTTGCTTTCCTGATTCATGACGGCGGGCGCGCAGGCCATCTTGGTCGAGATCATGGGGCCGAAGGAGATGCGGTCTCCCGCGATCGATGCCTTGCCGGAGATCCGGTTGCAGCCGCCGCTGCCGGCCACTTTGCCGTCGGCGGCGATCTCGATCACCGTCTGCAGATTGTCGATGACGCCGCCCTGCCGGATCGATTCGGCCAGCCACTTGCCGGTGGGTTTCGATGATTCGGGCTTGCCCGACGAGACCCGCTCGACCTGGATATCCGTCTCATCGTGTCCGCCGCTGAAGATGGAATGACGGGTGGTGGTGATGAACCACAACTTGCCGTCGACGGTGATGCGCGCCTGCAGCGCATAGGAGCGCCCCGGCTTGATTTGCCGATCATTGAAGCGCAGCCGATAGGGAATAGGCATGCGGTGACGCGTCTTGACCCGCGTGACCGCGAGCGTCGTCGCCGGCGCGTCCGCCAGCGACACGTCGAGGAGTCTCACTTCCAGGATCGCATGCGGCGGCAAGGCGATTCGCTCGCGATAGGAAACGCCGCCGCGCAGCGTCTTCGCCGCGGCGGAGGCGATACCCGACGGCATGACGATCGCCGCCGCCGCACCGCCCAGTAGCGCGCGCCGCGATATCCTTCTGCCGGGATTTTGACCGCTCATGTTCATCTCCTTCGCAAGATCCAGTACATCAAAATGACGTGTGATCGTGGATACTATCCATGGGGCGGAATTGTGTTGCAATTGCCGTCAAAACCGACATCCTGCGGCGGGCGGGCAAAGCCTGGACGGCAAAGTGGCAACGGGGCCTAAAGAGACGACACGTAGTGGCGGCGGAGACCGGAAGACCGCGTCTCCGAAGAAATTTGTGTTGCCTACGATTCCGACTTCCGCCCAGTTGCTCGAAGCGGTCCAGCGCCTGACTCCCGCCGAAGCACAGCAGGCCTTGCGCCACCGCATAGCGCCGATATCCTGGGAGCCGGGCAAGCTCAGTTACGTAGCGGCGGGTGAGCGCGCCAAGGCCTATGCGACGGAGCAGGGGCTTGAGGTTTCGGCGATCACCAATGAGCGCACGATGCTGCAGGCTTTGCAGGCCGGGCAGGAATCGGAACTCGTCAACCATGCTGTCTGGGGCCTGAAGAACCGTCTGCCGAAGCATTCCGCCGCCCAGGCGTTTACTGCCCAGCAGGCGCTGTGGTTGGCGCTCGGCCTGGCCCTCGTCGCCTTTGGCGTGATGTGGGACCGCCCGACGGCCGCGGTCGTCGCCTTTGCCGTGATGCTGGCGCTCTTCGCGCTCGCGGCCGGCCTGAACATCTGGTGCCTCCTTCCGGCGAAGCTGCCGCAGGCGCCGCCCGCCGTGAAAGTCGCCGACGACGAGCTGCCGGTTTACAGCGTCCTTGTTCCGGTGCTGCGCGAGACGAAGGTCGCCGATCAGCTGGTCCAGGCCTTGCGCGCCCTCGACTATCCGCCGGGGAAACTCGATATCAAGCTTATTCTCGAGGCCGAGGATCAGGCGGCGCGCAAGTTCTTCGACGATCTGCGCCTGCCCTCCCACATGGAAGTGATCGTGGTGCCGAAAGGCGAACTGCGGACGCGGCACAAGGCTTTGAACTTTGCGCTTCCCTTCGTGCGCGGTGAACTGGTCGCGGTCTATGACGCCGACAGTCTTCCCGCCAACGACCAGTTGCGTCGTGTCGCCGGCGCATTCTCGCTGGCGCCGAAGACCGTCGCCTGCCTGCAGACCCAGGTCGGCTACTACAATCGCAACGAGAACTGGCTGACACGCCAGTGCGCGCTCGACTATTCCTTCCAGTTCAAACTTCTGTTCCCGCGGCTCGCCAAATTCGGAAGCCCGCTTCTTTTCGCCGGCGCCTCGACCCACTACCGCACCGCGCTGCTGCGCCAGGCCGGCGCCTTCGACGCGCATAATGTGGCGCGTGATTCGGGCCTTGGCGTCCGCCTCGCGCGCCTCGGCTTCCGCACCGCGTTGGTGCCGACGCTCACGCGCGAAGAGGCGCCCTGCCGCCTGCTGGACTGGCTGCGCCAGCGGGTGCGCTGGATCAAGGGCGCGCTCCAGACCGCGATCGTCAATACGCGCGCACCGGTGAGGATGTGGCGCGAGCTCGGCGGGCGCAACTTTCTTCTGACCCAGGCCTTCACCGGCGGCACCATCATCGTCGCCTTGCTGCATCCCTTCTTCCTGGCCTGGCTCGCGACGGTTTCCGTGCTGGTGATCCTCGACAAGCCGGCCGGGGGCCAGCTGTGGCTGTTCCTGCTGGCGCTCTATGGCATGGTGACTGCCGCGGCCTTCCTCCTCGCCATGGCCTGCACGCTCCGGGCGTCGCTCTATCTGGGGCGCGGCATCTCCTGGGGGACGGTGATCCTCACCGCGCCCGTTTATTGGCTCATGGTGTCGGTCGCGACCTGGCTCGCGGTGCTGCAGTATTTCACCGCCGCTCATCGCTGGGCGAAGACACCGCACGGCGTCACGCGCGTGAAACCGCAGGTCGCCCCGACATCGCAGCAGAAAGCGCAGGCCGTCGCGGAGAAGAAGCCGTCGGGCGGTGCGGCGTCCATGCAGAAGCCGCAATTCGCTACGGAGAAGAAGCCATCGGCGGGTGCCACCCCTCTCAAGAAGCCGCAGTTCAGGCTGGAGCGGAAGCCTGAGGCCCGCCTCCCCGCGCAGAAGCCCACGAAAAAGGATTGATCGAGGATCACCGCATGCGCCTGACCGAAGACGCAGAAGAGACCATTGCGCTCACGCGGGCCCTCATTGCCGAGAACACCATCGATCCGCCCGGCAACGAGATCAAAGCCGCCCGGATCGTGGCTCGGAGATTGTCCGACGCCGGGATCGAGCCGGTGCTCGACGAGATCGGCCCGGAACGCGTCAATCTCACGGCGCGGCTTGAGGGTTCGGGCGAACGGCCGGGCCTCGCCATGAGCGCCCATTTCGATACGATCGGCATCGAGCGCGAGCGCTGGAGCCGCGATCCCTTTGCCGGCGAGATCGACGGGCCTTTCCTTTATGGGCGAGGTGCGGCCGACATGAAAGGCGGCATGGCGGCCATGGCCTTGTCGATGATCGATCTCAAGCGTGCCGGGGCGAGGCCCCGGGGCGATCTCATGCTGGCGTTCACGGCGGCGGAGAACTCGAGCTGTCTCGGCGCCAAGAGGCTGGTCAGCGACCGGCGTTTCGACCGGATTGGCGCGCTCCTGGTGAGCGAACCCACTGGACTTGCCGTGCTCGTGGCCGAGAAAGGGCCGCTCTGGTTCAGGGCGACGGCGCGCGGCGAATATCAGCATGGCGCCTTCACCGAGGGCCGCAGCGACGACCGCGGCAATGCCATCGTGCGCCTCGCCCGCTTCATCGACAGGCTGCATGACCTCGACCTGAACGCGCCGGCCCACCGGCATCTGCAGCCGCCCACCATAACGGTGGGGCTGGTGCGGGGCGGCATCGGTGCTCCTTTCATCCCGCCCGAGGCCTCCTGCGATGTCGATGTGCGCCTGGTCCCGGGCCTTGCGCCGGCGGACGTCATGGAGCGGGTCGTCGCCATCGCCGGGCCCCACATCTCGCTCGAGGTGCTGGATGTGAAGCCGCCGGTCGACACGCCGGACGATCACCCCTTCGTCAAGCAAAGCCTGGCCGCCTGCCGGGATGTGCTGGGCCGCGCCGAAGGTCCTGCCGGTGTCGCCTATTATTCCGACGCCGCCATCATCTGTCCGGCGCTCGATCTGCCAATGGCGATCATCGGGCCGGGCGAGATCGGCATGAGCGGGCGCATCGACGAGCATGTCTCGGTCGAGAAACTGGTGACGTCTCGTGCCATCTACCGGCGCGTGGCCGAGCGCGTGCTGGGCTGCTGAGCCGGCGCCATCCGGGCAAAGGAGGTTGCATGGTGTTCGCACAAAGACTCTGTTTCGTGCTGATGGCATTCGGCCTCGCCACATCGCTCGCCTTTGCCGCGGATGAAAAGCCGCTGAGCTTCGCGGCCCGGGGCCAGCCCGTGGTTCAATTGAGCATGGCGGACTTGAGAGAAAAGGTCCCCGCCACGCGGATCACCGTCTGGGAGCCGCATGAGGACAGGAACGTGACGTATGAGGGATTTGCGGCGGACAAACTCTTCGACGCCGTCTATGGAGATCGATGGAAGCAGGCCGATGAGGTGCTGTTCACTTGTGTGGACGGCTATCAACCCGTCCTGCCGGTGGACCGGTTCAGCCGGCATGCCGCCTATTTCGTATTTCGAAGGCTGGACCAGGCCGAGTTCCAGGTCCAGAACCGCTATCAGGGCGAAAGCGATGTCCCGCTCGGACCCTTCTACCTTGTCTGGAGCAATCTTGAGTCACACGAGCTGCGCGCCGAAGGCGCCAGCGGCTGGCCCTATCAGGTGGTCGGCGTCGATCTCGTGACCTTCGCGGATCGCTTTCCGAAGCTGAGCCCGCCGTCGAACGCATCGGAAAAGGCAAAGAAGGGGTTCATCGCCTTTCGCGAGAATTGCATGGCCTGCCACACCATCAATGGGGAGGGCGGCAACAAGGCTCCGGAGCTGAACTATCCGACGAGTGTCACGGAGTACCTTTCGGATTCGTGGATCAGAAAGTTCATGATGGATCCGCGGTCGGTCCGCTATGACGCCACCATGCCCGCCTTCGCGTCGCATCCCGATCCCGATGCGCTGGTGGATGAAGTGCTCGCCTATTTGAAGGTGATGGCCGGGTACAAGCAGGTGCCCGAATAAAGAGCGAGCCTTGTGCCGTGCAAGGACAAGTGGCAACGTCGATACCGGAGCGCTTCCCGGGGAAGGCTCTAGCGCGGGATGCGAAAAAGTGGATACCGGTTTTTCGCGAAAATCCCGCGCTAATCCAAGGAATCGATCACGTTTATGAGTTTGGATCGTAACGATCCAAACTCATCGTGATCCAGGCTTTCGTCGTGAAGACTGGTTCGGGACAGGAGACCTTGATGAGGAAACCTTCGCTTGTTCTCGTATCTGCCGCGGCATTGGCCGTCGGTGTCATTGCCGGCTGGCACCTTCGCGGCCCTGGTCCCGCGGCGAATGCCGCGGAGGATCTGGATGCGCTGGGCCGCGCCCAAGTGGAGCGTTTCTACGCCGGGACCTCCGGCAAGGCGCCGCTCGCCGATATCGTGGGCAAGGGCTTCCAGCTCATGCGCACCGACGGCACGCGTTATGACGGTGCGGGCTATCTTGCAAACCCGGCATCGCTGCAGACTTTCGATCTCGACGGCTTCAAGGCGACCCAGGCGGGCGACGCCCTCATCGTGACGTTCTTCGCGAGCTTGAAGGGCAGGATCGAGGGCGTCGACTACGATGTCGCGCGCTTGCCGCGCCTCGCCGTCTTCACCAGGGTCGATGGTGACTGGAAGCTGCAGGCCTTCGCCAATCTGGGATTGGGCAGCGCGGCAGATCCCGAGGCGGAGGCGCGCAAGGCGGTCGATTCTTGGCTGGGCGCGGTCGCCAGCGGCATGAAAGACAAGGTCGCCGGTGTGCTGGCGCCGGAATTCCAGATCGCGCGCGCCGATGGCTCGGCCTATGGGGCGGCCGACTATCTCGAGAGCGGCCTGCCGAAGATCAAAGGGGTGCCCGTCGTCGCGAAGCTCGTCGCGACCGGCTACGGCGACCACCTGGTGGCTCGTTATTGGCTGACCATCGATCTGACGGTCGACGGCAAGGCGGTTCAGGCCTATGCGCCGCGGCTGACCGTCTTCCGGCGCAGCGAGGGGGCCTGGCTCGTCGTGGCGCACGCCAACTTCGCGACAGTGAAGCAGTAGCAATCGGGGGAGGATGCTCGATGAGACTCACGCGCCTGGCATTGATGGCCCTCGGTTGCCTCATGGTTCTCCTCGGCTTGATCTGGATCGGGCAGGGCAGCGGCTATTTCCCCTATCCGGCGGAAAGCTTCATGATCAACCAGACGCCGTGGATTTATTGGGGCGTCCTGCTCGCCATCGCCGGACTGATCGTTTTCTGGATCGCGCGGCGGCCTCGACGCTAGCCGCGGCCCGGCGGGTCGGGCTTCGCTTCCGGCGGAAGGCGGAGCATGCTAGTGTGGCGGTTCAGAAAATCCCTCCAGTATTGCGGTCGGGATTTGAGGGAATTTCTGAACCAAAGCCACATTAGAATATATGGTGCGAACTTCGGATTCGGGACACTCGCGTCAATCATCACCTGCCGGGCGGGCACCGGCTTAGCCATGGACTGAGCCGTGTCGCCAGCGGATCCTTCGAACCCGTCCCAGGAACTTGCAGCCCGGACCAGCTGGGTCGGCCCCACCCTTGCCAACGGCGTTCTGACTGCCGAACTCGCGGCGTTCTGTCAGAGCGGCGTCAGCATCGTGATGGCGAGCTCCGATACGGGCGGCCGGCCGGTCGTGGGACGTGGCTCCGCCTGCTTGATCGGCGGCGCGGGACAAATTCGAATTCTGGTGCGGCGGCCTCCCAACGTCCATTTGCTGCAGGCGCTTGCGGGCGGCGCCGGGCTCGCGGTGACGTTCACCAGACCCACGACCCACCGGTCGATCCAGCTCAAGGCGAGGGGTGCTCAGGTCGATGTCCCGCGCGCGGCGGATTACGCGGCCGTCGCGGCGCAAACCGGAGCGCTCGGCGCCGATATCGTCGCCTGCGGCTATGCGGAGGCGGTTGCTGCGGGATACACGACCTTCGAGCGGCATGATCTCGCCGCCGTCGATTTCCTGCCCGACCGCGCCTTCGTCCAGACCCCCGGCCTGCTCGCCGGCAGCGCCTTGCCATCATGACCGCGCTCAGCGTCGAGATGATCCGGAACTGCCTGGAGGGCTTCGTTCCCGCCGTACTGGCCACCTGCGATCCTGACGGAACACCGAATGTCTCGATGGTCTCGCAAGTGCATTATGTCGATCCCGATCGAGTGGCGCTGAGCTACCAGTTCTTCAACAAGACACGCCGCAACATTCTGGCGACGCGAGCGGCCGCCGTCTCCGTCTTCGATCCGATCAGCCTTTCCGACTACAGGCTCGATCTGGCCTTTGAGGAAACGCGGACCGAGGGTCCGCTTTTCGAGAGCATGAAGGCGAAGCTCGCCGGCATCGCGTCGCACAGCGGCATGCAGGGCGTTTTCCATTTGCGCGGCGCCGACATCTTCCGGGTCCAAAGCATTGTGCTGGCGTCTGGCCCGCTGGCGGTTGAACCGCCGATGCCACGCAACCTGCTCTCGGCCGTGCGGCGCAGCTCGGCTGAACTCGAAACTGCGAGCGAACTCGGTGATCTCTTCGACCGGACGCTCGGTTGCCTCGGCAGCTATTTCGGCATCGAGCATGCGATGGTTCTCATGCTGGATGAGGCGGGAGGGCGCCTCTATACGGTGGCGTCGGGCGGGTATGCCAGATCCGGCATCGGGTCGGAGCTGGCAATGGGCGACGGCGTCGTCGGTGTCGCCGCCCGCGAAGGAACGCCGATCCGCATCGGCCATATGACGTCCGACTACAGCTACAGCGCCGCGATGCGCGATCACGGGCCAAGTGAGCCGGCCACCACCGAGATTCCCTATCCCGGTCTCATCGCGCCGGAGAGCCAGATCGCCTTGCCCATCCGCCATGGCGGCCGCACTCTTGGCGTGCTCTTCGCCGAGAGTCCCGAGCCGATGCGCTTCCGCTATGACGATGAGGATGCGCTGGCGCTCATCGCCGATCGGGTCGCGGGGCTCATCACCTCGATGCAGCAGGACGATGCGGCGCCGCTGCCGGAGAAGGTTTCACCACAAGCCCGTCCGGCGGCCGAACGTGCGATCGCCGTGCGGCATTACCCGCTCGATGACAGCATCTTTCTCGACCACGACTATCTCATCAAGGGCGTGGCCGGCGCGATTTTCTGGAAGGTCGTCCGCGAGCATGTGCAGTCGGGCCGTCTCGAATTCTCCAACCGCGAGTTGCGGCTCGATCCGTCGCTGCGCCTGCCCGAACATGTCGAGAATCTCGAGGCGAGGCTGCTGTTGCTGCAGCGCCGGCTGAGCGAGCGCGACAGCCCGATCCGGATCGAGAAATGCGGCCGTGGCCGGTTTCGCCTCGTTGTGCCGGGCGCGCTGACTCTCGAGGAAATGGGCGTCCAAGGCCAGCAGGCCTCCGCTTAGCAAAGTTTTAGCATTCCGTGCAGGAAGTCTTAGCGAGCGGGCATGCCCTCTTCGGGCTATTCAGCCGCGCGGCCGAGAATGGCCGTCCCTGAACCTGAAGTAGGAATCACCATGACCTTGACCCTGCTTGACCGTCGCGTCCGCGTAACGGCCGCTGCCGGCGCCTCCATTGAGATCCACCCGGCGATGCCGGGTGATGCCGAAGCCGTGGGCCGCATCACCTACGAAGCCTTTCGCCGCATTCATGAGAGCCACGGCTTCACCCCTGATTTTCCGAATGTCGAAGCCGCGATCGGCCTCGCCCAGGCGCAGATCGGCGATCTGCGAAGCTTCGGTGTCGTCGCCACCCGCAACGGCGAGATCGTCGGATCGAACTTTCTGACCGAAGGCGATCCGATTCGCGGCGTTGGTCCGATCACCGTGCATCCCGCGCATCAAGGCGCCGGCATCGGCCGCAAGCTGATGCAGGCGGTTATCGACCGGGGCCGGGAGGCCCTCGGCATCCGGCTCGTCCAGGATGCGTTCAACGGCAAGACGATGGCGCTCTACACCTCGCTCGGCTTCGATCCGCGCGAGCCGCTCGTTGTCCTTGCCGGAACCCCGCGCGACCTGCCGTCGGCCGATGTCTCCATAAGGTCGATGACCACCGATGACCTCGGCGCGGCGGCGGCGCTGTCGAAACGGGTCCATGGCTTTGCCCGCACTGCCGATCTGCAGGCGGCGCTCATCCAGGCCACACCCCTGGTCCTGGAACGCCAGGGGCGTATCACCGCCTATATGGCCATGCCGGGCTTTTGGCTGCTCAATCACGCCGTCGCCGAGACAGATGAAGAGATGATGACGCTCATTCTCGCTGCAGGCGCCGCGAGCGTTGAGCCGCTCGGTTTTCTCATGCCGGTCCGGCGCGCGGCGCTGTTCCGCTGGTGCCTCGAACAGGGCATGCAGGTGGTCAAGCCGATGACGCTGATGAGCCGCGGCCATTATGTCGAGCCTGACGGCGCTTACTTGCCGTCGGTCTTCTACTGAGCCTCGCCATTGGGCCGCCGTCGCCCGGGCGGCGACCCCGGATCGATCCTGTACGCGCGAATGAGGACAAAACGATGCGTCATACGCACAAGGGCAGCTGCTTCTGCGGCGCGGTGGAGATCGAGGTCGCCGGCCCGCCCCTCGAGATGGGTTACTGCCACTGCCGATCCTGCCGTGCCTATTCCGGAGCGCCAGTGACCTCCTTCATCCTGTGGAAGGCCGAGAATATACGGGTCATCAAAGGGGCCGGGCTCATCGGCCGGTTCAACAAGACCGGCATGAGCGATCGGCAGTTCTGCACGGTTTGCGGCGGCCACATCATGGCCGATCATCCGGGCCTTGGCCTCACCGATGTTCACGCCGGCGTCCTGCCCGCCCTTGCCTTCAGACCCACGGTTCACCTGAACTACGCCGAGACGGTCCAGCCAATGAAGGACGGGCTTCCCAAGCTCCGGGACTTCCCCTCGGAAGTGGGCGGGTCCGGAGAGGCGATGCCCGAATAGGCCGCAGTCGCTCCCAGGCCCGACACCTTGTGCACAGCAACAGGCTGAGATACGGCTTTGCTGTGCAAATTTGGATAGGACCGTGAACTGGGATCTCATTCGCGTATTTCTGGCGGTCGCCCGCTCGGGGCAAATCCTCGATGCAGCCAGGCAATTGAAGCTGAACCATACGACGGTGGGCCGCCAATTGACGGCGCTTGAAACCGACATGCGGGTCCAGCTCGTCGAGCGCCGGACCAATGGCTGCGTGCTGACGCCCGCCGGTGAAATGCTGCTGCGCACGGCGGAGCGGGTGGAGTCGGAACTCCTGCAGGCCGGGTCTCTGATTTCCGGCGCGACGGAAGGCCTGACCGGCGCGGTGCGTGTGGGAGCGCCAGACGGTCTCGGCAACTACTTCCTGTCGCGCAATCTGGGCGCCCTGGCGGTCCAGCATCCGGGACTGACGATCCAGCTCGTCCCGCTTCCGCGCACATTCTCGCTGGCCCGCCGCGAGGCCGATATCGCCATCACGCTCGATCGGCCGAAGCAGGGGCGGCTGATGATCAAGAAGCTCACCGACTACACGCTCAGCGTCTACGCATCGGAAAGTTACCTGGCGCGATCCGGGCCCATCGAGGCGCCGGAGGATCTGGCGGGCCATCTTTTCATCACGCATATCGAGGATTTCGTGTATAGCCGCGCCCTCGATTATGCGGCCGAGCTGGGGCGCCTGATGAAGCGGCATTATGAATGCGGCAGTGTCGTGGCCCAGATGGAAGCGGTGCGCGCCGGTCACGGCATCGGCATCCTCCATGACTATGCGGCCAGTCAGCATGGCGAGCTCAGACGGCTGCTGCCGGCGACGCGCTTCACCCGCACCTACTGGCTCATGTCGCATCCCGATACGCATCACACGCGCCGGGTGGCGGAGGTCTATGGCTTCATCGCCAGGGTCGTCGGCGCCGCGAAGGCGAGCTTCATCACGGGTTGAACGAAGCGGCTCTGAGGTTCTTTCCCGAACGGGCGTCGAAGACGAAGAGATTTTTTGTATCCAGATAAAAGCTGGTGCTCGAGCCCGATGCCGGCGCGCTATCACCCATTTGCCGGGCGACAAGCGACGTTCCCGCGAAGCTGAACTCGATGATCGATTCCGCGCCCAGCGTCTCCACGACCTCTACCGTTCCGTCAAGCCGGATCTCCGCCGCGCCCGCCGTCGCTGCGACAGAAAGATGCTCCGGGCGGATGCCCAATACGATGTCGTCTGCTGCTTCATCCCGGTTCGCCACAATCCCGTCCAGCGGGATAAGAAGGTCGCGTATGGCCGCGCAGTTCATGCCGCCGGCCCGGGTGACCTTCGCGGGAAGCAGGTTCATGGCCGGGCTTCCGATGAATTCGGCGACGAACATGTTGCTGGGGTTGCGATAGAGCTCCAATGGCGCCCCGGCCTGCTGGATGACGCCATCCTTCATCACCACCACCAGCTGGCCCATGGTCATGGCCTCTACTTGATCATGGGTGACATAAACGATCGTGCTGCCCAGCCGCTTGTGCAGCTTGATCAGCTCGCTTCGCATGGACGACCTGAGTTTGGCGTCGAGATTTGAAAGAGGTTCGTCGAACAGGAACACCGAGGGCTCGCGGACGATGGCGCGTCCGAGCGCCACGCGCTGGCGCTGGCCGCCCGACAGCTGTCTTGGCCGGCGGTCGAGAAGTTTTCCGATGCCGAGTATCTCGGAGGCTTTCGCGACCCTCCTGGCGATCTCGTCCTTCGCTATCTTCTTCAGCTCCAGGGCGAATTCCATGTTTCGCCGCACCGACATATGCGGGTACAGCGCGTAGCTCTGGAACACCATCGCAATATCGCGTTCGCGCGGGTGAACATGGGTGACGTCCCGGTTGCCGATATGTATCCGCCCCGAAGTCGCCTCTTCAAGTCCGGCGATCAGGCGCAGAAGCGTCGTCTTCCCGCAACCCGACGGCCCGACGAGGACGACGAACTTCCCGTCCGGGATATCAAGGGAGACCTTGTCAAGCGCGACGACACCGCCGAGAAATCTCTTCGATACGTCTTGAATGCGGACATCGGACATCGTTCAGGTTCCTAGAAAAATGCGAGGTATCCCACCTCGAAGATCACGAAAGTCGCGACCGACCAGAAACGCAACTCTCCGGGGGTGAACCAGCGGGTCCGCGCGTTCAGTGGAATGAACGCCAGTTGCACCGGCAGGGCGGCCAGCAGGATATAGATCTGTGTCATCCGGACGATTTTCCTCCGGCGATCAGTCGTCCCGCGGCGATCAGCAGGCTCACCAGCAGCGGCACGCCGAAGAGCGTCCACGGGACGAGATAGAATACGGGGACGGCGAAGGCGAGGAGCAGCATGTTGCTGAGGACGGCGAGCCAGCAGCAGGCCGCGCCCCACAGCACGCCGCCGCGATCGGTATCGAAATTGAGCCAGGCGTTCAGCATCAGCCTTTCACCGCTCCGAAGGTCAGTCCGCGAATGAGATGCCGTTGCGCAATGAAGGTGAACACGATCACCGGAACCGTCTGCACGACGGCCGCGGCCGCCACCTCTCCCCACATGGTTCCCGTATGCATGGCCAGGCTGGGGATCATGGCCGGCAAGGTGCTGAACTTTCCGGCCGACAGGATCATCGCGAACAGAAGCTCATTCCAGCTGAAGATGAATATGAAGATCGCCGCCGTGACCAGTCCGGGCAGCGCCATGGGCAGCGAGACACGCGAAAACATCAGCCACTCCGAACAGCCGTCGAGACGCGCGGCTTCTTCGACCTCGGGAGGGATGTCGTCGAAGAACGTCTTCATCATCCATACGACGAGGACGAGATTGAACGTCGCATGCGCGACGATCACGCCGATCTGCGACTGCAGCAGGCCGAGATTCGAGAACAGGAAATACATGGGCAGGGCGTAGGCGACGGGCGGTCCGAGCCTGGTCGCGAGGATATAGAAGAAAAGGTGATTTCCGGCGGGGACCTTGTAATGCGAGAACGCATAGGCGGCGAGCGTCCCGACCACGAGGGCCAGGAGCGTGCTGGACAGGCCGATGACGACGCTGTTCCACAGATAGGCGTCGAACCCCCGCTCGAAGAGCATGTTCCAGTAGTTGAACCACGTCGGCTCGTTCAGCCATACGGGCGGCGTCGTGAGAATGTCGGTCCGCGCCTTGAAGCTCGTCAGGACGATCCACAGATAGGGAAACAGAGCCACCGTGGCGATGAGCGCCAGAACGGCCCAGAAAACGGGAGACGGCCGCCGGTTCATTTCACGGCACCTGCGGTTTCATGGGTGACGACCTTGTAGAATATCGACGCGATCAGCAGCGAGAAGAAGGCGATGAGCAGGCATACTGCGGCGCCGATGCCGAGGTCCCAGGCAACGAAGCTGGTCCGGAACGCGAAGACGCTCATCACCTCGGTCGAATTGCCCGGCCCGCCCTCCGTCAGGACATGGATGATGTCGAATGTCTTCGAGGCGTCGATCGTCCGGAACATCACGGCGAGGATTATCATCGGGCGCAGAAGCGGGAGCTCGATGTGCCGGAATATCTGCCAGCGGCTGGCCCCGTCGATATGAGCCGCCTCGATCGGCTCTTGCGGCATGGCGAAGAGACCGGCCAGCATGAACAGCATCATGAACGGCGTCCATTCCCAGACGTCCACCAGGATGAGGGTGGCGAACGCCGTTGCCGGATTGGAGAACAGCGGAACGCTTTTGAACAGATCCATCTGGTTCAGATAGTAGGTCAGGAATCCGAAGCTCGGCATCAGCATGAACCGCCAGATCATCCCGACCACGACGGGAGCGATCATCGTGGGGATCAGGAGTATGGTGATCCAGAATCGCCTGCCGAGGAACTCGCGGTTGAGGATGATGGCCAGCATCAGGCCCAGGGCGAATTCGATCGGCACCGCGACGGCGACGAAGATCAGCGTGAGCCACAGGGAGTTATAGAGGCCCGATTCGGCGGACAGCGCCTGCCGGTAGTTGTCGAGGCCGACGAACTTGCCGTGGTCGAACACATCCGAGAGGCTCATGTTCCTGAAACTGTCGATCAGCGCGATGACGACCGGCAGCAGGGACACCAGGAACAGGAAAACGACGATCGGGATGATGCAGATGAGCATGAACCGGCGAGCGTCGCGCCGATAGTCACTCTGCAATGCGGGAGCTTCTGGACTGATGGATTGTGTCATCATTGTTCCGCAATGGGGAGCGCGGCTTTGTGTTCCGCGCTCCCTTCGCCCTCATTGGGCATTGGTCATCAGTTTTCGGCCCTTCTCCGCGGCATCCTTCAGGGCCTGCTCGGGCGTCATGTCGCCGCGCGCCGCCGCCTGGAGGTTGTCGATCAGGATCGTCGATATCTTGCTCAGGCCTGGCGGATGAGCTCGCGCCACAAGATACCCCTTGTCGATGATTTCCCGCGTGACCTGGGCGCGGCCCTCATTGTCGTAGGTCTTGTCGAACCAGGGAGCACGTTGCGGAGAGGTGCAACCCATTCCCTGGCAACGCAGGCCGATGTCCTTTGAGGCGATCCACTGCAGGAAGAGAAAGCTGGCCTCGGGGTTCTTCGAGGATGCCGGGATGAACCAGGTCTGCCCTTCGGCGCCGGTCTGATGCGTTCCCGGTATCGGATAGTATGCCATCTTTCCGGCGACTGTCGGGCAGCCTTGCTCGCTGCCGTCCTCGAGGAACGGCGTGGTGTCGCCCCATGTCGGATAGGTGTAGAGCTTGCCCTTGCACATGTCGGAGAACGTGTTGTCCCAGGTGTATTCGAGATAGCCGGGCGGCACGAACTTCAGGAGCGACAGCCAGTATTCGAGACTCTTGATGCCCTGTTCGCTGTCGAACGCCACGTTCGTTCCGCTCTTGAACCCTTCCGCCGACGCGAGCCTGCCGTCTCCTTCGAACATGACGCCGCCAAACGCATTGAGGAACATCTCGAAGTCATACTGCGTGGCGAGATAGCGCTTGAGAGACACCGCCGTGCCGTAGAAATCCTCGGCCAGCGGCTTCTCGCACAGCGCCTCTCCCGCTTTCCTGGTGAAGAACTCGGCGACATCGCGAAACTGCTCCCAGGTCTCCGGCTTCAACGGAAGATCATACTTGTACTTTTCCTTGAACGCCGTCTGCTCCGCCTGGCATTCATATATGTCCTTGCGAACCACCATGAAGCGCGGGATGAAATGATAGGGGAGTCCGTAGATCTTGCCGTCTTCCATCGAGGAGAAGGCGAGCGTCTCGGGAATATACTGCTTGAAGGGGTCGAAGTCGGGATCGCGAAGCTTGGGATCGTCGAGGAACTTCTGCATCGGATTCACGAATCCGCGCATGATCCACAGGCCGGCATCCACCGAGGTCACCTCGTCGCAATCATAGATGCCGGTGCCGTTCATGACGTCCGCCAGCATCTTCTGGTTCATGACCGCGAGATCGGCCACTTCCCATTCCACCTTGATGCCGGTGATTTTCGTGAACTCCTCCGAGAGCTTCTGATAGGCGATGGCGGGCGCATACCCGTCACCCATGCATCGGATCGTCGTTCCGGCATAGGGCTTCGCCGCCTCCGCCAGCGACCACTCGGCCGCCTGGCCGGACTGGATGCCCAGGCCCGCGAGCATGGCGCAGGAAAGTGCGGCATTGCGGAGCGAGGCAAGCAGGTTTCTCATTCTTATCATTGTTTCATCTCCCTGAATGTAGAGGCAGGTCTCATTCAAACACGAGCCGCGGCAGGTAGCAGGACACCACCCAGTTTGGCCGGTCGACCACTTCGCTGATCCTCATGTCGGCGCAGACGCTGCACAGCATGTAGGCGTCGGCGGCGCTCAGCCCATGTTGCCTGCCGAGCAGATCGATCATGCCGCGCACCGCGTTCTTCGTGGCTTCCATGAGATCCGGACCGATGCCGGTGGTCGCTTCGTAGCCCTTGGCGTCGAGATGGCGGGTCACCGGCCCGTTGGTGCGGAAGCGGGGGAAGCGCAGGTTCTCACCCTTCACCAGTTCGAGCTTGGCCGCCACGCTCATCGGTGACTCGATGGCGGTGCCGCACACTTCGCCGTCGCCTTGCGCGGCATGGGTGTCGCCGATCGAGAACAGCGCGCCTTTCACCTTGACGGGAAGAAAGAGCTCGACTCCGACGGTCAGATCACGAATGTCCATATTGCCGCCGGCGGAATGCGGTGGAACGGTGCTGTGCTGGCCGGGCTCGGCCGGAGCGACGCCGGTGGTCCCGCAGAAAGGCTTGAGCGGAACGCGCGCGCCGGGACCATAAAGTGCCGGGGTGCCGAAGCCCTTGTCGTAGGACCAGAGATTCAGCGCAGGGTCGGGGAAATCCTCCGCCAGCAATCCGAAGCCGGGTACGATAGCGGTCCACGCCCAGCCCGAGGGCTGGAATCCGAGCAGGGTCACCTTCAGCGTGTCTCCCGGTTCCGCTCCATCGACATATATTGGCCCGGCGATCGGATTGATCCGGGCAAAGTCGAGAGTGCGGATGTCTTCGACCGTCGACTTGGCGGTCAGTTGCCCGCATGTCGCGTCGATGTCCTTGAATTCGATCGTGTCCCCGGGAGCGATCGTAATGGCCGGCGCCCGCGAATTGTCCCAGTTCAGGTGCTGTTGGTGATTGTGGATCGTATGCTTGCAGCCGATCGAATGCTTGTGTGTTTTCTCGTTCATCGCGCATCCTTCCTTTCATCATTGATTGCATGTCGGTGTGCTGGGAAATGTCCGGCTCGATCGCCTGCGGGCATCGCCGGTTCGCCGACCATCGACGTCATGGCCGGGCGGGAGGAGCTGAAGTGTCAATGGGGTAGAGACGGCCGGATCGGGCAGATCGTTTCACTGGAGGAACAGGCGGCGCGGCGGGACGGGAGCTGGCCGTCTCGACTCCGGTCGCCACACTCGAAGTCTCCCAAAATCCGGGAACCCGAACAGACATGACTTCCTCCCGCGCCGCTTCCGGTCAGGGTTGGCGGCGACGACTGAACGCGCTTTTGCAGCATCTGTTCATATGTGTACATGAAAATG
>CAZICN010000018.1:0-30031 GCA_964537655.1 uncultured Aestuariivirga sp.
CCGATCCGCCATGAGGACCAGGCGAGGCTAGTGTGGTGGTTCAGAAATTCCCTCCAGTATCGCGGTCGGGATTCGAGGGAATTTCTGAACCAAGACCACACCAGAATCTTGTATTTGCTAGTGTCCTTTCGAATCCGAAGTTCGCTCGGAGGACGCTGCCAATGCATGCGAACTTCGGATTCGGGACACTAGCTTGAACTCCCTTCCGCTCAGGAGGCATCACCCATGAAAATCGCTCTGACCGGCCGCTTCGTGGTCGGGTTTCGCGACGGCGATCACTGCCTGATCGAGAACGGCATGGTTGTCTATGAGGGTGACGAGATCATCTTCGTGGGCAGAACCTATGCCGATCCCGTCGACAGGACGATCGACGTCGGCAATGCGGTGATCGGTCCGGGGTTCATCGATCTCGATGCGCTGGGTGATCTGGATTCGACCGTCCTGTGTGTCGACAGCCATCCACATTGGATGAAGGGAAGGTTATGGACCGAGGCCTATGCGTCGCGCGGCGCTCGCGATGCCTATACGGCGGACGAGGAAGCCTTCAAGATGCACTATTCCTTCGTTCAGCATATCCGCAACGGCATCACCACGGTGGCGCCGGTCACCTCGATCCTCTATCGCGCCTGGTCGGAGACCTGCGATGAGTTTCTGCGCGTGGCGGACATTGCCGAGGCACTCGGCATACGGGCCTATCTCGGCCCGGCCTATCGCTCCGGCTTTACATATGTCGATGATCGCGGTGGTCTGGCGCGATCGTGGGACGAAGCGCGCGGACTGGACGATCTCCAGCGCGCGGCGCAGTTCGTGCATGATATCGGCAATCGGCGGAGCGGCCTGGTGAGCGGCATGCTCGCCCCCGACCGCGTCGAGACTTGCACGCCGCGCCTTCTGGCCGCTACCGCCGAGGTCGCCGCGGCACTCGATTGCCCGGTGCGGCTTCATTGCTGCCAGTCGGACTATGAGTATGCCACGGTTGTCGAGCTGCATGGCCGCACGCCTATCCAGTATGTGAGCGACCACGGGCTACTTTCACCGCGCTCCATCCTGCCGCATGGCATCTATCTTTCCGGGCACAGCCAGGTGCCGCCGGGGCCGAGCGATGATGTCGCTCTGCTGGCGGGCTCGGGAGCCTCTGTCGTCCATTGCCCTTTGGTCATGATGCGCATGGGACGTGCGATGCAATCGTTCGACCGCCTGCAGCGCGCCGGCATCAATATCGCGCTCGGCACCGACACTTTCCCGATCGACATGATCGCGAATATGCGGGCAGGCGTCGCGATCTGCCGCCTGGTTGAGAACCGGGCCGACGCGGCCTCGGCTGCGGCGCTCTATCGCGCCGCGACCCTCAACGGCGCGCACGCGCTGCGCCGTCCCGATCTCGGCCGCCTGGCGCCCGGATGCAAGGCCGACATCACCGTCTTCGATCTCGACAACACCCATCTCGGCCAGTTCTGGGATCCCATCCAGACGATGGTGCTGAACGGGATCCGCGGTTGCTTCAAGATGGTCGTCGTCAATGGCCGTGCCGTGATGGAAGATGGCCGGATCGCGGGAGTCGACTATGCCGGCCTGCAGAAGCAGGCGCAGCGTCAGTTTGAAAAGCTGATGGCGAGTTATCCCGAGCGCTGTTTCGGTGACCTCACGATGGATGAGATCTTCGCGCCGTCCTTTCCGCGCTATCAGGGAGCGTGAGCGCTCGCCTCACGCCCGACCCCAGACGCCGGGCGTCGTCTCGACCAGCGCGTGCAGGCCCGAGCGGTCGAGCATCGCCTCGGTTTCGCGCTGGGCGGCATCGAGCACCGCGTCCTCGTCGACCAGCAGCGCCTTGCGGTCCTCCAGCACCACCCGGCCGTCGACGATGACGGTGTGGACGTCGTTGCCATTGGCGAAGCAGACCAGGCGATGGACCGGCATGTTGAGTGGATAGATATGCGGGCGGCGCAGATCGACCAGGGTGATGTCGGCCTTCTTGCCGGCCTCGAGCGAGCCAATGTCACGCTCCATGCCGAGCGCCCGCGCCGCGTCGATGGTGCACATCTCGAAGGTCCGGCCGGGCGGCAGGAGCTTCGGGTCGCGGAAATGCCGGCGGTGATAATGCATGAATTGCTGCATATGACGGAACATGTCGGCCGAGCGGTCGGGAGCGGTGGCGTCGGAGCCGATCGCCACGACGGCGCCGGCGGCCATCAGCTCCGGCGCCGGGCAGCGGCCGATGATGGACATGATGGCGCTGGGATTGTGAGCGATGCGCGTATTCGTCCGGGCGCAGATGCGGATTTCCTCTTCCGTCAGGTCGATGGCGTGCGAAAGCAGCGCGTCGGGCCCGAGCAGCCCCAGCGATTCGGCGATCGCGACACTGCCTTTGACATGGCCGTCCTGGGTGAAGAGCAGGCCGCGCTCGCGCGACATCTCGCGTACCTTCCTCACCTGCCGAACGATCTCGTCGAAATCGGCCCTCGCCTCGTAGCCCGGCATCACGGTCGAGGCGACCAGCGCGATGTTCAGCCTCTGCCCATGCGCGCCGTGCCAGCGCCCGATCAGCGTATCGCAGGTCGCCATCTGCCGGGCGAAATCCACCGCATGCAGCGTCTGGCGATCGCCCTGCCAGGTCGCATAGTCGAGCGGATGCGGCGGCAAAGTGGGGCCCAGGCCCACGATCGAGCGCGTGCCGATCTCGGCGACGCCTTCGCAATGCGCGTCGCCGAATTCCGGATCGTCGGTCCGCATCAGCATGTCGCGGCCGCCGCCGAACAGCGACATGCCGGTCGTGACGCCGAACCGCAGGCGCTCGAGCGCGGCGAGTTGCGCCTCGGCGCGCCAGAAGGCGGGCGTCGAGGCGAGACGGTAGGCGACGTCGCAGGCATCGCCCCATTTGTCGCCGTCGGCGGTCCCGATCGTCTTGGTAAGTCCGTGGCCGGCATGGGCGTGGACGTCGATGAGGCCCGGAATGACGGCCTTGCCTATGGCGTCGATGATCCGCGCCGCCTGGTGCCGTGCCAGGATGTCGCGCGTCGATCCCACATCGGTGATGCGGTCCTTGCTGATGACGACAGCACCATCCTCGAGGATTCGGCGCCGCGGATCGACGGTGATGACGATGCCGTTTGCAACAATGAGGTCGGCCATGGCTACTCCAGGTCTGGAAAACTGTATCTGATTATGCGCGGATGCGGTCGATCCGCGGTATCTGCGCCAGGAGCTGGCGCGTATAGTCGCTCGCCGGCGTCCGGAAGATCGTTTCGGCGTCCGACATCTCGACGATCCTGCCGCCTTTCATGACCGCCACGCGATCGCACATCTGGCGGATCACCGCCAGGTCGTGGCTGACGAACAGCATGGCAAGCCCGGTCTCGTCGCGCAGGTCCTTGAGCAGATTCAGGAGCTGGGCCTGCACCGAGACGTCGAGTGAGGAGGTCGGCTCATCGCAGATGAGCAGCGACGGGCGCGGGCTCAGGGCGCGGGCGATCGAAATGCGCTGGCGCTGCCCGCCGGAAAAGGCGAAGGCATAGCGGCGCGCGGCGCCCGGCTCGAGACCGACGGCCTCGAGAAGGAGCCCGGTATCGGCCTTGATTTCAGCCGCCGTCAGCGCCGGGGAATAGAACAGGATCGACTCGCCCAGCATCTGTCCGATCCTGAGGCGCGGATTGAGCGACGAATAGGGGTCCTGGAACACCATCTGCAGGGTCTTGCCGACGCCGGCAGGGCGCTTCAGGCCGGGCTTTGCGATCGAGGTCCCGTTCAGCAGGACCTCGCCGCGCGTCGGGCGGACCAGGCCGGCGATCACATTGGCGGTCGTGGTCTTGCCACAGCCCGATTCCCCGACGAGGCCCAGGATCTCGCCATGGCCGATGTCGAAGGAGACATCGTCGACGGCGCGGAACATCCCGTCCGTCGAGCGTGACAGCCATCCGCCGGTGGCGTATTCGACGCTGATATGGCGCAGGCTGAGGATCGGCGCGCCGCCTGGGGCGGTGTTGCCGGCGGCGGCGCCCCGGCGCGACAGTCGGCGCCGCGCGGCGATGCCGGCCTCGCTTTCGGACAGCAGTGTGAAGCGCTCGAGTTTCTGGTCGATGCGCGGCACCGCCGCGAGAAGCTGGCGCGTATAGGGTGCCTTGGGCGCGCCAAGCAGCGAGGCGACGCTGCCTTGCTCGGCGACCCTGCCGCGATGCATGACGGTCATGCTGTCGGCGATTTCGGCGACCACGCCCATATTGTGGGTGACCAGCATGACGCCGAGGCCGCGCGTATCGGCGAGCGAGCGGATGAGCTTGAGGATCTGCGCCTGGATCGAGACGTCGAGCGCCGTGGTCGGTTCATCGGCGATGAGGAGCTTCGGCCCGCAGGAAAGGGCGGCCGCGATCACGATGCGCTGGCGCTGGCCGCCCGACAATTGATGCGGATAGGTCCTGAGGCGGCGCTCAGGCTCGGCGATGCCCACCGCCTGCATGAGCGACAGAGCGCGGCTACGGGCTTCCTCGGCCGTGAGGCCGAGATGGAAGCGCATGCCTTCGCAGAGCTGGCTTTCGACGGTGAAGAGCGGGTTGAGGCTCGTCATCGGGTCCTGGAAGATGACGCCGACATCGCGCCCGAGCACCGCGCCGTTCTCGGGCGCGCCGAGCGGCTTGCCCGCCACCTCAATCGCGCCGTGGTCGATGCGGCCGGGCCGGTCGATGAGCCCGATGATCGCATTGGCGACAGTGGACTTGCCGGCGCCGGATTCGCCGACGACGGCATGGATCTCTCCGGGCCGGATCGTCAGGCTGACATCGTCGACGGCGACGAAGGCTTCCTCGTCCTGGCGCGGATAGGTGATGCGCAGGTTTCGGATGTCGAGGGCAGCCTGTGTCATGAACGGCCCCGCAGCTTCGGATTGAACTGGTCGCGTAGCCAGTCGCCGACGATGTTCACGGCGAGCACCAGCACCACCAAGGTGAGCGCCGGAAACAGGGCGATCCACCAGATGCCGGAGAAGACGAAGTCGTTGCCGATGCGGATGAGCGTGCCGAGCGAGGGATAGGTGGGCGGCATGCCGACGCCGAGAAACGACAAGGTGGCCTCGGTCAGCACGGCGCCGGCGAGGTTGAGCGTCGCGATGACCAGCACCGGGGCCATGACATTGGGCAGGATATGGCGAAACATGATGCGGCGGGCCGGCAGGCCGATGACGCGCACCGCCTTCACATAGTCCTTGCGGCTTTCGATCATGGCCGCGCCACGGACCATGCGGGCATATTGCACCCATTCATGGAGCGCGATGGCGCCGATCAGGATGAGGGGTGCCAGGCTGGGGCCCGAGGCGTCGGGCAGAAGGGTGCGCGCGACGCCGGCGACGAGCAGCGCCATCAGGATTGTCGGGAAACTCAGGATGACGTCGCCGATGCGCATGATGACGGCGTCGGTGCGCCCACCCACGAATCCGGCGATCAGGCCGAGCGACACGCCGAGCATCGCGGCCGCGGCGACTGCGCCGCCGCCGATCAGCAGCGACACCCGGGCGCCATAGATGATGGCGGAGAGGATGTCGCGGCCCTGATTGTCGGAGCCGAGCAGGAAACGCGGATCGCCGCCGTCGAGCCAGCTGGGCGGCAATTCGCTGTCGATGAGATTGAAGCTCGCCAGATCGAGGGGATCGGTCGGCGAGACGAGCGGTGCCGCGACGGCCATGAGGATCATGATAGCCGCGACGGCGCCCGCGACGAGGACGGAAGCCGGAATGCGGGACAGACGGCGTAATGCTGTGGCGGTCATGTGGGCTTGCTCCTCAGCCGGGGGTCGACGAGGGCATAGATCAGGTCCACGACCATGTTGATCATGACGAACATGAAGCCGACGAACAGCAGATAGGCCGACATCACGGGGATGTCCGCGAAGCTGACGGCCTGGATGAAGAGAAGTCCCATGCCCGGCCACTGGAACACGGTCTCGGTGACGATGGCGAAGGCGATCAAGGCGCCGATCTGCAGGCCGGTGACGGTGATGACCGGCATCAGCGCGTTGCGCAGCGCCAGCTTGAAATTGATGTAGCCGGCCGGAAGGCCGCGCGCCCTGGCATAACGGATGTAATCGGAAGACAGGGCATCGATCATTTCCGAGCGCACCAGCCGCATGATCAGGGTCAGCTGATAGAGCGCGAGGGTGATGCCCGGCAGGATCAGCGATTTCCACCCGCTCGACGTCAGGAGGCCGGTCTGCCAGCCCCACAGATCGACGGTCGTGCCGCGGCCGAAGGAGGGCAGCCAGCCGAGCGAGACGGCAAAGACCAGGATAAGAAAGATGCCGGTGACGAAAGTGGGCGTGGAAACGCCGATGAGCGACACCGCCTGGATGAGGCGCGCCGCGATGCCCTGCGGGTTCAGGGCGCAAACGATGCCGAGCGGAATGCCGAGCGCCAGGGAAAGCACGGTGGCGACGAAGACCAGCTCCAGGGTGGCCGGCAGCCGCTCGACGAGCATGTCGGTGACCGGGCGCTGGTTGCGGAAGCTGATGCCGAGATCGCCGGTGACGACGCGGCCGATGAACGTTCCGTATTGGATGAGGATCGGCCGGTCGAGCCCCAGCTTCTGCGTCAGTTCCTGTCTTTCCTGCTCGGTCGCATCCTCGCGCAGCATGATGCGTACCGGATCGCCGATATAGCGGAACATGAGAAAGGCGCAGGCGGTCACGACCAGCATGACCAGGACCGCCTGCGTGAGGCGTGATGCGAGAGCTTTGATCAATGGATTGTCCGGTCAGTCGATCTTGGCGAACCAGAGCCGGACATATTCATCGGCGAACTGGGGCACGTCGACATTCGACTTCATCGCCCAGACGACGGGCTGCTGGTGAAGCGGGATATAGAGCGCCTCGTCATGGGCGATCTTCAACGCCGCGGTCAGCATGGCGCGCCGCTTCGGCTCGTCGAGTTCGACGGAGGCGGCCTTTGACAGCTCGTCGAGTTCGGGGACTGAAAGGCTGTTGGGATTGTTGCCGCCGAACTTGTCGCCCTTGGTGGTCAGGAGACTGGAAAGGACGCTATAGGTATCGAGGAAGGGCGCGGTGGCCCAGCCGAGCATGTAGACATCGGTCTGGCCGCTGTCCTGACGCGGGAAGTAGGTGGCACGGCTTTCCGTCTTGAGCTCGGCATCGATGCCGACCCGCTTCCACATCGCCGCGACCGCGACGCAGATCTGCTCGTCGGCGATATAGCGGTCGTTCGGGCAGTCGAGCTTGGTCTTGAAGCCCTCCGGGTAGCCCGCTTCGGCAAGCAGGCTCTTGGCGCGTTCGGCATCGAAGGGCAAGGGCTGGTCCAGCGCCTTGTCATAACCGACGATCTGGGGGGCCACCAGCAGGCCGGTGATACGGGCCTTGCCGCGCATCACCCGCTTCTGGATCGCCTCGCGGTCGATCGCCTGCCACATCGCCTGGCGCACGCGCAGGTCGAGCATCGGATTCTTCTGCCCCGGCATCGCCAGGAGTTCCGGCCGGAAATTGAGGCCGAGGAAGATGACGCGCAATGACGGTTCCTGGATGACCTTGAACTCGGGATTGGCCGCGATGCGCTCGAGATCCTGCAACGGAGCGGGCGCCATCATGTCGATTTCGCCGGAGAGCAGGGCGGCGACGCGCGTCGCGTCGGACTTGATCGGCTTGAACTCGATGCGGGTCAGATTGTGCTCGGGCTTGTCCCACCACGCTTCGTTGACGACCAGATTGGTGCCGACATCCGGCTGGTAGCTTTCGAGCTTGAACGGGCCGGTGCCGTTGGCGTTGGTCGAGGCGTAGGTGATCGCTCCCGTGGTGGTGTTGCCCGGCTTCACGGCGTTGTGCGCCTCGAGCCATTCCTTGTCCATGATCATGAGGCTGCTGAGGTCGTTCAGCACCAGCGGGTAGGCGCCCTTGAGGACGATATCGACGGTGAAATCGTCGACCTTCTCGGCGCTGACGAAGTTGGCGAAATTGCCGCGGGCCCGCGCATCGGGGTCGAGCTCGCGCGTCATCGAGACGACGACATCGTCGGCGGTGAAGGCCGCACCGTCATGGAATTTTACGCCTTCGCGCAGCTTGAAGCGCCAGCGGTTCGGCTCGACCCTTTCCCAGGATGTGGCGAGAGCAGGTTCGATCTCGAGGTTACGGTTGCGGCGCACCAGGGGATCGTAGATATGATTGAGGATATTGGCGGTGAAGCTCTCCGTATGCGCATAGGGGTCGAGCGTGGTCACGTCACCTTGCGAAGACCAGCGCAAGGTCTTCGCCTCGGCGGTGGAGGCCGCCAAAAGCGCGCCAGCCGCCGCACTCATCGTCAATAACCATTTCCGCATGGACAGAGTTCTCCCTTGACTGTTTGACAGCCGCGGATCAGCGCAGGTGACTGGCATTGCGCGGTGCAGTCGGGCTCGATCTATGCGGCTGGTTGCGGCAGCACTAGATAATCTATATTACAGAATGTCAATACCAATAATATAGGCTTGCGGCCGGGATATACGTGGTGTCAGGGCATTTCCTGCAGAATGGCCCGGACCACCGCGGCCGAGTTCTTCGACGCCAGAGCCATGAAAGTCATCATCTCATTGGCGCCGTCGCCGCCGCCGGCGAGGTCGGACAGGCTGCGCACCGCGAGGAAGGGCACGGCATTGGCATAGGCGACATGGGCGACGGCGGCGCTTTCCATGTCGAGCACCTGCGCCTTGAACGTCGCCAGCACATATTCGCGGAATTTGGCGTTGTCGACGAACGCCTGGCCGGAAACCCCGTTGCCGCCGACGAGGATCCGCGGTCTGTGGCTCAGGCAATTGTTCTCCCCGGCGCAATCATCGAGATTGACCGTCACCGCGACCTTGCGGGCGATGTCGAGCAATCGGGCATCACTCAAGAACCAGAAGCGGCGCTCGGGAGCCGTGTCCTTGCGCGTCACCTCGACCGATCGCGGGATCATCATGCCATGGCCGGCGAGATCGTCCTTCTCCTTCTCCATCCAGGGAGGAATGGCGAAGCCATGCGTGGTCTCGCGCGCGAACACCGCCTCCAGATACTGGCCCCAGCGATCGGCGATCACCACATCGCCGATGCGCAAGGCGGGATCGACGCCGCCGGCGATGCCTGAGAACACGATCGCGGTGAGCGAGAAGTGATCAAGCGCGATCTGGGTGTTCATGGCCGCGTTGACCATGCTCACGCCGCTCAGGAACAAGACGACATCCTTGCCGGCAAGCTCGCCTGTGATGAAGCTGCGGCCGTTGATCATATGCTCGCGCGGATTGCGGATATCGCTCTTGAGTACAGCCCATTCCGGCTCGAAGGCCGAAACCACGGCGATGCGAGGCTTCTGATCGAGACGGTCTGCGGCCTGGGCACGGACTGACAGTGCGACAAGCATCAGGATCACCAACAGGCCGGCCATGAAAGCGCGGCACAGGGCGGGCGATTTTTCCATGGGCTGCTCCTTCGGCGGATTCGGCTGTTCCCAAGGCTCCTTTCTAGCGCGGGATGCAAAAAGGTGGATACCGGTTTTCGCGAGAATCCCGCGCCAACATATAAGAATCGATCACGTTTATGAGTTTGGATCATAACGATCCAAACTCATCGTGATCTAGCACCGGGCTTCGGGAAACTGACACCCCCCGGCATGCGTCGCCATACCCCGCGGTCTCAGGTGGGACTTTCGAGTCTTGCCGACCAGCGATGACCTGGGTCCGGCACCGGGACGGAGCCTACGAGCAGGTGGGTATACGGATGTTGCGGATTGCCAATGATCGTCTGCGGATCACCGCGTTCGACGATCTCGCCCTTATGGGCGATCAGCAGTTCATCGCTGATCTGCAATGCCGTCGAGAGATCGTGGGTAATATATAGAATGCTCGTGCCGATAGCCGTTTTGAGAAAGACCAGCTGCTGCAGGATGGACCAGCGCAACGAGGCGTCGATCATCGATACGGGCTCGTCGGCAATCAGTATTTCGGGCGACAGCAACAGCGAACGGACCAGCGACAGGCGCTGCAGTTGGCCGCCGCTCAACTGATGGGGATATCGTTTCAGAACGTCCGGCGCCAGCTTCAGCAAATCCATTGCTTCAGCCAGTTTTTGCCTGGCGGCCGGCATCTCCGGCGCCAGCGACAACTGCCTCAGGGCCAGATCGACGATGTGCCCGGCCTTGTAGAAGGGATTGAAAGTCTCGAAAGGATTCTGAAGAACCGCTTGAACATTGCGCCTGAAGGCCCTCTTGCCGGCACGATCGAGTGTCCCGATGTCGCGGTCCCTGTAGCGTATCGTGCCTCGCGTCGACGGCATGAACCCCATCGCCATCATGGCCAAGGTCGATTTCCCGCTGCCGCTTTCTCCCGCCAAAGCTATGATCCGCGGCATGTTGCGGGAAAAACCCAACGAGATCGACTTGACGGCCTGAACCTCCGCGCCGCGGACGTTGAATGACTTCGAGACATTGTCGAGATGGAGGAGGTCAGACGGCATGTTCTGTCCTTTCCATCCGTCTGACGAGATGCGAGGGTCCAGTCTCGATGAGTTTGCCGGTGCGTGCCGCCCACTGAGCCTTCTCCCGGTCGCTGACGGGGGCGAGGTCCGGTATGCCGGTGCGATGCAGTATGGAGGGAACCGAAGCAATCAAGCGCCTTGTATAGGGGTGAGCGGACGCGCCAAAAATATCCTTGACGCCGGCGATCTCGACGAACTGTCCCGCATACATGATTCCGATGCGGTCGGCGGCCTGGGCCTGAATGGCCAGGTCATGGCCGATCAGGATTATGGAGGTGCCGTATCTGGCCCGCGCCGCCGACAGAGTTTCGAGGACGGCGCGTTGCGAGACGACATCAAGGGCGCTGGTCGATTCGTCGGCAATGATCAGTTTCGGGTCGAAGATCAGCGCCATGGCAATGCAGACGCGTTGCTTCATGCCGCCGCTGAGCTCATGGGGAAAGTGATCGATCACGTCGCTCTTCAGATTGACGGTGCTGAGAAGGTCGATGATGCGTGCCCGCCAGCGCGCGGTGAGCCGTTCATTGAAGTGATCCTTTATCAAATCGGCAAACTGGTGCTTTATCCGGCGGACGGGGTTCAAGGTGTTCATCGCACCCTGCGGCACATAGGCCAGGGATTTCCAACGAACGCCCTTCCACGCTTTCCCGTCCGCCGGAACCAGCCGGTGGCCGTCAAACAGGATTGTTCCCTGCGTGATCGCGGCGGCTTCGGGCAGGTTGCCCAAAATCGCCATGCTCAGGGTTGACTTGCCGCCACCCGATTCACCGACCAATCCGAATATCTCATTCGCCTGGATATTCAGATCGATCGGTCCGATGGTCGCGATCGCCTGCCCGTCGAGGCGGTATTCGACAACGAGATCGGTAACGGTAAGAAGAGCCTGGGCGCTCATGGCGCTTTCCTCAGCCGCGGATTGGCGAGTTGATCGAGCGAACTGCCGATCAGGAAAAGCCCGAGGAAAACGAATACCATGATGAGCAAGGGCGGCAGCCACCACCACCACATGCCGCGCCACATCGCGGTGTAGTAAATGGCTTCATAGATAGTATTGCCAAGAGTGATCGACTGTTTGGGGCCAAGTCCCAGAACCTCAAGCCCGATGGAGGAGACGATGGCGGTGGTGACGCAGTTCACGAAGATCGCGGCGAGGAAGGGGATCAGATTTGGCAGCAGCTCGAGCGCAATGATGCGGAAATCGCCTACCCCCGACAGCTTGGCGACCAGCACATAGTCGCGCTCCCGAAGGGTGAGAACCTGCGCCCGGATCACCCGCGTGGCGCTCATCCACAGGGTCGCGGCGATCACCAGCCCCATGGCGGCGATCGAGAGGGACGGAAACGATGCGGATATCAGGATGAGGATGGCAAGCGGTGGAATGGTCATTCCGACATCGACGACGGTGCGGATGACGGCGTCGGTACGGCCGCCGAAATAACCGCTGACGAAACCCAGGAATATTCCGGCCAGCGTAGAGACGCCGCCGCCCATCAGGCCGATCAGAAGAGTGGCCGGCGTGCCGAGCATCAGGGACGCGAGAATATCGCGACCTTCGCTTTGTGTTCCCAGCGGATTTGTCCAGCCGGGCGGCAGGTTGGGGATGCCGCCGAACACATTGGCCATCTCGCCGGTAACGAATATCCGGCCAAGCAGCACTGGCAGAAGGCTGAGGATGAGGAGCAGCGATCCGATCCAGAAAGCGCCTGGTATCCTGCGCATAGGGCTCCTCATCGTGCCGAGCGCTCCGATCTGACGCGGGGATCGATAAGCGGATAGATCAGATCGACCACCAGCATCGTTCCTGCAACGGAAATGATGATGAACAGGACGACGCCCTGGATGACGAAATAGTCGGCGGTGCGGAGGGCATTGAAGAGAACCGTTCCGACGCCCGGATATGAGAAAATCGATTCGACCAGGACCTGGCCCGAGACGAGCTGGCCAATATCGATGGCCAGTGCGGTCACTTGCGGCAACAGCGCGTTGCGCATTCCATAGCGAAAGAAGATCGTCCGCTCCTTGAGACCCTTGATGCGGGCGTAAGTCAGGTAATCCTCGCCAAGCACCGTGGTCATGACGCCGCGCATGCTCAGCGCCCAAAAACCGATCAGACCGAGCGCCAGGGAAAGCACGGGCAGGGTGGCGTGGGCGACGACATCAAGCAGCGTGTCCAGCCCGAAGGCGCGTGAGCTGCCGATGGAGAATGTGCCGCCCGTCGGCAGAAGCGGCCAATGGAACGCAAATGCGTAGAGCAGAAGCAATGCCATGATGTAATAGGGCAGCGCCGAAAAGATCATGAAAGGATAGATCAGATTGCGCAGAATCCATGGCGCCCTGCGCCAGGCCGCGAGCGCGCCCAGCAAGTTGCCGAAGATGAAGGCGACGATCACCGCGGCGAGCAGCAAGCCGAGGCTCCAGGGCACCGCACGCAGGATCACGGCGCTTACCGGCTGCGGAAAATAGGCCAGGGAATAGCCGAGGTCGCCTTTCAGCAGATTGCCAAGATACATAAAGTACTGGATGTAGAGCGGCTGATCGAGGGCGAAGGTCTTGGTGTAGAGTTCGACGATCTGCTGGCCGCCGACGACCGAGAGTCCTTTGCCCGCCATCCGCCCCAGCACCTGCGCGATCGGATCGACCGGCGTCAGCCGGACGATCAGGAAGTTCAGCGTGAGCGCGAAGAATACCGTCAGAAGGAAAATTCCGAGACGCACACCGATCGTGCGAAGCATGGCGTTCCGCCTATGTCATCATTGACGAGATGCCCGGGACGAGATTCGAGGATCTCGTCCCGAGTTTCTGGGCCAGGAGCTACTTGGTCGCGGATTTGACATTGATGATGATCTGGTTGCCGCTGACCCACCAATGTCCGGGCTGAATATAATTGCTCTTCTGCGTCGGCCAGTTGGTCCAGTAGGTTTCGTTGAATGGCGTCAGCAATCGGGCCTGGACCAACGGTATTATCGGCAGTTCATCGGCGAATATCCTTTGCGCCTCGTCGCTTACCTTGTTGAAATCCGGGTTCTCGCTCGACAGAGTGGCGAGCCGGTCGACCGCCTTGTCGAAAACCGGTTCGGCGAAACGCGAACCGAGCGTGCCTGGTGCGGATTTGCCGATGGGCGCCGACTGATTGCTGTGGAGCAGGGCAAAGGATGCGTAAGGATCCCGCACGCTGCCGCAAATATCGCTGAGGAAGGCCGGCGCGTTTCCGAGCGACAAGTCATTGTAGTAGGCGGCGCTCTCCAAGGGGCGGAAGCTGGCATCGAAACCGGCGGCGCGGAGCTGAGCCACCAGGATCGGCCCGGTCTTCATCTTGTCGGTTTCGCCCGAACGCGCCAGGATGTCGATTGCCAGGGTCTTTCCGGTCGAATCGGCCCACAGGCCATCGGCGTTCCTGGTGTAGCCCAGTCCTTCCAGGGCGGGAGCGATCTCGGCCGGATTGGAGCGAACCTGATCGATCGTCGCCTTGTTGCGATCAAGGAAGTCCTTGAGCGCCGGATAGGTCGGAAACAGCGAGTAGTTCGCCTCGGTCATGCCTTCAAAGGCAACAGCGGCGATTTGGTCCCGATTGATCGCGTCATTGACGGCATGCCGAACAACTTTGTTGTCGAATGGCTTTTGCGCGTTGTTGATGACCAGCATGCGCGGGCAGGCATCCAGATAGGCATAAGGCAGCGCGTCGGTCCAGCCGATGATCTTGGGATTCTTCTGCTTGGCGATCTCGAAAGTACTGCGACTCATGATCCAGGTGGCATCGAGCTGGTTGTTGACAGCCATCGCCGCCCGGGTGTCCTCGGTCCCAATACCCACCCAGATGACCCGTTCCGGCTCGGGCATCGCATGCAGGCCGGTTTCGGCGGCCCACCATTTTTCATTGCGATCGAAAACCGTCTCACTCTCCGTCGACCTGACGAGACGGTAAGGTCCAGTGCCGAGCGGCAGGCCTTTATCGAGATCGAAATTCGCAAAAGTCTTCGGGTCGACATCCTTCCAAATATGCTTGGGAGCGATCAGGATCGTCGACCAGATCTCGACCCCGAAATAGGTGGTCAGGAACCTGGGATTGGCCGATTTCAGTTCAATGACGACCGTAGTCGGATCCGGCGTCTTTACATTATCGACCCAGACATTCATGTCGCCGGAATACTGCAGTCCGGCATTCGATTTCAGCATTTCGATGGTAAAGGCGACGTCCTCGGAAGTGAAAGGCTTTCCATCCGACCATGTCACCCCATTGCGGATCTTGATGGTGACGGTCTTGCCGTCGTCGCTATAGCTGCCGCTTTCGGCGAGCCAAGGCTCGAGCTTGCCGTTTTCGAGATTGTAGTAGAACAGCGGCTCGGACACCGCCTGCCACATGCCCCAGTCCAGATACTGGCCGGAGATGTAAGGATTCATGCTGGCCGGGTTGGGCACGCGGGCGTCGATGTTCTCAAGGATGAGGGTTTTCTCCCTCGGCAGTTCGGTCAATGTCTGGGCCACCGATCCGGCTGCGTCCCATCCTGCCGTCGTCAGCAGTGAGAGGGTTAGTCCAACGAGCCACCTTTTCATTTCGATCCTCCCTTTTTGATTGTTCAGCTTTATGGTTTTGGAATGAGATTCCTGATTTGATTATTCGGCTTTACGGCTTTGGAATGAGATTCCTGAGCGTGTTGTAGCCAAGCTTGAGGCCTTTGGTTTCCTGGCTGTAGATGTCGACGATATCGCTTTCCTCGGCGACCAGGCCGAGCTTGGCTGCATAAGCGAACACGTCGTCTTCATGCTCGATGTCGATATTGCCGGAATAGTTCACCTCGATGAGGGTGCTGATGAAAGCCGGCCAGTTCACTTCACCCCAGCCCGGCGTCCTGGCGCGCCACCAGCCATGGCCGAGGCCGAAAGGCTCGCCGAAAGCCTGGCCGTAGATGCCGGAGTGACCAAGCTTGTCGTAGAGAATCTCCATGTCCTTCGCATGGACATGGAAAATTCTGTCGCCGAAATCGCGCATGGCTTTGATGTAGTCGATACGCTGCCAAACCATATGCGAGGGATCGATCTCCAGTCCCAGTGCGGGGGAGGGGACGGCATCGAACATCATGCCCCACACTTCCGGGCTGAAGGCGATGTTTATGCTCTTCATCTGCTTGACGTTCATCATCGGGCAATTTTCGATGGCGAGCCTGACGCCCCGTTTCTCCGCCTCGTCGCACAAGCGGGAAAAGGTTTCCTTGAACAGCGGCATATTGTCGGAAACGCTCTTCGAGGCGTCGCGGCCGGCGAATGTCGCAATGGTCGTGACGCCCAGGCGCTTGGCGAGGTCCATCACCTTGATGAGATAGGCACGGCTGTGCGGGCCTTCGTCGGGATCGAGATAATTGGGATAATAGCCGAGCGCCGATATCTCGATGTTCTTGGAATGCAGATCAGACAGTATGGCGTCGATCTGCTTTGGTGTTACCGTTTCGGCATCGAGCGCCGATTTCGGCCACGCGGACAATTCCATGCTGTCGAAGCCGACTTCATGTGCGAATTTGGCGGTTTCCGGCGTGTAGTTGGCATAGAATCCCAAGCGCATTATTTTCTCCTTTTACGCGTAGGGGGCTGATCCTGGTAAGCTTGACTGAGAACTTTCGACGGCCCGGAAAGACCACCGGTCCAGGCGTAGTATTTGGAGAGCTTGACGAACTGAAAAACGTCGACCCGGACAAGACCGTTGATGCGCGCGAGGTCGACTGACTTAAAACGCACGACGTCTTCGTTGGTGCGCAGCCACACTTCCATCATCAAGTCGTAGATGCCGGTGCTGAGGCCGAGGAAATGAACCTCCGGCAGCTGCTTGAGTGCCGCTTCGACTTCGGTGATCTTCGAGCTGACGACTTGAACGCCGATGATGGCAACTGTCGAATAGCCGAGCGCCAGCGGATTGGCCGAGCCGACGATGCGAATGACATTGTCCTGCTCGAGGCGCAACCGGCGACGACGAATGGTGGCCTCCGACGTCTTCAACTTCTTGGCGATTTCCAGATTGCTCAAGGTTCCATCGCCCTGCAGCAGACGGATGATCTGCTCATCTATGATGTCGAATTTCGTCATAATATGCCTCAGTAGCAACGAAAATAGTCTAAAAGTGACGACAGGCGACTGTCAATAGTCGATAATATTCGTATCAGTGGCTATACCCGTCATTCTTGGTCCGGAGTGATGGCAAGATGCCGAACAGGCGACTTGATATGTGTCTCGATCGAGGTCAGTCGCGCTGCCGGGTCGGGGCGCTTGCGCCTCGTGCGGCGTCATGGGCAAGATCGTATCGTCGGTTTTTTGAGGGCGGCGAGTTGTGGAATTGGCTCAGGCGAAAGCGGCGTCGGACTTGCTGATCCGGCATTGGCGGGCTGGAACGACTCTGGAAGACCTTCCTCTCGCGTTGCGGCCGCAAAGCCGTGCCGAAGGATATCTGGTCCAGTCGCATCTCATGGATCACAGCGCCAGGCCGCTCTTCGGCTGGAAGATCGCCGCCACGAGCCTCGCCGGTCAGCGTCATATCGCGGTCGACGGCCCGCTCGCCGGTCGGCTTCTGGATGAGATGGTTCATCGCGAGGGCGCCACCCTGACATTCGGCGCCAACCACATGCGTGTCGCCGAGGCCGAATTCGCCTTCCGCATGTCGCGCGATCTGCCGCCGCGTGGCGTGCCCTATAGCCAGAAAGAGGTGCTCGCAGCCGTGGCGGGCTTGCATCTCGCGATCGAAATACCCGACTCGCGTTATGCGGACTTCACGCGCGCCGGGGCGGCGCAACTGATCGCCGACAATGCCTGCGGACATCAGTTCGTGCTGGGGCCGGAGGCGCCGGCCTCGTGGCGCGACCTCGATCTGGCGAGGCACCGGGTCACGGGGCGCGTCGGTTCGCGGCTCGAGCGCGACGGCATCGGCGCCAATGTCCTGGGCGACCCGCGTTTTGCCCTGACATGGCTCGCCAATGAACTGTCGGAGAACGGCATGACGCTCGCGCGGGATCAGGTCGTGACGACCGGAACCTGTCTCGTGCCGCTTGACATCGCGCCGGGCGAGTTCGTTTCGGTGGACTATGGCAGTCTCGGCCGGATCTCCGTGCAGTTTGCCCCACTGGGGCGATAGGTGATGCCGGCGCCGTAAAACCCACGCGTATCGCGGCCGCGATCATTGGCGTGCTCGACCATACCCACTTTTCCGCATCCTGCGCTGGCGCAATGCCAGGCCTCGAAGCCCTGCGCAAGTTGCATGTTGACAGATTGTCCCTTTATCATCATCATTGATGATGATAATAAAAAACTGTCCGGGAGACCCCAATGAGTAAGGAAAATCGCCCTTCGCAGGGAGGGACGCCGCCGAGACCCGCATCGCCTGCCGGCCATCGTGCCTCCGGTCCCCTCGTCGTGCTGGTCGATGGCGTCAACAAGATCATCTACTACGTGCTGGCCGCCCTGATGGCGGCGATCAGCGTGCTCACCTTTCTGCAGGTGCTCGTCCGGCTGGCGCTCAATGCCTCCGGAATCAATCTGTCGGTGCCCTGGAGCGAGGAACTGAGCCGGTCGCTGATGATCTGGCTGATCTTCCTCGGTGCCGCCTATGCGTGCCGGCGCGCGCAGATGATCGCGCTGACCTTCGTCATGGACATGATCCCGCGGCATCTCGAGCGTCTCGTGGACGGCCTCGCCGCGCTTGTGTGCATCCTCTTCTACGGGCTCCTGGTGATCATGGGATTCAAGGCGGTGTCCTTCGGCTGGATCGAGGTGAGCCCGGTCCTGCAGTTCCCCAAGGCCTATGTGTATCTCGCCATGCCAGTCGGCATGGGGATCATGATCATCAACACCCTCGCCTTGCTTGCCGAGCGCGGGATGTTCGCCCGCGTCTACCGGCGTGAGCCGTCCGCCGAGGAAGGGTCCGCCACATGATCGTCGCGCTCGTCCTTCTGCTCGTGCTTTTCGCGCTCGGCATCCCGATCGCTCTGGCGCTCGGCATCGCCCCCGTATGGGCGATCTGGGACCGCGGCATATCGCTGGTGATCCTGCCGCAGATCATCTTCGAATCGCTTGATTCCTTCGCGCTGATGGCGATCCCGTTCTTCGTCCTGGCCGGCAAGCTGATGCAGGCCGGTGGGATCGCGACGCGATTGATCAACCTCGCCGTCGCGCTGCTGGGATGGATGCGCGGCGGCCTCGCCAGCGCGTCGGTCTTCACCTCGATGATCTTCGCGACCATGTCGGGCTCGTCCTCGGCCACGGCCGCGGCGATCGGCACCACCTTGATTCCCTCGATGGAGCGCAACCGCTACCCCTATCCCTTTGCCGCCGCGACGGTCGCGGCATCGGCTGAACTTGGTGCCATCATTCCGCCCTCGGTGCCGATGATCGTCTATGCCGTCGTCGCCAATGTCTCGATCGCCGACCTGTTTCTCGCCGGCGTCATCCCCGGCCTGATGATCGGCTTCTCGCTGATCGGCTATGTCACGGTCGTTTCATGGTGGAAGAACTACGGCACCGTCACGCAGGTCGGCCTCGGAACCTGGCTGCGCGGCGTCGGCACGGCCCTGCGCCACGCGACGCTTTCGCTGGTGATGCCCTTGATCGTGCTCGGCGGCATCTATGGCGGCCTGTTCACGCCCACCGAGGCCGCGGTCGTCGCCGTCGCCTATGCGCTTGTTCTCGGCGTCTTCATCTACGGGGAAATCAAGCTGCGCGATCTGCCCGAGCTGTTCTTCTCGGCCGCGCTCACTTCGGCCATCGTCCTGGTGATCGTCGCTTTCGCCTCGGTCTTCGCCTATGCGCTGTCGATCTACCAGCTGCCGCAGACGGTCGCGGCCGGCATTCGCTCGATCTCCGACGATCCCGTGGTCTTCCTGCTCGCCGTCAACATCCTGCTTCTGGTCGTCGGCATGTTCATCGAGACGCTGGCGGCGATCGTCATCATCGCGCCGATCCTGGTTCCGGTCGCCATGGCGCTGGGCATCGATCCGATCCATTTCGGTGCCGTCGTCATCGTCAATCTGGCGACGGGCATGGTCACGCCGCCGGTCGGCGTCAATCTGTTCATCGTCTCGCATATCGCCGGCATCAAGATGGAAGCCATGATCAGGCCGCTGCTCGGCTTCCTCGCGGTCATCATCGCCAATCTGATGGTCATTTCCTATGTGCCGACGCTGACCACATTCCTGATTCGATAACTTCAATGAAAGGGAGGACAAAAATGAATATGACAAGACGCCTGGTGATGAGCCTGGCATGTGCGCTGGCCCTGGCCGCCCCGGCCCACGCGCAGACCTATGAAATGAATGTCGGTCATGTGCTGAACGACAAGAGCTCCTACCAGGTGGGGCTGCAGTATTTCGCCGACGAGATGGCGAAACGGACCAACGGGGCGTTCAAGGTCAATATCTTCCCGTCCGGCGGGCTGGGCGGCGAGTTGCGCCTGGTCCAGGGCGGCACGACCGGCACGGTCGACGCGTTCATCGTCGGCCAGCCCTCGCTCGAGAGCACGATCCCCGAATACAAGATCCTGTCCTTGCCCTATCTGTTCGACAGCGAGGCGCAGGCGGTCGAGAAGCTGCGCGGCGAATTCGGCCAGAAGTTCCTCGATCTTCTCCCCGCCCACAACATGATCGGCCTCGGCTGGGCGGGCGTTTTCACGCGCGGCATCCCGGCGACCAAGGCGGTCGAGAAGGCGGCTGATCTGAGCGGCCTGAAAGTGCGCGTGATGCAGTCGCCCGGCTACATCTCCACCTTCGAGGCGTTCGGCAGCCAGCCGACGCCGATCCCGTTCGGCGAGCTGTTCATGGCGCTGCAGACCGGTGTTGTCGATGCCACCGACCTCAGCCCGGACCTCGTGGTCTCCGGCCAGTTCATCAAGGCGATTTCGCATTATTCGCGGACCGGCATCCACCAGCTTCCGTCGGTCTTCGTCATGTCGAAGGCGAAATTCGACTCGCTGCCCGAGGACATCAGGCCCATCGTTCTGGAGGTCGGGCGTGCGGCGGCCGACGTCGCGATCAAGGCGCAGGAGCGCATGATGGCGGACGGGCTCGAGGAAATGCGCAAGGCCGGCATCACGATCATCGAGCCGGATGTCGCCTCGTTCCGGGAAACCGCCCTCAAAGTATGGCCGACCATTGTTTCGGGTGTTCCCAACGCCGACGACTATATCGCGGCGGCGAAGTGAGACATTTCGGCTGAGACCAGGCCGGAGCGTTGCCGGTCGCGATCTGCGACAAAGCGCAACGCTCCGCCAACGAGCGGTCGCGACCGGCCGCAGCAATAATTCGGACACAAGAAAAGACAACCTGAAAAGAAAGACTCTTCCCATGAAGCAAGCCGTGCAGACCCCGCTCCTCGCCCCCATCGATGCGCCCCTCGAATGGGCGGTGACCGCTGACGGCATATTCTATGGCGCCTTTATCGCGACGCGGCCCGACGGCTCCATGGACACCGGCGACATCAGATCGCAAACGACACAGACGCTGGAGAACATGAAGGCCTGCCTCGAAGCGGCGAACGGCTCCATGGAAGACGTCACCCAGATCCTCATCTATCTGACCAATCGCGCCGACGCGAAGGTCATGAACGAAGTCTATGCCCGCTATTTCGGCAAGCCCTACCCCAACCGGGCGACGGCCGTCATCTCCGAACTCCTGATGCCGGGCTGCATCATCGAGATGGTCGTCTACGCGCATATCGGCACATCCAGGCGATAGCGCGCTCTGGAGCCGGATGCCGGTCGCCGCGCCGGCCGCTGCCTTGGCCATTTGCCACGGCTGCTGCTATGTTGCGAAGGAAGAAACGGATCCGTGATGAGGACCGCTGAGTCAGAGGAGCGCCGATCAGATTGGACATGCTAGCGCCTGATTCGAAATCAGCCATAGATCTTGTCGCGCTCGAACTTCTCCATGAGAGCGACGAGCCCGTCGGCAATCACCGGCTGATGTCCGCGCTTCAGGCCGAAGGGATAGTCATCGCGGAAGCCACGGCGGGGCGCATCCTGCAGCGGCTGGTGTCGCGGGGCCTCGCGCATACGATCGGCAAGCGTGGACGCGTGCTGACGACGGCGGGCCTCGCCAAGCTGACCAGTCTGCGAAGCGACCTGCTGCGGCAGAAGCGTTCGGCCCGGCTGGTGGCGGTGTCCAGCATCGCCGACGCGGAATCGCTTCGCGACATGCTTCTGGTCCGCCGCGCCATCGAGCCCGAGGCGGCGAGGCTTGCGGCTTCCAAGGCGACCGCGGAGGATGTGCGGCTGCTTCACGAATATGCCTGCGCGCATTGTCTGGCATCGCCCGACGATGGCCAGCGCGTGGATCCGGCCATCTCCTTTCACAGCCAGCTGGTGCGGGCGTCGCATCATTCCCTGCTGACCGAGATCGGGCTTCTCGTGCTGGAGCAGACCAATACGGCGCTGCTGGACAGGATATCGCATGATGCCGTCGTGGCGCATCTGAAGACGGAAGATATGGAGAGGGACGCCGCCGCCCTGGTGACGGACCACGAGGGCATTACGGACGCGATCAGGCGAGGCGATCCCGAGGAAGCGGAGAGGCGAATGCGGCTCCATATCGACAGACTGCTGGCCAAGACCACCGCTTACATCGAGGTGATCAATCACGAAAGTGATGACCAGTCAGAGTAGGCGGAGCACGCCGGACCCCCCGTGGTGACATGTCTGGACTCGATGTCGTGAAGCTGGCACGAACGAGAGCTTCGAGACGACAAGGGATCGCCGCAAGTGAAGAATGCGTCACGGGTCGGGCCACGATATCCGCAAGTCCTCATCCTGGTGGGCGCCACCGGCGACCTGTCGCGGCGCAAGCTGCTTCCCGGTCTCTTCCATCTGTGCACGTCGGGCTTCATCACCGGCTGCCGGATCATCGGCGTGGCGCTCGAGGATCTCGACACCCAGGGCTTCCGCAAGCTCGCGCGGCAGGCGCTCGATCAGTTCTCCAGCCGCAAGGTGAGCGAGGCCGACTGGACGGCCTTCGCCGAGACCTTGAGTTATGTGCCCCTGTCCGCGGGCGCCCCGGCGCTCAGGAAGGCGGTCGATGCGGCCGAGCAGGCGCTCGGCGGCGACAGCCGGCGCGTGCATTATCTGAGCGTGCCGCCCGCCGCAGCACTCGCCGCGGTCCGCCTCCTCGCCGAAGCGGGCCTTGTCGAGGAGAGCCGCATCATCATGGAGAAGCCTTTCGGCACCGATCTCGCCAGCGCCGTGGCGCTGAACCGGCAACTCCACGAAGTCTTTTCCGAGGACCAGATCTTCCGCATCGATCATTTTCTCGGCAAGGAGGCGGCGCAGAACATCCTGGCCTTCCGCTTCGCCAACGGCCTGTTCGAGCCGATCTGGAACCGCAACTTCATCGATCATGTGCAGATCGACGTGCCGGAGACGCTGGATCTCGGCAAGCGCGCCGGCTTCTACGAGAATGTCGGCGCCTATCGCGACATGGTGGTGACGCATCTGTTCCAGATCCTCGCCTTCATGGCGATGGAGCCGCCGACCGCGCTCGAGCCCAAGTCGATCAGCGAGGAGAAGAACAAGGTCTTCCGCTCGATGCTGCCGCTCGAGCCCCGCAACGTGGTGCGCGGACAATTCGCCGGCTATCGCGGCGAGGAAGGCGTCGACCCCGAATCCGACACCGAAACCTTCATCGCCCTCAAATGCGCCATCGACAACTGGCGCTGGGCGGGCGTGCCGTTCTTCCTGCGCACCGGCAAGCGCCTCGCCGAGGGGCAGAGGATCATCTCCATCGCCTTTCGCGAGCCGCCCAAGAGCATGTTCCCGGCGGGCTCGGGTGTGGGCGCCCAGGGACCGGACCACCTGACCTTCGATCTCGCCGATGCTTCCAAGGTGTCGCTCTCCTTCTATGGCAAGCGCCCGGGCCCCGGCATGCGGCTCGACAAGCTCAGCCTGCAATTCGCCATGAACGAGACGGGCTGGATCGGCGAGGTGCTGGAAGCCTATGAGCGGCTCATCCTCGATGCGATGCGCGGCGACCATACGCTGTTCACCACCGCCGAAGGCATCGAGCGCCTGTGGGAAGTCTCGACGCCCTTGCTCGAGAACCCGCCGCCGGTCAGCCTCTATCCCGCGGGTACCTGGGGGCCGAAATCGATCCATCAGCTCATCGCGCCGCATGCCTGGCGGCTGCCCTTCGAACGGGCCTGGCGGGACCCGAACAAGAAGGGCGCCTGAACGGCCGCGCCTGGAGCCCTTGTTGCCCGCCTTTCCTAATCATGTTCCAGTTTGAGCTTGGCGCTCGCCTTACCACCGGTAATATGAAGGGCCTGGGGCGTTCCTCGAGGGAGGACCTGCGTGACTGTGCCAAACACCACGACCGCCTTGCATTTCGAGCCGCCCGGACCCGGGACCTGGGAGCAGGATCCGGTCCATTTCCCCCGTCCGATGACGCTGTACTGGCAGGAGATGCATCCGCCCGCCTTCAAGCGGGGCACCAATGACTTCGCCCGCTTCTATGGCATGCTCATCGACGGCCTCCAGATCGCCTATGTGAACGGCTTCGGCTACAACCAGGTGCGGCCGGCGCCCGAATCCGAATTGCCCGAGCGTTTCCGGCGCGCCGAGCAGGTCTTCGCGCAGAAGCTCTGGCGCGAGCAGCTCAAGGATTGGGACGAGAAACACAAGCCCTCCTCGATCGCCACGCACCGGAAGCTGCAATCCGTCGATCCCGACGCGCTCGGCGATACGGAACTCGCCACCTATCTGGCGCGCTGCCGCGACCATCATGCGGCGATGATCGCCCAGCATATGCGCTTCACCGCCGCCGCCGTGCTGCCGACCGGAGATTTCCTCGCCCATGTCGCGGAATGGACCGGCCTGCCTCATTCCGAGCTTCTGGGGTTGATGCGCGGCTCGGCGGAAGTGTCCGCCGGCGGCTCGGACGAGCTGGAGCGGCTGAAGCAGGCCTTCGCCAAAGACGCCCCGGCGCGCCGGATCCTCGATCTCGGCGGCGACCCGGCCCAGGTGCTGGATCGGCTGCGCGCGCTGGGCGGCGAGGCGGGGGCGGCCATTGCCGGCTATCTCGATCTGGTCGGCAACCGCCTGATCGATGGCTTCGACATCGCCGAGCCGACGGCGCTCGAACTGCCTGACGCGCTTCTGCGGTCGGTGCAGGTCGCCGTCTCGGCGGAAGGCGGGGCCCGGTCGGATGCCGATGACCGCGCCGCCGAGATTCGCGCGCTGGTGCCCGCGGCACACCGGCAACAGTTCGACGAGCTCCTGAGCGAGGCGCGCCTCACCTACCGGCTGCGCGACGAGCGTGGCGTCTATAGCGACATCTGGGCCTCGGGCCTCATGCGGCGCGCCGCGCTCAGCGCCGGCCGTCGGCTGTCGGAGCGCGGCCGTCTCGCCCATCCCCAGCAGATCCTCGATGCCGGCTTCGATGAGATGCGTGCGCTCGTCACCATCAAGGGCGGCCCGTCGAGGGAGGAGCTTGCCCAGCGCGCCAAATACCGCGCCGCCTATACGGCCAAGGATGCGCCGCCGGTGCTGGGCCCGCCGCCGCCGCTTCCGCCCGACCTCGGCAAGCTGCCGCCGCAGACCGCCCGCCTCATGCGCGCGACGCTCATCAGCCTCGGCCACATCTTCCGGAGCGCCCAGGCCAAGAACGAAGAGAAGGTCCTCTTCGGACTGGCGGCGAGCAAGGGCGTCTATGAAGGACCGGCGCGCCGCGTCTCCGGCCCGCCCGAATTCGGACGCATCGCCAAGGGCGACGTGCTCGTCACCGAATCGACGACCGAGGCCTTCAACATCCTGCTGCCGCTGCTCGGCGGCATCGTCACCGACAATGGCGGCCTGCTTTCGCATGCGGCGATCGTCTCGCGCGAATATGGCATTCCCGGCGTCGTCGGCACGCGCGAGGCGACGGAGCGCATCGCCGACGGCGTGCTGGTGCGCGTCGATGGCGACGCCGGCGAAGTCACGGTGCTCGGGTGAAGAAGGTCGTCGCCTTCGAGAAGGCGCGCGAGACATCGCTCTATGGCTCGAAGGCGATGGGGCTCGGCGATGCGGCGCGCCGGGGCATCAGGGTGCCGCCGGGCGTGGCGCTGTCGGGCGACCTCGTCGAGGCCGTAGCCTCGGGCGATGAGAAATCCATCGAGAAAGTGGCGAAGGCGATCGCCGCACTGCCACCGCCTTTCGCGGTGCGCTCTTCGGCCGTCGATGAAGACGGCGCCCAGGCGAGTTTCGCCGGCCAGCATCTGACGGTGCTCAATGTCCATTCGGCGGCCGATGTGCCGGGCGCCATTCGTGAGGTCTGGTGGTCGGCCAATTCCGATTCCGCCATCACCTACCGTCAGAAGGTAGGCCTGTTCACCCGGCCCTCGGTCGGCGTCATCGTCCAGACGCTGCTCAATCCGAGCGCCGCCGGCGTCATGTTCACCGAGCATCCGGTCACCGGCCGCGACGAACGCCTGGTCGAGGCGAGCTGGGGCCTCGGCGAAGCGGTGGTGGCGGGCCTCGTCGTGCCCGATCATTTCCGCCTCGACCGCTCCGGCCAGGTGCTGGAGCGCAAGGCCGGGCGCAAGCGCATCGCCATCCGCTCGCTGCCGAGCGGCGGCACATTCGAAGAGCAAGTGCAGCCCTTGCAGGTGAGCCAGCTCTGCCTCGATGATGCGGCCCTCGCGGGTTTGAGCGAACTCGCTCTCCAATGCGAGAAGGTCTATGGCCCGCGCCGCGACATCGAATGGGCGTTCCAGGATGGCGTGCTCTATCTCCTCCAATGCCGCGCCGTCACCACCGGCAAGTCGGCGAGCACGGCTCAGCCCCTGGGTCCGCCGCCGCGCGATCCGGTGACGGCGCTGAGGCGCGTCCAGCTCTTCGCCGACATGGACAGACGGCAGGCCGAGCAGATCGCCCGTGTCGTCAAGGAGCGCCGCTTCGCCAAGGGCGAGACCGTCATCATGGAAGGGTCTGGAGGTGCGGCCTTCTTCTTTATCGAGTCGGGCGAGGCCAAGGTCACGAACAAGGGGGTCGAGCTCGCCACTCTGGGGCCGGGCGACCATTTCGGCGAGATCGCCCTCATCGACGGCGGTCCGCGTTCCGCCACGGTGACGGCGGCGACCGATCTCGTCTGTTATGGCATTACTTTCTGGGAGTTCCGCCCGCTGGTCGAGAAGAACGGCACCATGGCCTGGAAGCTCCTGCAGGCCTTGGCGAAAAGGCTTCGGGCGGCCGACGCCGCCAGAGCATAGGACAGGTAAGGAAGCTCCGTCCGTCCGCCATGCCGGCGGCACCTGCATCGCGGCTTTGTGGCCTAATGTCGTCCAGTCGGTCGCGCAGGGCGCCCTTTACCGTCTGTCGTGGTCGGGCACGCCCGCTTGTGTTTGGGAGGCGCTGGCCTGAAGGCCCAGTCGCCCTGCTTTTGGCGCTTGCGGTCGTGCGGTTCCCGGGCGATCCTTTGGCCGGGGGCCCTACACATCGACCGCCGCCGAACTGACTTTCGGATCATCGCTATTGATCGGACAGCCGAGCGGCGACATTGGAAGCTGACGCGCCGGAAGATCGCGCGCATGGAAACGCTAGGAGCTCAACATGACACTTTCCCTTTCACGCAGGGCCGGGCTGGGTGCTGGCCTTTCCCTCGCCGCTGCCCTTCTGTTCGCCCCGATGGCTCCGGCGCAGGCCGATGTCCTCGAGGACATCACCAAGGCCGGCGTCATCAGGATCGGCATCTTCGAGGATTTCCCGCCCTTCGCCTCGCTCGGATCCGATCTCAAGATCCAGGGCTATGACACCGAGGTCGCGGACAAGCTGGCCCAGGCTCTCGGCGTCAAGGCCGAGCTCGTCGGCATCACCGGCCAGAACCGCATTCCCTATCTCACGGAAGGCAAGGTCGATCTCCTGCTCAGCATCGGCTACAGCGACGAGCGGGCCCAGGTCGTCGGCTTCACCGATCCCTATGCGCCCTACTACATTGCCGTCATGGGGCCGAAAGAGGTGGAGGTGAAGGACGCCGCCGGCCTCGCCGGCAAGACGATCGCGGTCAATCGCGGTACGCTCGAAGACACCGAAGTGACCAAGGTCGCGCCGCCGGATGCCGACATCCAGCGCTACAACGACTATAATGGCGTCATCTCGGCCTTCCTGTCGGGCCAGGCGCAGCTGATGGTCGTCGGCAACGACGTGGGCGCCACGATCCTCGCCAAGAATCCGGCCATCGAGCCGGTGGAGAAGTTCCAGCTCCTGACATCGCCCTCGCATATGGGCGTCAAGAAGGGCGAGGTGCCTCTCCAGGAGAAGGTGAACGCGGCCCTCAAGGCCATGAAGGCCGATGGCAGCCTGAACGAAATTGCCGTCAAGTGGCTCAGGCAGCCCTTGCCCGCGGGGTTCTGATCTCCCCATGGGGTATGAGTTCGACTTCAGCGCGATTGCGGACAATGTGGGCCTGCTCCTGCACGGAGCGGGAATAACCCTCGCATTGACCGCGATCGCCGCCACGCTCGGCATCGCGCTCAGCATCGGCGGTGCGGCGACCTCGCGCTGGGGCCTCGGCTGGGCGCGCAGGCTGGTCGCGGCCTATGTCGAACTCATCCGCAACACGCCCTTCATCGTCCAGCTCTTCTTCATCTTCTTCGGATTGCCCAGCCTCGGCATAAAAATGTCGGCGCTCGCGGCGGCGGTCCTCGCCATGACGGTCAACCTGACGGCCTATTGCATCGAGATCGTCAGGGCCGGGATCGAAGCCGTTCCCCCCGGCCAGCGCGAGGCGGGTTTCGCCCTCGGCCTCGCGCCGGTTTCGGTCTTCATCTACATCATCCTGCCGCAGGCCATCGCAACCGTCTATCCCGCACTGGTCAGCCAGATCGTCATCACCATGCTCGAATCGGCCGTCGTCTCGCAGATCGCCGTCACCGATCTCACCCATGCCGGCGACTTCATCCAGTCGCGCACTTATCGGGCCTTCGAAACCTACTTCGTCATCGCCGTGATCTATCTCGGCATGGCGGTCTTCCTGCGCTGGGCCTTCGCCCGCGCCGGGCGCCGCCTGTTCGCGGGGCGCCGCTGATGGCAGACCTCAGCCTCGCCGACATCATTCCCTTCCTCCTGCTCTCGGCACGCTGGACGCTGATGCTGTCGGTGATCGCCTTTGCCGGCGGTGGCGTGGCGGCCTTGCTCCTGCTGCTCTGGCGTTATGCCTATCCCACGGCCGGCGGCCGTTTCACCAATTTCTACATCCAGCTGCTGCAGGGCACGCCGCTGCTGCTCCAGCTTTTCCTCGTCTTCTTCGGCTTGCCATTGCTCGGCATCGACGTCTCGCCGCTGCTGGCGGCCGGGGTGGCGCTGACGCTCTATGCCGGCGCCTTCCTCGCCGAGATATGGCGCGGCTGCATCGATGCCATTCCGCGCGGCCAGTGGGACGCCAGCGCCAGCCTCGGCATGAATTTCATGACGCAGATGCGCTATGTGATCCTGCCGCAGGCCCTCAAGATCGCCGTGCCGCCGACCGTGGGCTTTCTCGTCCAGCTGCTCAAGAGCACGGCGCTGGCGTCCATCGTCGGCTTCAACGAGCTGACCAGGACCGGCCAGATCCTCGCCAACGCGACCTTCCAGCCCTTCCTCATCTATGGCCTGGTGGCCATCGTCTACTTCGCCCTGTGTTATCCGCTGACCGTCGGCTCCAGAGTCCTGGAGCGGCGCTTGAGCGGCTCGCGATAGTCCGGAGGCCAAAAATGGAATCAGCATCAACCTCTCCCGCCGCCACGGCGCCGATGATCGAGATGCGCGGCGTCAACAAATGGTATGGCACCTTCCAGGTCCTCAAGGACATCTCGCTGACGGTCGGCAAGGGCGAGCGCATGGTCATCTGCGGGCCGTCGGGCTCGGGTAAATCCACGGCGATCCGCTGCATCAACCGGCTGGAGCAGCACCAGTCGGGCCAGATATTCGTCGAAGGCGTCGAGCTCAACGAGAATGTCAAGAACATCGAGCATGTGCGCCGCGAGGTCGGCATGGTGTTCCAGCAGTTCAACCTGTTCCCGCATCTGAGCGTGCTCGACAATCTGACGCTGGCGCCGCGCAAGGTGCGCAAGCTGCCGCGCAAGGAATGCGAAGACCGCGCCATGGAATATCTGAAGCGGGTGCGCATCGCCGAACAGGCCCACAAGTTTCCGAGCCAGCTTTCGGGCGGCCAGCAGCAGCGCGTCGCCATCGCCCGCGCCTTGTGCATGGAGCCGCATATCATCCTGTTCGACGAGCCCACTTCGGCGCTCGATCCGGAAATGATCAAGGAAGTGCTCGACGTCATGGTGGCGCTGGCCGAGGAGCACATGACGATGGTCTGCGTCACCCACGAGATGGGCTTCGCCAGGACCGTCGCCGACACCGTGGTGTTCATGGATCATGGGCAGATCGTCGAGGTGGCGCCGCCCAAGGACTTCTTCTCGGCGCCCAAGAACGAGCGGACCCGGCTGTTCCTGAGCCAGGTCCTCAAGCACTAGCTAGATCACGATGAGTTTGGATCGGATCGATCCAAACTCATAAACGTGATCGATTCCTTTAGAGCATCGGACCGAAAAGTGTTGGTGTGGACGGCCCCCCGACGGCATCGATGTGCCA
>CAZICN010000019.1:0-7992 GCA_964537655.1 uncultured Aestuariivirga sp.
GCAGCCTCAGCGCCGCGGCGCGCGCGAAGCTGAGCGTCATCGCCTTGCGCCGCGCCGCATGCAGCTGGTGCTCGGCCGGGTCGCGCTGGATTTCGGCGCCCCAGGCATCGGCGATGATGAGGCCTGCCTCGGCCGGCATGATCTCGGGGGCGAGTTCGGTGGTGATGGCGAAATACAGCCGGTCGCAGAAATCGCGGTATTCCGGCCATTTGAGATCGGCGCGGAAGTCCTCGAGCGACGACTTGATCTCGACGATCCAGATCTGCCCCGCGGGCGACAGGCCCATCACATCGACACGCCGCCCTGACGCCAGGGTGAATTCGGTCAAGGTGGCGAAGCCGGCGGCACGCAGATGCCGGCACACGCCTTTCTGGATGGCGAAGGCGGTCTGGGACTGGCGCCCGTCGGGCTTGATCGAAGGTAGCATGGCGTGCACAGAATTCGGGCTTGTTGCGGTCGCTGATTTGCTCCTAAACTTTCGCCCCAATGACGATTCCGGTCAACCGGAGCATCGGGCCGCTGCGCTTTTCGGGACAAAGCGGCCCGCCAATGGAATGAGGGGAGGAATGCGGTGGCAGCTCTGCTGGCCTTGAGCCGCGCGATAGACATTATCAACACCCGCTTCGGCCAGCTGGCGAGCGTCGCCATGCTGATGGCCTGTCTCGTCAGCGCCCTCAACGCCATATCGCGCTACACGATCAGCCGCAGCTCGAACTTCTGGCTCGAGATCCAGTGGTATTTCTTCGGCGCCATGTTCATGCTGGGCTGCGCCTATGTGCTGCGGCTCAACGAGCATGTCCGCGTCGACCTCCTCTACGGCATGCTCGGCCACCGCAAGCGCCTGTGGGTCGATATCCTCGGCACCCTCCTCTTCCTCATGCCGGGCTGCGCCGTCATGGGTTACCTGACCTTCGAGATGTTCTGGAATTCCTTCATCACCCATGAGCAGTCGACGAATGCCGCGGGCCTCGCCGTCTGGCCCGCCTGGCTCATGTTCCCGCTCGGCTTCGCCTTGCTGTTCCTGCAGGCCATCTCGGAGCTCATCAAGCGCATCGAGGCGCTCAGGGGCGACATCCAGATGGACACCTCCTACGAAAAGCCGGTGCAATAGATGCAGCCCATCGACATCGCCCCGTTCATGTTCGCGGGCCTCGTCATCTTCCTGCTCATCGGCTATCCGGTCGCCTTCTCGCTCGCCGCGGTCGGCCTCGGCTTCGCCGCCTTCGGCATCCTGACCGGCCTGCTCGATGCGAGCTTCCTCAACACCGTTCCCTTGCGCCTGTCGGGCGTCATGTCGAACGACCTCCTGCTCGCCATTCCCTTCTTCACCTTCATGGGCGCCATTCTCGAACGCTCGCGCCTCGCCGAGGACATGCTGGAGGGCTTCGGCCAGCTCTTCGGTCCGGTGCGTGGCGGCCTCGCCTATGCCGTGATCTTCGTCGGCGCCATCCTCGGCGCCATAACCGGTACGGTCGCCGCCTCGGTGATCGCCATGGCGATGATCGCGCTGCCGGTGATGATCCGCTACGGCTACGACATGAAGCTCGGCACCGGCGTGATCGCCGCCTCGGGCACCATCACCCAGCTCATCCCGCCGGCGCTCGTCCTCATCGTGCTCGCCGATCAGCTCGGCAAGCCGGTCGGCGACATGTATCGCGGCGCCCTTGGGCCGTCGATCCTGCAGGTCGCCCTGTTCTGTCTCTATATCCTCGCCATGAGCATCATCTTCCCGAAGATGATGCCGGCCCTGCCGGTCGAGGCGCGGACCCTCAAGGGCTGGAAGCTCGCCGCCATGCTCGTCCGCGGCATGGTGCCCTCGCTCGCCCTCATCTTCATCGTGCTCGGCACCATCCTGATGGGCCTCGCCACGCCGACCGAGTCGGGCGCCATGGGCGTCATCGGCTCGATCGCGCTCGCCTGGTTCAACCGCCGCCTCGACTGGAAGATGTTCTGGCATGCGATGGACACGACGACGCGCATCTCCACCATGGTCGTCTTCATCCTCCTGGGCTCGACCATGTTCTCCTCGATCTTCCAGGGTTTCTACGGCGGCGTGTGGATCGAGCACCTGCTGACCGCGCTGCCCGGCGGCGTCATCGGCTTCCTCATCTTCGTCAACATCTTCATTTTCATCCTCGCCTTCTTCCTCGATTTCTTCGAGATCGCCTTCATCGTCATTCCGCTGCTGGCGCCGGTGGCGGCCAAGCTCGGCATCGATCTCATCTGGTTCGGCGTGCTCATCGGCGCCAATCTGCAGACGTCCTTCATGCATCCGCCCTTCGGCTTCGCCCTGTTCTATCTGCGCGGCGTGGCGCCGCCGGTGGTCAGGACGAACGACATCTATCTCGGCGCCATTCCCTGGGTCGGGCTGCAGCTCATTCTCGTCGGCATCCTCATCTACTTCCCCGAAGTGGTCACAGTGTTCCTCGACAAGGGAACCGGCGTGGATCCGAGCACCATCCAGCAGCTCGATATTCCGGTCATCGAGGATCTGGCGCCGATCGAGCTGCCCTCCAACTGAAAAACCCCGGCCTTTCGGCCGGGGTTTGCGCGATCGCGGCGATGTGACGTGATCAGCCCTTGGCGCGGTTGCGGATCTGGTAGTTGTCGAAGGCGTATTCGGCCACCTGGAACCACAGATATTCGTCGTTCTTGAAGGCCGTCTGCGCGTCGAGGAATTTCTTGAACACCGGGTTGGTGGCCGAGGTCTCGGCATAGAGCTCCATCGCCGCCTTGTGGCAGGCGGCGAGCACTTCCGGCGAGAACGGCTTGAGCTGCGTGCCCGCGGCGACCAGGTTCTTGAGGGCCGCCGGGTTGCGCGCATCATATTTGGCGAGCATGTCGACATTGGCGGCCGCCGCCGCCGCGGTGACGATCGACTGGTAGCTCTTCGGCAGGCTCGCCCATTTGTCGGTGTTGATGAAGAAATGCAGCGCCGCGCCGCCCTCCCACCAGCCGGGATAGTGGTAGAACTTCGCCACCTTGTTGAAGCCGAGCTTCTCGTCGTCATAGGGGCCGACCCATTCGGCCGCATCGATGGTGCCTTTCTCGAGTGCGGTATAGATCTCGCCGCCGGCGATCTGTTGTGGCACAGCGCCAAGCTTGGAGATCACTCGCCCGGCGAAGCCGCCGATGCGCATCTTGAGGCCGTTGAGGTCTTCCGGCGTCTTGATTTCCTTGCGGAACCAGCCGCCCATCTGCGTGCCGGTATTGCCGCCGGGGAGCGCATGGATCTTGTGGCCGGCGTAGAATTCGTTGAGCAGCTCGTTGCCACCGCCATAATAGAACCAGGCATTGGTTTGGCGCGCATTGAGGCCGAAGGGGATCGCCGTGCCGAAGGCGAAAGTCGGATCCTTGCCGATATAGTAATAGGACGCGGTGTGGCAGATCTCGACCGAGCCGTTGGTGACGGCATCGGCCGCCTTGAGGCCGGGCACGATCTCGTTGGCCGGAAACACCTGGATGTGGAATTTTCCATCGGTCGCATCGGAGACGTATTGGCTGAACGCTTCCGCCGCGCCGAAGATCGTGTCGAGGCTTTTCGGGAAGCTTGAGGTGAGCCGCCATTTGAGCTCCGGCATCGACTGGGCGATGGCGGGGGCGGCGAGAGTTGAGGCTGCAACAGCGGCGGTGCCGGCCGACGCGAAGAATTTACGGCGATCCATTCGAGATTTCCTCCATTGATGCCCGCACCCTGCGGGCTCGCTCCGTGGGCTTGGCTGGCAGGTTGGTTCCCGCCTAGCCAAGAAGAGCGAATCTTATAAGGGCTCGCTGCCCGGGCGACAAATACGCCGAAAGGCGAAGCCCGATGGCAATGCGATACTGCCTCTGGCATCATGGCGCGCCTCTCTGGTTTTGCCCGGAGCGGCTGAAAAAGGTGGTCCCGCCGGTGGCAGCCGGCGGGCCATCGTTACGTCAAGTTTGTGGGGGCGTTATTTCTTGAGCGTGATCGTGCCGGGGAAACTCAGCTTCCCTGATGCGATTTTGTGCACGCCCGTCACGCAGAGCAATGGCGCCTTGCCGTCGCTGTTGACCTGCAACTGCGCGGTCACGGCATCGAACGAGGCGTTCTCGGCATTGCGCAGCGGCACCGTGATCCTGACGCTCGATCCCTTGAGCAGCGCCGACATGCCGGGACTGTCGAGGGCGATCGGCAGGCCGGGCGCGGTAGCGGGCAGGAGGTCGGTGCCGGGCGACACGTCTTTCACCTTGAGGGCCGCACCGCAGGCCTTGTCCTCGCCGAGCACCACCCAGTGCGCATGCCACCCCGCCCCGTCATTGGCCGGATCGCCGTCATTGTTCTCGTCATAAAGCGGCGTGTCGTCGAAATCGGGATGCGCGGTGATGGCGAGCGCCAGGATGCCGGAGCCCTTGTCGAAGCCTTGTGCCGCGGGATCGATCCTGGTCGGCCACACATAGGCTTCGACTTTGGCGCCGGTGAGCTTGCCGGTCGCCTCGGGTTTGATGCTGCCGGCAACGCCCGAAACTTCCATGGCGAATTCGGTGAGGCGTCCGTCGGTCTCGGCCCTGGCCTTGATGATGTCGAAGGCCGGCGCCACCTTGGCATCGGCCTTGGCGGTGATCTCATGCGCCTCGGCCGATGAAGCGAGTGCCGTGGCGAGCAGCAATGCCGCACCGCTCACAGGTAGAAGGGATGTCATTCACTTGTCTCCTCATGTTGGTTTGCCCGGAGCCCGGCATCGTCCGCGCTGAATATCCGCCAGGTGGCAGCCTGGTGGTCGCGTGATGCCGCATCGTGGTCGCCGCAATCGAGCCGCAGGTCATCGGCGCCGAAAGAGGCGTGCACGAATTCACAATAATGAGGTGTGGCCGTTCCGGGCCGCGCCTGCGGTCGGAAGTGCCGGCAGGTGACGCACATGCGCTTGGCCGGCATGCGGCCGTCGTCGAGCAGTGCGCGGATCATCTTGATGGTGATGGCGAGCAGCGCCGATTGTTCCTGGCGGGTGAGCGCGGCGAGCGCCTTGTCGGTCAAGGTCATCTCGCCGCGCGCCGCCTGCACTGCCGCCCGGCCGGTCTCGGTGATGTGAAGAAGCGATGCGCGGCGATCTTGTGGGTCGTGCGCGCGGATGATGAACCCCTTGCGCTCGAGCGCCTGGAGCGAATCGGTGACGGTCGGCTGGCTGAGGCCGAGTTCCTTTGCGATCGCCTGGACCCGCATCCCCGAGGGGCCCGGTCGGCCGAGGAGCCGCAATATCGCGAGCTGGGTCGGGTTGAGACCTCTTTCGCCCGAGACCCGCCAGTGCTCCAGCCGCTGCAGGGCCGCCAGCCTTTCGAGTCCGTCGCTGAGCCGTTCGGCCAGGGGAGAGTGAGGGAAATCCGCCATGGTTCTTAATACATAGGAGTCCTATGTGAGTCAACCGGAACGCAGGAACCTTTCCCCGGGGCGGACGTTGTCGAGACGTGCTTCGCCAGGCTTAACCGCCGGCTGAAGCCCGGCCCGCCCCTGAAGCACCGTGGATTTCCCGGGCGGGCCGACGGCAACGCCAATCAGGCTATTCGCGAGTTTCTCGAGCGGGAGGAGTCCATGACTCTGTCGGCGCACAAGGCTTTGTTTTCACTGATCGTCCTCGCCGCCCTTTTGGGCTTCGGCTGGATCCTGATCGTCTATGTCCTGTCCTTCCACGCCGCCCAGTGGGGCATCGACAGGCTCGATGCCGGCCATGCGCCGCGCCGGCGTGAGCTGCGCGTTGTCCGCCGGGTCGCGCCACGCTTGCGCCATTCGCGCGCCTGATCACACTTTATTGAAGGATCTCAGTTTGGCGGCAATGCGCGGGCTTGCATCCACAGAGCGATGATGAACAGAAGCATTGCCGCGAGCGGCAGGATCGTGCGCACGGTGTTCCACAAGGTCCACTCCGTCAGGTAGCGCGTCCACAGGGCCGCACCCTCCGCACTTGCCGGTGCCGTGGCGGCGAGCGCGTTGTTGAGCGGCACATTGAAGATCATGGTCACCAGCAACGACCCCGCGATATAGATCAGCGCCGCGGCGAGGACGATGAGGCTGCCGGGCTCGCTCCATCTGAACAAGGTCATGACGATGAGAATGGCGCACAGCGCCGGCGTTCCCATGAACACCGCCATGAACCAGGGATTGATCACCGTGACATTGATCGAGTTCATCGCCGCGATGCCCTGCTCGGGCGGCAGGCGGGCGAGGGCGGCCATCACGAAGGTCGAGAAGGCATAGAAGATGCCGGCGGTGAGACCGGCGCCGGTCAAGGCGATGATTTCGAGGAGGACATAGAGGCTCATCGCGATCTCCTTCAGGCCGGGGTGAGGCCGAGCCGTTCGTCGCGCCGCTTGAGCCAGGCGATGACCGGAAGGGCGGCGAGCACCATCCACGCTTTGCCGATCACCTGGCCTTCGAGGAAGGCGAGGCTGCCGAAGGCGAGATAGAGGAAGACGAGGCTGTCGATGACAAGGCCGGCGATGCTGCTCAGCGCCACGGCCCGCACCAGCCCCTTCCTCTGCAAGGGCGTGTAGACGAGCAGATCGGCGGTCTCCGACAGAAGAAACGCCGCCGCCGAGGCGAGCACGAGATGGGCCGGCGCGAAGAGCGCCGACAAGGCCGCGCCGCCGATGATGCCGGCCGCTGCCACCTTCACGCCGAGCCGGCGCTGGATCAGGTCGCGCAGCACCAGCGCCAGCCCCACCATCAGCACGCCGGATGGCGCCATCACGCCGGGCGCCACCGGGATGAGGCACGGGCCTTGCGGCACGCAGGTGGTGCCGACATGGAGGATGAGCCAGTTCGCCGCCGGGATGCACAGCGCGAAGGCTAGAAGGAAGACGACGCCTTCGCGCAGCCGCAGCGAGTGCAGGGGATCGTTCATCTCGTCCTCCTCATCCGCGTCCACGATAGCTGGCGACACCCTGGTCCGGAAGCCACAGGCCTTGGGGCGGCTCGCCTGTCTGCCAGAACACATCGATGGGAATGCCGCCGCGCGGATACCAGTAGCCGCCGATGCGCAGCCACACCGGCTTGGCCGCGTCCCGGAGGCGCTTGGCGACATAGACGGTGCAGTCCTCGTGGAAGGCGCCGTGATTGCGGAAGCTCGTCAGGAAGAGCTTCAGCGACTTCGATTCGACCAGCAGTCTGTCGGGCGCGTAGTCGATCACCAGATGGCCGAAATCCGGCTGGCCGGTCACCGGGCAGAGCGAAGTGAATTCGGGACAGGTGAAGCGCGTGAGATAGAGCGTGCCGGCCTGCGGATTGGGAACGGTGTCGAGCACCGCCTCTTCCGGCGAAGCGGGAATGGCCGCGGTCCTGCCGAGCTGCGGTCCGGCTGCTGCATCATGGGTCATGGATCGGCTCCTGTTCAGTCGGGCCTCGGCTCGATCATCCGCTTGAGGCCGCCATAGATCGTCTCGAGACGCCGGAAGCCGCCTTCGGTCAGGGTGATGGGCGCGGCATTGTCGGCGATCGCGGCGAGAAGTTCGGCCGCGTCGGTGGCGCGCACATTGCGTGCGAGCTCGCCCTTGGCCTCGGCCGCGGCCAGCGCCTCGGCGAAGATCGCCATCATCTCGCTGCCGAAATGGTCGAGCATCTGCCGGCCCTTGGCGCTCAGCAGGTCGGCATCCTGCCGTAGCCGCGCGATCAGGCTCCAGGGCTGTCCGTCGCGTCCCTTGGCGTTGAAACGCTGGAAGCGGGTGCGGCTGTGACCGACCATGGCGTCGATCTTGCCACCGAGGCGCAGATCGGGTGCCGACCAGATGGCGCGCAGGGCGAGGAGCGTCGCCTGGACATAGTCGCCCAGCACCTCCTCGACGAGCGCCTGCTTGCCGCCGAAATGATAGTGGATATTGGCGCGGGTGGTGCCCAGTTCCTGGGCGATGTCGCCGAAGCTCATGCCGCGATAGCCATGGCGGACCAGGAGATCCAGCGCCGTATCCTTGATCGCCTGCCGCGTGTCGTTCTCGCTCATGGCCTTACTTACAAGCATCGGCCCGAAAAGTGTGAGCGGTTTTCGG
>CAZICN010000019.1:8092-29133 GCA_964537655.1 uncultured Aestuariivirga sp.
AGCATCGGCCCGAAAAGTGTGAGCGGTTTTCGGGTAAAGCCGATGCGAAAAGGACCATCGGCCCGAAAAGTTCGGGGTCGGGCCCGACCCGACCATCGAACGGTTTTCGCAGCCTGCGAGGAGTCGGTATTTGACAGATATACTGACTTGCATGTAAGTAAGTAAAAAAGACGGGAGGAGCGGGGTGCTCAAGCAGTTCTTTCGCGACGCGGACGGCGGCGCGGTCGTGCGGGCCGGGAACCTGATCCTCGTCGGGGGTTTGCTGGCGCCGGTTGCGGGTGCAGGCGGAGTGTCCGGCGATGTGACGGCCCAGGCCCGCACGATCTTCGCAAGGCTCGAAGCGCTCCTCGCCATGGCCGGTGCCGGTCTCGGCGATGTCGTGAAGCACAATATCTATTTCTCCTGCTCTGGGGACGAGAGCGCCGTCGCCGCGTTCCGCGCCGCGCTCGATGCGGTGCGCGTCCGCTGTTTCTCCTCGCCCGGTCCGGTGACGACCGAGATCCGTTGCGGCCTCGACCGCGCGGACGCATGCCTGATGGTCGATGCCTGGGCCGTCATCGGCGGCAGGCGCGAAGTGCTGGCCCCTCAGGGCCACTGGGCCTGGGACCGCGCCCTTCCCTTCGTCCAGGGCTGGAAGGTCGATGACATGCTGTTCATTGGCGGCCAGCGCGCCCTCGATGCCAAGGGCCGGGTCAAAGGCAAGGGCGACATCGAGATCCAGACCGACGAGGCCTTCCGCAATCTCGACACCTTGCTCAAGGCCGGCGGCGGCAGCCGCGACAATCTCATGCGCCAGAACACCTTCTTCCGTTTTTCGGGGCTCGGCCGCGCCGTCACCGACTACTGGGAGAAGATGACCCATGTCCGCCGCCGCTATATGTCGGTGCCCTCGGCCGCGGGGGCGGGGCTGCGCATCGCCGGCCTCGGCGAAAGCGAGGAGCTGATCCAGGTCGAAGGCATCGCCGTGCTGGGCGATGACAAGCAGCGCCTGCAGCCCGAAGGCCATTGGGACTGGAGCATCGAGGGCAACCAGTTCACGCAAGGCTGGAAGATCGGCCCGCTCGCCTTCATTGGCGGCCAGATCTCCGCCGACGACAAGGCCCGCGCGGTGGGCGGCGACATGGAGGCGCAGACGCGCAACGTCTTCACCTTCATCCGCCGCACGCTGGCCGAAGGCGGCCTCGACGAGAGCGATGTCGTCAGGCTCTATATCTATTATCACGCCGAGGGCAGCTGGGCCGAGATCGAGGCTCAGCGCCGGGTCATCGCGCGCGTGCAGCGCGAATTCTATGGCGATCCGGGCCCGGTGGTGACGGCGATCCGCGTCGAGGGTTTCGCCTTCGAGGATCTCCTCATCGAGATCGAAGCCCTGGCGGTGACCTGAGCCATGTCGAAGCACGATTTCACCCGCGCCGAATTCGCCGACCGCCTCGCGCGGGCGCGCCGGCGCATGGTAGAGCAGGAGCTCGACTGGCTGATCGTCATCCATCCCGCCTCCATTCATTGGCTCACCGGCAGCGACGCCAAGAGCTACCAGGAATTCCAGTGCCTGCTGGTGGGCGCCGACGGCCAGAAGCTGGTCATGTTGACCCGCCGCGGCGAGGTGAACGAGTTCCTGAGCGAATCGCTCGCCGAGGAAGTGTTTGGTTTCGGCGGCGGCGAGAGCGAGGACCCGATTCCCGTCTTCGCCGCACTCGCCCGCCGGCATGGGTTGTTCGGCAAGCGCATCGGCCTCGAAGTGCCGGCGCATTATCTCCATCCCCATCACTACATCGCGTTGCGCGAGCTGTTCACCGACCGGCCGCCCGTCGATGCGACGGGCCTCATCGCCACGCTCAAGCTGAGGAAGTCTCCGGCCGAGCTCGCTTTCGTGCGCCGGGCCGCGGCGACCGCCGATCTGGGCCTCGAGCGCTTCGGACGCGAGCTTCGTCCCGGCCGCAGCGAGCTTGCGCTTGCCGGCGCCGTCTATCAGACATTGCTCGAGAATGGCAGCGGCATCGCCGCCAGCCCGATCAATCTTGTCTCCGGCCCGCGCTCGGCCTTCAGCCATGGCGCGCCGACCGAGCGCGTCCTGGCGCCGGGTGATTTCGGCAGCATCGAATTCGGCGCCACCGCCCGGCGCTACACCGCGACCATTGGCCGGCAGTTCGTGCTGGGCAAGCCCAGCGCGCGCATGCGTGAGCTTTATGACGTGGTGCGCCGGGCCGCCGATGCCATGCTGGCGGCGATCGGCGATGGCGTCGCCGCGCGGCTGCCGCATGAAAAGGCGCGCGCCGTGATCGCCGAGGCCGGGCTCGAGGCGCATCGCGTGCATTTGTCGGGCTATGCGCTGGGGCCGGGTTTCCCGCCGAGCTGGGCCGAGGCCTTGCTTCTCATTGGCGACAGCCCCTACCTCCTCGAGGAGGGCATGGTGGTGACGGTCGAGCCGCCGGTCTTCATTGGCGAGGAAGGGCTGGGGGCGCGCATCATCGACAGCGTGCTGGTGACGCGCAACGGGGCGGAGCTTCTGAGCCGCGTCTCGCGCGATCTCATGGTGGTGGAGTAGGGCCATGCGCGCGCTCGCCCTCACACACTCGATGATTGTTTCCCCCTTTCCCGCCATGCGCCCCGGTCCTGGGGCTAGGGCGGTGGCGCAACGGTCCGGCCCTCGGTTCCGGTCCCGCTTCGGTGTAGCGGATGCCGTCGCATCCGCCATCACGCGCAAGGGGGCATCCTGATGGGTTATAATTTCCGCTTCGAGGTTCTGCTGCGCTACCAGGACGAGATTGTGTCCGGCGTGCTGCTCACCCTGAAGCTCTCGGCCATCACCATGGTCCTGGGCTTGCTGATCGGGCTCGCCGTCGCCATCGCCTCGGGCCATGCCGCGAATTTCGTCCGCCGCCCGGCCCGCCTCTATGTCGAGGCGATCCGCAACACGCCCTTGCTGGTCCAGCTCTTCATCGTCTTCTTCGGCTTCCCGTCGCTGGGCATCAGGCTCGATGCCGAGACCGCCGCCCTCATCGCGCTCTCGATCAACATGGGCGCCTATGCCGCCGAGATTCTGCGCGCCGGCTTCGAATCGGTGCGCCGCAGCCAGGTCGAGGCCGGCCTGTCGCTCGGTCTCACCGCCGGCCAGACTTTCCGCCATGTCGTGCTGTTCCAGGCGCTGAAGGCGATCTATCCCGCCCTTGCCAGCCAGTTCGTGCTGATCATGCTCGCCACCTGCGTCGTCTCCTCGATCGGCGTGCCGGAGCTCTTCAACCAGGCGGCCTTCATCGATTCGCGTACCTACCGCTCCTTCGAGGCCTATACGCTCATCACCCTGTCCTATCTGGCGCTGACGCTCGGCTTCCGCGCCCTCTTCGCCCTGATCTACTGGGCCGTCTTCGTGAAGAGGCCCGCCCGATGATCCGCGAATTCGCCACGCAGGACATCGTCTATCTGCTGTTCGCGGCGCGCTGGACCGTGCTTCTGGCGCTCGTCGCCATGCTGGGCGGCGGCCTTCTGGGCCTCATCGTCGCCGTCTTGCGCAACCTGCCGTTCCGGCCCCTGAACTGGCTGGTCATCGCCTATATCAACCTCATCCAGGGCACGCCGCTTCTCGGCCAGCTCTTCGTCTTCTTCTTCGGCCTGCCGCTCGCCGGCATTCAGGTCGATGCCTGGACCGCCGCCGCGGCGGCGCTCTCGATCTATTCCTCCGCCTTCTTCGGCGAGATATGGCGCGGCAGCCTGCAATCCGTCTCGCCCCGGCAATGGGAGGCGGGCGCCTCGCTCGGCCTCACCTATGCGCAGCGTCTCGTCTATGTCGTGCTGCCGCAGGCCTTCCGCATCGCGGTGGCGCCGACCGTCGGCTTCCTGGTGCAGCTGGTGAAGAACACCTCGCTCACCGCCCTCATCGGCTTCGTCGAGTTGACGCGCGCCGGCCAGATCATCTCGGGCGCCACCTTCCAGCCCTTGCCGGTCTATCTGACGGTCGCCGCCATCTATTTCGTCATCTGTTTTTCCCTCTCGGAGCTCAGCCACCGGCTGGAAAGGAGACTCCATGCCGCTCGTTGAGCTCGACCAGGTCAGCAAGAGCTTCGGCGCCGTCGATGTGCTGAAGGGGGTGTCGCTCACGCTGGAGAAGGGCGAGACCGCCGCCATCATCGGCCGCTCGGGCTCCGGCAAGTCGACGCTGCTGCGCTGCATCAACGGTCTCGAAAAGGTGCAGGCCGGGCGCATCACCGTCGCCGGCATCACCGTCACCGACCCCAGGGCCGATCTCAATGTGCTGCGCCAGAAGGCCGGCATGGTGTTCCAGAGCTACAACCTGTTCCCGCATCTCAATGTCGAGCGCAATGTGACGCTCGCCTTGCGGCTGGTGCGCAAGCTCGATGCCGGGGCGGCGCGCGAGCTCGCGCGCGAGGTGGTCGCCAAGGTGGGCCTCGCCGACAAGCTCCTCGCCTATCCGGACGAATTGTCGGGCGGCCAGCAGCAGCGCGTCGCCATCGCCCGCTCGCTCGCCATGCAGCCGGCGCTGATGCTGTTCGACGAGATCACCTCCGCCCTCGACCCCGAGCTCGTCGGCGAGGTTCTGCGGGTGCTCGAAGGGGTCGCCAAAGAGGGCATGACCATGATGCTCGTCACCCATGAGATGAATTTTGCCAGGAACGTCGCCGACCGCGTGATCTTCATGCACGAAGGCCGCATCCACGAGGATGGCCCCGCGCGCGAGATCTTGGGCGAGCCGCGCACGGCGGAACTCAGGAGTTTCCTGAGCGCCGTGCTTCATTGAGGCGATGCATCGGTTTTCGGACAGGCCGGTGCACGGATAAAGAGAGCAACTAGGGAGAACCAAGATGTTGAAACACCTATCGCGACTTGTCTTCGCCGTGCTTGTGGCCGGCCTGTTCGCGGCATCCGCCGCGACCGCCGCCGACCTGCAGAAGATCATTTCCTCCGGCAAGATCCGCATCGGCGTGCCGATCGACGTGCCGCCTTTCGGTTCGGTCGACAAGAACAACGAGGCGGTCGGCCTCGATGTCGACATGGCAAAGAAGATCGCCGAGGCGCTCGGCGTCAAGCTCGAGCTGCAGCAGATCACCGGCGCCAACCGCGTGCCCTATCTCGCCACCGACAAGCTCGACATCGTCATCGCGGCGATGGGGGCGACGCCCGAGCGGGCGCTGCAGATCGCCTTCACCTCGCCCTATGCGGCACTTTCCATCGGCGTCTTCGGCCCGGACAGCATCGCCGTCTCGAAGCCCTCCGATCTCACCGACCAGACCATCGCGGTCGCGCGCGGCACGACGCAGGACCTCGAGCTCACCAAGGCGGCGCCCAACGCCAAGATCATCCGCTTCGACGATGATGCGACGGCCGCCGCCGCCTTCACCTCGGGCCAGGCGCAGCTTCTCGCCACCGCCGATGTCGTCGCCAAGGACATGATGGACAAGGACCCGAAGATCCAGCTCAAGCCCAAATTCATCCTGCAGTTCTCGCCCTGTTATATCGGCGTCCAGCAGGGCAGCCCGGAACTGCTGCGCTGGCTCGACACCTATATCCATCTGGGCCTGCTCGACGGCTCGCTGTCGGCGCTGTCGGAAAAGTGGATCGGCACGCCTCTGCCGGCCAATTTCCCCAGCATGTAGCGAGCGTTCGCTCGGCGTGGCGCTTCATCCCTCCCCCGCCACAGGCGCGGGGAGGGTCCGCCTGGCGGGGATGTGCGCGCGCCTGTTTTAAGGTTAGCTTTCCCGTCCGCGCAACGCTGAAGCATCATCCCCATGTCCACTGCCCGCACCAATATCGACTTCGACCGCTCCGGCCGCCAGACGGGTTTCATCGACATCGCCCATTCGCCGCATGAGGATGCCTGGGGGGCGACTCGCATTCCGATCGCCGTGATCCGGAACGGCACGGGTCCGACGGCCATCCTGCAGGCCGGCAATCACGGCGATGAATATGAAGGCCCGATCACGCTTGGCGAGATGATCCGCGGGCTCGACCCGGCTACGGTCGAGGGCCGCCTCATCTTCCTGCCCGCCGTCAACACGCCGGCGGTCGTGGCGGGCCGGCGCACCTCGCCGGTCGACGGGCTCAACCTCAACCGCACCTTTCCGGGCGACAGAACGGGCTCGATCACCCGGCAGATATCGGCCTATGTGACCGAGGTCGTCTTTCCCCTGGGCGATGCCTATCTCGATCTCCATTCCGGCGGCTCCTCTTTGATGATCCTGCCCAGCGCCATCATCGAGCCCGCACCCGATCCCGCCCATCACCGGCGCAATATCGCGGCCGCCCTCGCCTTCGATGCGCCGCTCACCGTCGTCATCGACAATCTGGGCGAGCCCCGGACCTCGACCGCGGCCTCGGTCAGGGCCGGCCTCACCACCGTCGGCACCGAGATGGCGGGGGCCGGCACCGTCACCCTCGATGCGCTCGCCATCTGCCGGCGGGGTGTACGCAATGTGCTGGGCCATCTCGGCATCCTGCCGCCGCCGAAACCCGCCGTGGCGAAGCCGCGCAGGCTGTTGCGCGTCCCGGGCCGCGACGGCTTCGTGCTGGCGACGGTGGCGGGTGTGTTCGAGCCTTTCCAGGAACTGGGTACGGATGTGCATGCGGGCGAAGCGGCCGGGCGCATCCACAATCTCGCCGATCCTTCGCGCGAGCCCGAGACGCTCTATTATGCCGCCGACGGCATCGTCTACGGCAGGCGCCAGCCCGGCCGCGTCGTCCCCGGCAATTGCTGCGTGACGGTCGCCGGCAGATATGACGGCGATCTGGGCTAGCATCGGCCCGAAAAATACGCCTCAGCCGCGGTTGAACGAGGTGAGGAACAGCGGGCTGGGTTCGGGCCACTGGTCGATCATATCGAGAAGGGATGCACGCTCCGGCAGTGCGCGCCGGATCTCGGCGTCGAGGATCGCGATATAGCCGCCGAGCACGCCGCCGCCGCGCAGGCTGTCCTTCTCGCGCGCCGGATCGCCCTCGGTCTCGCGCGAGGTGACCTCGCCCCCCGGAGTTTCCGCCAGCCTCTGTCCCACTTGCTCCGCCACGTCGCGCGCCAGGCGGTATTCGCCGAGCCTTGCATAGAGGCGTGAAATGTCGGTGAGGCTGTAGGAATAATCCGGCACGCTGTCGATGGCGAAGGCCTCCTCGATGAGGTTCGTCGCCTGGGCGAGGGCGGCGAGCGCCACGGTGCGATCGGTCTCGGTCGCCTTTTCGGCAAGCCGCATGACGAAGGGAAAGGCGGATTCGCTGAGCTTCGCGGCCTGCTCGATCGCCCGGCCGAAGCTTGCGCGCCAGGCGGGAATGTCGCCGAGCGCGAAATGCAGGATGCCGGCCTGGGCGGCGGGGCGCGCGCCAAGAAAATCGTCCTTGCGGGATGCATCGTCGAGCGCCCGGGCATGGCGGGCGAGCGCTTCCCTTCGCTTGAGCGCCAGTATGGCTTCGGCGAAGATCTCCGCCTGCCCGATCGCATAGGTCTCGGAGAGCGATTCGCCGAGCCTCCCCTGAAGGTCGCTCTCGACGAGATCGCCGATCCGGCGCGCCGCCGGGGCGAAGGAGTTGGCGTCCAGTCCCGCGGCGATCTTGATCCACTCGTCATGATGCATGGCGCCGACGACCTCGCGCGCGGTTTTCTCGTCCCACGACGAGATGGCCTGGGCCACGGCGGCATAATCGTTCTTCACGGCGAGGACGCTGATGCGCCGCGCGATCTCATAGGGACTGGGCGGCGCGCCGGCGCTGGCCTCTTGTGTGCCGAAAGCGGGTTGGGCGGTCGTCTCCTCGGGCGTGGTCTTCCCGGCGGCGTTGTCGCCCTGCTCCCTGGCGCAGGTCTCGACTTCGCCGCGCACCGCGGGCGTTGTGGGCGCGTAACCGCTCTTCGCCAGCCAGTCGAGGGTCTTCTTGCAGTCGATCGTCATCTCGCTGACCAGGCGGTCGATCGCGCCGGTCCGTCCGTTGGCGAGCAGCAGGGTCGCCGCGAGATCGACCGGCCCGCCGGGGCCGAACGAATAGAGGCCGTCGGGCGTGAGGAGTGCTGTTTCGAGATCGGCTGCGAGCGTGGCCTTCAGCGCGGCGCCGGAGGCCTGCGCGCCGGCGAGGCCGTAGGTTTTGAGCACGATCGCCGGATTGGCGTTGGTCGCGCCGGAATCGCTCTTCGCGAAATCGCGGACCGTCCGCTCCAGCGACGCCTGTTCGCCATAGAAGCCGAAGCCGAAGGCGGCGAGCTCGGCCGCCATGATGCGGGTATTGGGATGGCGGATATTGCCGAGCGACTGGAACACGCGCTCGCTCTCGCCCAGCGCCACCAGCCGGATGAGGACCTTGCCGGCGGTGGGCGATTCCCACAGGCGGGTGAATTGCGGCCGGCTGATGTTCTCGGTGATGAGCGCTATCTGGAAACGGTTGGTATAGGGCAGCAGCCAGGCGCGGTGCGCCGCCGACAGCGCGAAGCTCAAGGTGCCGGCGATGAGGGCGATGCCGGCGAGCCGCGCCAGATAGAGCCTGAAGGGCTCGAAATGCCGGGTGACCGGCGCCGCGGGGCGTGGCCCCGTCGCGATCCACCGCGCTGTCTCATCGTCGTTGCCCGCGGGTCGGGTGGCGTCGCCGCGCGTCGCGATGAAGCGGGCGGCGAGATCGAGGATCTGCTCTTGCGCGAAATAGGTGGTGTGGATGACCTCGTTCCATGAGATCGCCTGGGCGATCCGCTCGGCCGGCGCTTCGCCGGCGCTGATCTTCTTGAGTTCGGCGCGGAAGGCGGCAGCACTTTGCGAGGCGGCCGCATCCGCTTTCTGCGCCAGCGCCGCCTGCAGCGCCTCGGGCAGCGGCGGCCAGGCGATGGCGAAGGAGGCGGGCCGCGTGCGGCACTCCGTCATGACGGTGCCGGCGACGTCGCGCCCCTGCAGCCGGGCGATGCCGGTGTCCCAGACGAACTGGTCGATGAGCGGGGCGATGAGGCTGTCATAGGGAAGGGCGATGAAGCGGCGCCAGCGCGACAGCAGGCCTTCGGCCGTTGCCTCTTGCGTGCCGCTCCTGGGCCGCCACGAGCGCGGCGCGATCTCGGGCGGGCCCGAGAGCGATGCGGCGAGGCCGTTGATGGGCTCATCGAGGTCATGCGCGATGCCGAGCCAGCTTTGCGCGAGCCTTTTGCCGAGCGCGTCGGGCAGAGTGCCGGCAGCACTTCGCCAGCGCAGGCGCAGCTGCGTCAGGAGATCGAGGCCCGCCAGCAGGACGAGGCCGGCGAGCGCCGCCAGCCCGGCCCAGATGGCGCCCGTCGCCCAGGGCGCGAAATGGCCCTGCGCCAGGAGATCGGACGGCACCGTCAGCAGGAAGAGAGCGGCTGTGAGCGCCAGGGCGAGCGCCAGCGTCGCGAACAGGAGATACCATCTGTTGCGCGGCGAAAACGTGAGGAACGGCGTGCCGATGGTGATCCAGCCGGCGAGATGGGTGAGCGCATTGCCGTGCGCCGCCGCCTGTTTCAGCCCGTGCCAGATGACCGAGCCGCCATGGCTGTGGCCGATGAGATGATAGGGGATGGCCTCGCGCTCGAGCGTGGCGAGTTTCTGCGCCAGCATCCTGCCGGCCATGCGCCGCTCGCGCTCGGAATTGTCGCCGCTCCAGGTGAAGGCTTCGGCTGCGACGAGTGGCCCGTTTTCTTTCTCGCCGGAGAGTCTGGCGATCAGGCCTTGCGCGAAGGCGCTTTCGGGCTGCCACCATTTTTCATCACCGGACGGGCCGGGGGTGCCCGCACCGGTGCCATGGACCAGCACGAGGCGGAAGGCGGGCGCACCGTTGCCGCTCGTGTCCAAAGGATCGGGCGAAACCCTGTCCATGCGCGCTGTTGTCCGTCGCGAAAGCGGGTGACCTGACTTTCAAGCGCTTTAGCATGCGGGCGGAAGGCGAGAAAGCCGGACATCCGCGATGCGGATATATTTTTGCGCCAGTGACTTTCCGCACAAGAGCCGCCGCGGCGTTGCGCTACTATAATATCAAGCAATGGGAGGCGACGATGCCTGCGAGCACCGCACGAGACCGAAAAGCCGGACAGAATCCGCCGGACATCGGGCCGCGAAAAGCGAAGCCACCCTTCATTCATCCGATATTCGCAAGAGACATCCAGCTCATTGGCATTGCCACGGGTCCGCCTGCGCTCCGGCCTTGATCCGTCAACCGCTTTAACCATCCCCAAATCCACAAGCCTAACGCCGGCAGCACGTAAGCCCCTCGAGGGTTGGCGCAGGCGGGCCTGTATCTCATCGGAGAATATGCATGGATTGGCAGACGGCTGCGGCATTCCTCACCGCCACGACGATCCTGTTGCTCACCCCGGGTCCGGTGATGGCGATCCTTGTCGGTAACACCATGGGCAGCGGGCGCGTCGCCGGCCTGCGCACCGTGCTCGGCATCGGCCTGGGCGAGGTCCTGCTCATTGGCGCGCTGGCGCTGTCGGTGGTCTTTTCCAGCCGGTTGCTGGCCGAGGTCTTCCCGTACCTTTCGCTCGCGGGTGCGGCCTATCTCCTCTATCTCGCCGCCACCACGCTGTTCGCCAAAGGCGCCGGCGCAACGTCCGGGCACAAGGCGATCATGCGGCCGCGCGGTCCCTTCCTCGACGGGCTCGCCATCACCTTGAGCAACCCGACGGCGCTCATCTTCTACACCGCCTTCTTCATGCCCTTCCTCGGCCGCAGCGGCGCCGCTGCGGGTGAGCTGTGGGTCCTCGCCGGCCTCTATCTGGTGACGAGCCTCGCTTTCGACACGCTCTGCGTCGTCTTCGCCGCGCAGCTGCGCCTCTCGCGTCTGGAGAATGCCGGCCTCAGGCGCGTGACGAAGCTTCTGAGCGCGCTGGTCTATCTCGGCACCAGCCTGCTGGCGATCACCGGTTTCATGAGTGCGGCGACGGTGTGAGATCAGGCCTTGTTTCAGTTCCAGAGGCTCAGCCGTGCCCTTTGCGAAAGACGGCGGCCAGATAGGTCTTCCTCCCGGACGCGAATTTGGAATATTCGCTCGATGCGCCGCTGCCGAGGCCGGCGAATCTGGCCATCGATTTCCGGAGGATTCGCGGCGCCATCCGGTCGATCAGCATGCGCTTTCGATCCTCTTCCTTGGCGAGGCCGCGCAGGATACCCTCGGTGATGTCTTCGAGCATGAGCGGTTCGAACGGCATGCCGGCGAGAAGCGTGCGCAGACGCTTCATCTTCGACGGGCCCCGATAGTCGGCGAAAAGAAAGTGGCCCCCTGGCCTCAGGACCCGATGCACCTCCCTGAGGAAGGCGGCGATATCCGGGTAGTTCAATGACGATTCGATATTGATGACGATATCGAAGGATTCGTCGCGAAACGGCATCGCCTGTGCGTCGCCCGCTTCGAAGCGTATGCCCAGGGCGCCATATCGGTCCCGGCACTTTTGCACGGCGCTGGCTGCGATATCGAGGCCGGTGAGCGATCCCGGCGAATAGGTTCGTGACAGCCACAAAGTGCCCCCACCCAGGCCGGAGCTCACCTCGAGGGCATCCTTGCCGGCCCAGTCGACCTTCTGCGCCACCAGGTCATAGAGCTGAATGGGATAGCGGAACGGCTCGAGATCGGCCGGAAGGGAACCGAGGCCGTCTGAGTCCGGCCCGGGAGCGTAGCCATGATTCATGAACAGGATCTCGCCGCGTTTGTCGAGCCGGGCCAGCAGATCGTACCACGCGACCATCGATCGGACCTTCAGGGGCGCCGGCAGGGCGTGCTTCCAGAAGGTGAAGAAGTCTCCGAAGCTCAGCCGGCTCCGGCGCTTGCCGGGTATTGCCGCCGTTGCGCCGCGCTCATCCGGAAGCGGTCCGCCGACCGCATTTGCTGCGAGGAGCTGAAAGCCAAGCAGGAAGCAGATCGCCGACAAAGAAGAGCCGACCACATAGATCCAATCGGCAATGGTGACGCCGATGTCCGGACGCAGGAAATCATTGAATGTGAAGGCGCCGGTCATCGCGCTGCCTTGCAGGACCAGCCCGCCAAGAAACAGCGCCTGGACAAGAGTCGGCGCCCGCTCTCGAACCAGGATCAGGCCGATCAGGATGAAGGACAGGAACCAGCCGATGAGGGTCGCCCAATCCTGATAGTCCACCGTGCTGTCGGGAAGCATGGACTGCAGTGGAGGAATGAGGAGAAAGAGCCCGCCCGTCGCCAGGAGCAGATGCTTGACGGAACGCCTTCCGTCGTGGCGGAAGCCGGCGAAAAGCGCCAGGCAACCGGCGGCCACCAGATTCAGCGAAGACAGGATCGAAAGCGGCCAGGAGTTGTCATCCGCCGGCAGCGCCATGCTGAACTGGAGGGCAAACAGGAGGGTCGCGATGAACGCCTGTCCGTAGGCGAGGCGGTAAAAGAGCCGGCCAGGCTGAAAGCGGCCCACAGTCTCATGGCGCACCATTTTAGAGAAGTCCCCTTGCATTGAAGCGGTTTCTGATCGTTGTCCTTCGACGGAGGTGCGGGATCACCACTGGCAAGGAAGCGAACGATTAGATCGCTTGCATACATGATTCAACTGACCAGGGGGAGAGGGCCGGTGCGATAAAGCGATTTTGATCTCCGATGCCCAAAATCAAGAACATAGTCCTTGCTCATGAGCCCTCACGCCTTGACCGCCTCAACGATGCTGACCACCGAGTCCGTCGGCACGACGCGGGTGAGCCTGAAGCCCGCTTTCGCCAGCAGCGCCTCATATTCGGCCGCGGTGCGTTCCTCGCCGCCCGGCAGTGCCAGCATCACCATGTCGAGGATCTTGCCGAAATGCGGTTCATCGCCCGGGGGCAGCACCATCTCGACGAGGAGGAGGCGCGCCTCGGCCGCCATGGCCTTTCGCACATGGCCGAGGATGGTCAGGCACTGCTCCTCGCTCCAGTCATGGATCACATGCGAGAGGATATAGGCATCGCCGCCCTGCGGCACCGACTTGAAGAAGTCATGCGCCTCGATGGCGACGCGCTCCGCCACACCTCTGGCCTTGAGCAAGGCGGGCGCCTCCTTCACCACATGCGGCAGGTCGGCCAGGATGCCCTTGAGATGCGCATGGCGGGCGAGGATCGTCGCCAGCATGTTGCCGGTGGCGCCGCCGATATCGACGATTGTCCCGAGTTTCGCGAAGTCATAGGCCGCGGCGACTGCCGGCGGCTCGCCGCCATGGATGCCGACCATCGTCTCGCTGAAGAGCGAGGCGAGTTCGGGATTCCGGCCCAGGAAATCGAACACCGGCATGCCGTTGAGCTTCTGGAACGCCGTCTGGCCGTCCGTCACGCTCGCGGGAAGCTCTTCCATCGCACGGGCGAACCACGGGCCGCAGAGGGTGAGGATGGAGGCGCGCGCCGAGCCCGGCGCCCCGGTCTTCAGCGCCTCGCCCAAGGGCGTCAGGCCGAAGCGCCTGCCGTCCTTCTCGGTCAGGATGCCGAGGCTGGCGAGGCTGCGCATCAGCCGGTGCAGTGCCGGGGCGTGGAGGCCTAGGGGCCCCGCGATCTCGGCCGCGGTCTTGGGCCCGCCCGCCAGCCTGTCGGCGAGGTCGAACTTCGCCGCCGCATGGACGATGCACGACACCCAGTAGGCGCTCGCCATCTGCACCAGCTGGGCGGAGGGTGAGATGGGTGGTTCTTGTGATTTTGCTGTGTCGGCCATAGGACCTCTCCCGTTGATTTGCGTGCCATGCGACATGCCCCAAGCGGCATTCCTTGAACATCGTCCTTATCGCCAAAGTCCGCAACATTGCGGGGTTTGCTCTGCCAAGCGGTCAGCGCGCCCGCAGGGTGGTCGTTGCGGCCGGCTGGTCCTGGGCGGGAAGGGCGGGACTGCTGCCCGCATGTTCTCGATTCAGGACGTCATGGGAGGGATCGCTCGAGGTCTTCAAGCGCGGCGTCGTCGAGGACATCGCCGTCGATCTTTTCAAGCCATGCCAGGGCGCGCTCTTCGATTCCCGCTTCATCGGATGCCAGGAGCGTTCTGTTCAGATCGGCGACCGCAAAAATGCCGTTGAAGGAGTGGCGCACGAGCCGGTTCACGCCTCTTCATTCTCTATGTGCCTTGCCCGACCGGCGCGAATTCCGGCCGACAACACGACAACCGCTGTCAGGACCATCAATGTGCTGGCGGCATTCACTTCGGGCGTCACGCCCAGCCGCACCTGGCTGTAGAGGCGCATGGGCAGCGTCGTCGCGCCCGGCCCCGCCACCAGGCTCGAGATGATGAGATCATCGAATGAGAGAACGAAGGCCAGCGCCCAGCCTGAAATCACCGCCGGCAGAATGAGCGGCAAGGTTATCCGCCAGAATGTCTGGGAGCCGCTTGCGCCCAGATCGCGCGAGGCATCCTCCAGCGTCATGTCGAACCCCGACAGCCGCGCCTGGACGATTGCCGCGACAAAACACATGCCGAAGGTCGCATGGGCGAGAAACAGCGTGAAGAAGCCGCGCGGCAGGCCGATGGCGACGAAGAGCAGGAGGAAGGCAAGCCCGATCACCATCTCCGGAATGATGATGGGCGCCAGCGCCAGAAACCCAAGGAGCCCATGGCCCCGCATGGATCGGCCCCGCACGAGCGTGAGGGCCGCGAGAACGCCGAGCACTGTCGCGGCGCAGGCGCTGAGAAACGCCAGTTTCAATGACATCCAGGCGCTGGCGAGGAGCTGCGCATTCTCGAACAGCAGCCGGTACCACTTCAGTGAAAAGCCCGACCAGACCGTGACGAGCCTGCTGTCATTGAAGCTGAAGACGATGACGAGAAGAATGGGCAGGTAGATGAAGGCGAGCCCGAGGGCGACCGACATGAAATTAAGGCGGGACCAGTGTCTCTCGCCCGGCCCGCTGGCAGAGGTCGATGGCCGGTCGGCTTTGGCTTGCGCCTTTTGCAGGAGCGCGATCGGCACCGCGAGGACCGCCAGCATGCCGACCGCGATGGCCGATGACAGCGGCCAGTCCTGGTTGTTGAAGAATTCCGTCCACAATGTCTTGCCGATCAGGGCTGCGTCATTGCCGCCGAGAAGATCGGGGATCACGAACTCACCGACCATGGGAATGAAGGCGAGGAGGCACCCCGCATAGATGCCGGGAAGCGACAGCGGCAAGGTGATCGATCGGAAGGTGCGGAACGCCGAGGCGCCCAGATCGCGTGAGGCCTCGGCCTGCGTGTCGTCCATTTTGTCGAGGACCGCATAGAGCTGCAGGATCATGAAGGGCAGGTAGGACTAGACGATGCCGATGATCACGGCGCTGGGCGTGTTGAGCAGCGCCAGTGTGCCGGGATCGAACCCGACGACCTGCCCCAGGAGATCGAGAAAGCCGTTGGGTTTGAGGATCGCCATCCACGCATAGACGCGGATGAGGAAACTGATCCAGAAGGGCAGAACCACCATGCCGAGAAGAAGGAGCCGCCAGCGGGATGGCGCCCGTGACAGGCCATAGGCGATGGGATAGGCGAGCAGCAGGGTCAGCGTCGTCGCAAGGGCGGCGGTTTGCACCGAGAGCAGATAGGACCGCACATAGAAACCATCGGTCGACAGGGTGACATAGTTCTCCAGGTCAAGCTGGCCGAGAAAATAACCGATGCTTGAAAGGCCGGCCGACAGATCGAGATGCGGCAAATAAGGGGGTCTGGCGCGCGCCTGATCGGAGAGGCTGATCTTCAGGATCAGCGCGAACGGAGCGGCGAAGAAGAGGATGAGCCAGAGAAAGGGAACAGCGGCCGTGCGCCAGCCCGTGCCGCCGTTCGGCTGCATGTCTATTCGATGCCCTTGGCGCGATTCCAGGCGCGCTGCCAGAGCTTCTCCGCCTTTTCGTCTTTGACCTTGGGAAGACGGAACTTCTTCTGCGCGTCCTGGTCCGGATAGAAATTCGGATTGTTGCGGATGGCCTCGTCCACTTGCGCGATGGCGGCCTGGTTGGCCGTGGCGAAGCCTGTCTCGTTGGCGGCCTTGGCCGCGATTTCCGGCTTCATCATGAAATTGATGAAGGCCAGCGCTCCGTCCGGGTTCGGCGCGTCGGCAGGGATCGCCAGCGTGTCGAACCACACCAGGTTTCCTTCCTTCGGCAGCCGGTAGCTGATGGTGAAGCTGTTTCCCGCTTCTTTCGCGCGATTGGTGGCGACCAGCATGTCGCCCGAATAGCCCATGGCGACGCAGAGATCGCCCGCTGCAAGGCCGGCGATGTAGCTTGAGCCGTGGAACTGGCGGATGAACGGCCGCACCTTGCTGAGAAGCTCAACGGCTTTCTCCAGCACCGCGGGATCGGATGTGTCGGGGTCTTCTCCGAGATAGATGAGCGCGCTCCCCAGCACCTGTTCGGCATCGTCCAGCACGGAAATGCCGCAGTCCTTGAACTTCGCGGCGATCTCGGGATCGAATATCATGCGCCAGGAGTCGACTGGCGCTGCCGGCATGATCGTCTTTATCTTCTCTTCATTGTGACCGACACCCGTGGTGCCCCACATCCAGGGCACGGCATGGACATTGCCGGGATCGACTTCCGCCAGCTTGGCCATCAGTTCCGGCGACATATTGCCGATATTGCCGAGCTTCGCCTTGTCGAGTTCGCTCCACGCCTTCAGAGGCAGCTGGCGGGCGAGGTGGGGAGACAGATTTGGCGTCACCACGTCATAGCCGGAGTTGCCGGCAAGGATTTTGGTCTCGACCGTGTCGTTGGAATCGAACACGTCATAGGTGACCGTGTTGCCCGATTCCGCCTCGAAGGCCTTGATCGTCTCGACGCCAAAATAGGCTTCCCAGGAATAGAGCCGGACTTCCCCGGCAAAGGCCGGTAGGGTGCCGAGCGCCATGAACGCGGCACCGCCAAGAAGTGACTTGAGCATCATGAGGTTCCTCCCTTGCTTGTTAAGCGGCTGGCATCAGCCGGGCAGGCGTTGGTTCGGTCAGCTCCTGGTAAAGGTCGAAGCGGCGGTCCCGGAACACCCCCCATGCGCGGCGCTGCCTGGCGATTGACGCCATGTCGAGCGCTGCCGTGATGACGCCCTCGCTCACCCTGTCCGCTTCCGCGAGCTTGGCGCCCGTGTGGTCGGCTATGAAGGAAGAGCCATAAAACACCACGGATCCGGATTTGCCCGTCTCGATGCCCACGCGATTGGCGGCGATCACCGGCGTGATGTTGGCGCCCGCATGACCCTGCATCACGCGCTGCCAGTGATCGCGTGAGTCCCATGCCGGATCGGAAGGCTCCGAGCCGATGGCCGTGGGATAGATCAGGATTTCAGCGCCCTTCAGCACCATGCAGCGCGCCGCTTCCGGAAACCACTGGTCCCAGCAGATGCCGGCCCCCACCTTGCCCACCGCCGTGTCGTGCACCGCGAAGCCCGTATCGCCGTTCGTGAAGTAGAACTTCTCGCTGTAGCCGGGTGCATCGGGAATGTGGCTCTTGCGGTAGATCCCCAGCGCCTTGCCGTCGGCATCGATCATCGCAAGCGAGTTGAATCGGCGGCCGCCATCCTCCTCGAAGAAGGACACCGGAAGCACGACGCCGAGTTCCTTGGCCAGGCTGGAGAAACGCGCCACCGTCGCATGGCCCTCGAAGGGCCTGGCGCGGGCATTGTGCGCGGAATCGGCATCGATGCAGAAGTAGGGCCCTTCGAAGAGCTCCTGCAGCACCACGAGCCTGGCGCCGCGCCGGGCTGCCTCGCGCAAATGGTATTCGAGCTTGTCCAGATTGGCCTTCGCATTTTCGCCGCAGGCGATCTGGACGGCGCCGACGATCAGGTGACTCATGACGATGTCATGCTCCCGCCTTTGGCTGCTGCTGGGTTGAGCAGTGGATGCCGCCACCGACTTCGCCGATGGCATCCGTGTTGAGGCTCACGATCTCGCGGCCGGGATAGAGCTGGCTCAGAACGCGCGCGGCTTCCTCATCCGCTTTGTCGTCGCCGAACTCGGCGCAGATCACGGCGCCATTGCACACATAGTAGTTGGCATAGCTGTTGACGAAATCTCTGGCCCGCGAGCGGATGTCGACCGGCTCGGGCACCACGACGATGTCGAGTTTTCTGGCCTGTGCATCCGTGGCTTTCCGGAGGATGTCGTAGGTCTCGAAGGCGGACGCCGACCAGGGATCGCCGTCGATGATCTTCTTCGGCAGCTGGATCAGCACCTGCCCCGGCCTCACATAACGGGCAAGCGCATCGATATGGAAATCCGTGATGTCGGCGCCGATCACGCCCGGCGCCCAGATCATCTTCTCGGCGCCCAGCGCATCGAGGAGAAGCGTTTCGACCTCCTCTTGCGTTCCGCTGTTGCGATTGGGGTTCACCCAGCAACTGGCATGTGCAAGCGCCGTGCCGGCGCCGTCGACTTCAACGCCGCCGCCTTCGCCCGTGATGCCGTTGTCGAACAGGGAAAGGCCGAGTTTCTCGGCGACGCGGCGCGCGACCTCTGCGTCATCCTCATGCGGCTGCTTTTCACCCCAGCCGTTGAAGCCCAGCTCGCTGGCGGCCAGCTTGCCTGCGTCGTTCACCACGAATGTCGGCCCGCTGTCCCGGCACCACAGGTCCTGCACGGGCAGGGGCCAGACGTCCACATTGCCCTTGACCCATTGCCGTGCATCATCCGCCTGCTCCGGCCGTGCCAGCAGAATGACGGGCTCGAAGCGCGCGATGGTCGAGGCGATCAGGGCGATCTTCTCCCGCACGGCATCGAGCTCGGACTGGCTGCCATAGATGGATTTCACCGCTGGCCACTGCATGAAGGTGCGCTCATGCGGATCGGACTCCAGCGGCATGTGGAAGCCGGCCGCTCTGGCCGATGCGGGCTGGCCGGCCCATGCCGAACGCCGCGGCAGAAGGCTTCCCAGGATCGATCCCATCGCGGTTCGCCTGTTCATCATGTTCTCGAGCCTCCCGACACGGCGGGTTGCTCCTGGGTGATGCAGTGGATGGCGCCGCCGCCTGCCGCTATGGCATTGACCTGGACCATCACCACCTTGCGGTCGGGATAGGCCGACTGGATCGCGGCCAGGGCCTTTGCATCGCCCGGAATGCCGTAGCCGGGAACCACCACGCCGCCATTGGCGATGTAGAAGTTGATGTAGGAGCGGCAGAAGATCTTGCTGGTGACTTCGGCTTCGACGGCTTCTTCCAGGGGAATGATCTGGAGCTTGCGGCCTCTTGCATCGGTCTGCGCCAGGAGGCACGCCAGATTCTCCCTGAGGATGCGGGCATGCGGATCGTTCGGGTCGGGATTGGTCTCGAACATCACCACGCCCGGCCGCACATAGGCGCACATGCCATCGATATGGCCGTCGGTTTCCTTGTCCATCGGATCGCCCGGAAGCCACATGACTTTTTCCACGCCAAGCATCGCTTTCAGCTCGGATTCCGCCAGCGCCTTGTTGACGCCGGGGTTTCGGTTGGGATTGAGGATGCTGGTTTCGGTGATGATGAGCGTGCCTTCGCCATCGAGCGCGAATGAGCCGCCTTCGGCAGTGAGCCATGACATGCGGATTGCGGCGCCGGCGCGCTGCAGGATGCGCTGGGCGAGCCTGTCGTCCTCGTCCCAGGGATCGTGCTTGCCGCCCCAGGCATTGAAACGCCAGTCGACGCCGGCCAGCTTTCCCCTGCCATCCGTCAGGAACGACGGGCCGCAGTCGCGCGCCCAGAAGTCATCGACGGGCAGCGCCACGACCTCGGCGAAAGTGCCGAGACGTTTGCGGGCCGTTTCCGCGTGGTCGGGATGCGCGACGACCGTCACCGGTTCAAAGGCCGAAATGGCCTCGACGATGTCGAGGTATTCCGCCTGCATGGGGTGCAGCCGCGCTTCATAGAGATCTTCCCGGTGGGGCCAGATCATCCAGGTCCGGTCGTGAGGCGCAAACTCGGCAGGCTTGCTGAAAACGCCGGCATCTTGAATGTTATTCAGGGATCTGGATTTTCTGGCCGTTTGCTCGAACATTGCAGGTTCCTTACAGAATGCGTGATTTCATACCGCGGGGCCCTCTCTTGCAACTGAGAAGCATTCCCTCTAAGCATGAATATCATTCATATGAGACGATTCCGGAACATTCCTCCCCTGCAATACCTCCTGGGCTTCGAAGCCGCGGCGCGGCTTGAGAATTTCAGCAAGGCGGCGGACGAGCTCGGCCTATCGCAATCCGCCGTCAGCCACGAGATGCGGCTTCTGGAGGAACGGCTGGGCCAGCCGCTGTTTCTGCGCAGCGGCAGGACGATCAAGCTCACTGATGCCGGCCGTGACTATCAGCGCACCGTCTTGCGCTCGCTCGAGCAGTTGGAAGGCGGCTATCGCCGCCTCGAGCCCTATCGCAAGCCGGGCAGCGTGGTGATTTACTGCGACTCTGATTTTGCGGCGCGCTGGCTGCTGCCGAGGCTCGAGGATCTCAGGCGGGCGGTGCCGGCTTGCGAACCTTGGATCGACACATCCGGCAAGCCGGTGGATTTCGAAAGCTTCGAAGTGTCGATCGCCGTCTTGCGCACGCGCCAGACGGAGTTCCAGGTGCCGACGGCAAGGCTTTGCGACGACATTCTCGTTCCCGTGGCCGCTCGAGGCAGGAATGGCTCGGCCATTCGCAAGCCGGCCGATCTGCTTCGGCATACGCTGATCCATGATGAGCGGCCGGAAGGCTGGAACGAGTGGTTCGAAAGCGCCGGTGTGGACACCGGCGATCTTTCTGCGGGCCTCGACTTCAGCGACAGGGAAATGGCCTTGCAGGCGGCGGAAGCGGGCTATGGCGTTGCCCTGTGCACGAAGTGGTTTCTGGACGAAGGGCAAAGGTCATCGAAACTGCAGGCCTTGTCAGCGCACGAACTGCCGACTGGCGCATCGTGGTGCGCGCAGACCACCGCGACGGAGCTCAAGGACAATGTGACGGCGCAGGTTTGGCGCTGGATCACTCGATAGAGAGCAATCTCCAGATCATGGGGAATGATCGCATATTGCAACACGCCGCTGAAGCATCATGGCGCGCGATGCGGAGCGTGACTACCTACTCACCGGCGCGACGCCTCGCTGGAAATTGCTTCGCCGCGGCCACGGTCTGCCGAAGACCGGAAGGACGTAGACGAAGCTGTTCGCGCTCTCTAGGAGGTCTAGAGCATCGGACCGAAAAGTG
>CAZICN010000020.1:0-19494 GCA_964537655.1 uncultured Aestuariivirga sp.
CCGCATGCTGGCGGTCGACGCCACGCGCGCCATTGCGCGCGAGGCCGAGGCGCTGGTGCGCGACGGCGATGCCATCATCATTCATGGCGGCACCACTTGCTATCTCTTCGCGCTGCGCCTCGCCCGCCGCAATGTGAAGATCTACACCAATTCGATGCCGCTCGCCGCGCGCCTGTGGGAGGACGGTGCCTGCCACCTGACGCTGGCCGGCGGTGAGCTTTATCGCGAGCCCGGCATCATCTATGCGCAAGGCTCGGGCCCGCCCGATTTCTATGCCTCGAAGCTGTTCTTCGGCGCCCAGGGCATCGGCCCCAACGGCATCATGGAGTCGCATCCGCTGATCGCGCGCGAGACCGAACGCCTGCTCTCACGCGCCGATGAGGTGGTGCTGCTCGCCGACAGCCGCAAGTTCTCCATCCGCACCCGCTACAGCGTCCTGCCGCTGTCGCGCGTCTCGACCCTCATCACCGATGATGGCCTGACGCCCGAGCATGCGCGCATGCTCGAGGATGCCGGCATCCGCACCATCATCGCCGGCATCGGCAAGGACATGACGGATTGAATTTTCGCGGTATTTTGCATCGTCTGTCCTGACATCACCGGAGCTCTTCTTCATCCCGTGCCCAAGGATGCGGCATTAACGATAGATTCCCGAAAGGCACCCCGACATGACGCTTGCATTCGCGTCGTCCCAGGCACAAACTTAACCCTGGGTGACAGGCCCGGGCCGCACGTCATTGATGCCGGCGCGGTATACGCGGGATCCTTGATGGTAGGTTTTGCGTAGGGCTCGGCACCCGTGACACGCATGCGGCTTCAGGTTCTCGGCGGCCAGGCGCTGAAAGTCGGCGCCGGTTCGGCTATTGGCCTTGCCCAATCGAGCTGGCAGGTCATCGCCTATCTCCTCACCCGCCGCGAGGCGCGCGCATCGCGCGATGAGCTCGCCGAAGTCCTGTGGGCCGACCACGACAGCGCACATGCCCGGCGCTGTTTCTCGACCGCGCTGTGGCGCCTGCATCGGGCGATGGGCTCGTCGGCCAATCGTCTCATCGTCGCCGATTCCGAACAGGTCGCCCTGAACTGGCGTGCGCCGCTGTGGGTCGATTGTCTCGCCATGGCACATCGTATCGAACCGCTGCTCAAGACCGCGCCGGACGCGGTGAGTTCCGATCATCTTCGCCATCTCTGTCGCGCCGTGCAGCTCTATCGCGGTCCGTTCTTCGCCCAGATCGACGATGAATGGGCCTGGCTCGAGCGCCAGCGCCTGCGCAATCTCTATTGCGAAGGCCTGCTCAAGCTTGCCTTCGTCCACGCGGCGACGGGCCGGTGGCACGAGGCCATCGAATGGGCGGTGCAGCTCAACCGCGAGGAGCCGTTGCGCGAGGATGTGCATCGTCTCCTGATGCAGGCCTATCTCAACAGCGGCAACCGCGCCAAGGCGGTGGCGCAATATCGCCTGTGCGAAACCCTGCTGCGCGACGAGATCGGCGTCGAACCGATGCCCGAAACCCAGGCGCTGTTTCGCGACATGATGGCCCCCGGACCGGCCACCGCGGCGCCTGCGGAAACGCCCAGGCCCACGCGCACGGGGATCGCTCATGATCTCGGCAAGCTCAACCGCGTGCTCGGCACGGCGCAACGCCGTCTCGCCCGGGCGCTGCGGCGCCTCGAGCGCAGCGAAGACCACTGACCCGCCTGTTTCTTTCACGATCATTTTCGATGCGTGACGCAGTTGGTGAGAGCGCGGTGACCGGCGCGTGACGGCGCTGGCGCAGTCTCTCATTCCTAGGGTTGACGCCCGGTTCAGCACGATGCGGCGAAGCGGACGCCAGCAAGCGATGGTCAGGCAAGCACATGGTAGTCGTGAACCGCATCCGAGACAGCGCGCCACTGGACGCAGGCGTTCCGCCGCGACCCCGGATAGCGCCTATCGCAGTTTCCTGGTTCGCATCTGGCAGGAGACGCGCCCGAATGCTGATGACGAACTGGTTTGGCGCGGCACGATCAGCGACCTCGAAGGCCGCGCCATCGGCTCCTTCACCACCGTCACCGACATCGTCGCCGGCCTTGCCGGTGATGCCGCCATCGGTCTGCTGCTGTGGCGGGATCGCGATGATGTACGCGATTGAGCGCCGTCCCACTGCCACTGGAGGAGAAAGCTGACATGTCAAACGGGACATCCCTGCCGCTTCTGCGGTCCTGCCTCGGCGCCGAATTCTCCGATCTGAACGACGAGCAGCTCGATGCGGTCGTGGCCGAGGTCTTCGGCGCGGGCGTCACCGCCGATGATATCGAATCCTTCTGGAGCGACATCGGCCGCGGCTTGTCGAGCGCCGGCAAGTCGGTCGCGAGGGCCTTGCCCAGCATCGCCCAGGGAGCGGCCACTGGCGCCGGCTTCGGCGGTCCGATCGGCGCCCTGGTCGGGGCCGTCGCTGGCGGCGCCGGCGGCATCCTCTCGCAGTCGCGCAACAAGACCTTGCGCGGCATCGGCTCGGCGGTCGGCGGCATCGGCCAGGTGGCCTCGACCATTCGCGGCGGCGGCCTTGGCGGCCTCGCCAATATCGCGCTCGGCGGCCTGTCGCGCGCGGCGGGCGGCGGTGCCGCGGGCGGCGGCCCGCTCGGCGCCATTGCCGGAAGTCTGGCACGCGCCGTGCCGGGCGCCGGCGGCAGCGCCAATGCCCTCATGGGCATGTTGTCCAGGCCCGAAACCCTGCAGGCGCTGATGTCATCGAGCCTCGGCGGCGCCGGGCGGTCGCGCGTCATGGTCGGCAGCCAGCCGGTCGGCGTGCAGTCGATCATGAGCGCCATCGGCAATCTCGCCGGGCGCGCCGCCTCGGAAGCCGCCACCGACGCATCTGAGGGCCTGCCGGAGTTCTTCCTCGGCGCGGAAGGCGAGCCCGAGATCGATCCCGCCGATTCCGATCAGCGCACCGATGCGCTGCTGGCGCTCTTCGCCTTGACCTTGCCGCGCCTCCTGGCCGGCCAGCGCGACAAGGAGACCGGCGATCGCGAGAGCGACGAATGGGACGAGGACCTTCCCGAATATACCGAGGCCGATGCCGAGAACGACGAATGGATCCTCGCCGCGGCCGATTTCGACATCGAGGTGGAGGAGATCAATGGCTGACATGACGATGGCTCCCGAAGTCCTTGCCCCCGACGCCGCCGGCCCGACCTTTGACGGGCTGATCAATGGCCTGGCGCAAAACAACCCTTCGCTCGCCTGGCTGCCGCAGCTGATGGCGATGCGCCGCCAGCGCGAGCTGGAGCAGGCGCCGGCCACGGGCGAGATCGACGAATTGCGCGCCGCCCTGCGCCAGTGGCAGACGCGCGCCGAGAAGATGTACCGCCGCGCCCAGGCGCTCCAGGCCGAGCTGGCCGAAAGCCAGGAGCGCATGTCGGATATCGCGGCGGCGCTCGGCGCCTGCGGCCTGTGCTGGGGCGAGGACGACGGCTGTCCCGGCTGCCGCGGCCGCGGCAAGCCCGGTCATTTCGCCGCCATCCCGCACGCCCCGCACACAGACGAAACTCAAGCAGCGGCATCGGCGCTGGATGCTTCTGCAGCCGTGACCTGAACCCGAGCGAAAGGAGATTGCCATGCTCGACGTCTTCGAATCCGATGAGCTGCTCGAGAGCGACGACATCTTCGAGTGGGATGAAAGCGATGAATCGGACGAACGCGCCCGCCGCCGTGGCCGCGCTCGCCCGGTACGCACCGCCAAGGCCGGCGGCGCGGTGCCCAAGCGCCCGCCATCGGGTTTCGCCACCAAGGCCGAGCTCGCGGCATCCGCCAGCACGCTCGACAAGAAGATCGCCACCAATTCCGAGGCGATCAAGACGGTCAACACCAAGATCGCCGATCTCTCGGCGCAGGTGGCGAAGAACAGCAAGAATCTCGGCGGCCGTCTCAACGAGATGGGCCAGATGTCCATGCTGCTGCCGCTGCTGACGATGCCGCAGACCCGCACCGCCAGCGGCAACGTCACCAACACCAATATCGTCGCCAATGACCGCATCGTCGTCGATAGCGGCGACACGCTGACCAGGCTGCTGCCCGTGCTGCTGATGAGCGGTTCGATGGGCGGCGGCTCCGGATCATCCGGCGGCGGCATGTTCGGTGGCGACAATTCGGCCCTGATGATGGTCGCCATGGTGATGGCGATGCGTCCGCCCGGCACGTGAGGCTGACATCTGATTGCATGAGGAGGTTGCGATGAATCTCGCAGGCTTTGCGCTGGGCGCGTTGATCGCCAGGCAGAACAACGTGCCGGCCCCACAGGCGACGACGATCGCGCTCGCATCGGGCATGATCAAATCGCCGCTCGTCGGCGTCCTTGTCGCATCGGCGGTCGCCCGCAATCAACGGACGACGCCGCCGCAACAGAATTCCGATTTGAAATCGGCCCCGAAGGCGGTCACGGGCGTGAAGAAGAAAAAGCATCTCTGACGCCGGCGCCGGCATTTTCCCGGTCGTGACCTGACGCCACTGCGGGCACGCAAGGAGCCTGACGATGGACCCTGCCTTGCAGGAACTGATCGAAACGGGCGAGGCGGGCGAGGACGTGGCCATCGTCGTGCGGATGCGCGAGCCCGGGCCGCCGCCGCCCAGCCTGCGCATCGTCTCGCGCTTCGGGCCGATCGCCACGGGCCGCATCGCCCGCTCGGCGATCGCGCAGATCTATGGCCATCCCGGGATGCTGAGCGTCAAGGCGCCGCGCTGGCTCGTCTCCGAATATGGCCCGATCATCGACGAGGCGGCGGCCGAGGATCTCGAATTGCGCGACACCGACCGGCGCCGGCCGGAAGGCCTCGTCCAGACCGGCAAGGGCTGCGTCATCGGCGTCATCGACTGGGGCTGCGATTTCGCGCATCCGGATTTTCTGGGCGACGACGGCCGCACCCGCTTCCTCGCCATCTGGGATCAGCGCACCACGCGCTTCGACGGCAACCGCTTCGGTTATGGCCGCATCCATCGCACCGCCGACATCCAGGCGGCACTCAAGGCGCGCGATCCCTATCGCATGCTCGATTATCATCCGGCCGTTTCCGACACCGGCATCGGCGCCCATGGCACGCATGTGCTGAGCATCGCCGCCGGCAATGGCCGCAGCGGCGGGCCCGAGGGGCTGGCGCCCGAGGCGGAGCTGCTCTTCGTCCATCTGGGTGTTCCGGGCTGGGACCGCGCCGGGCCTCTGGGCGATTCGAGCAATCTCCTCGAGGCGATCGACTTCATGATCGAGACGGCGGGCGACCGGCCGCTGGTCATCAATATGAGCCTTGGCCGCCACGGCGGCCCGCATGACGGCTCGACCCTGGTCGAGCTCGCGATCGACTGGCTCCTGAGTACCCGGCCCGGCCTCGCCATCGTGCAGAGCACCGGCAATTATTTCGGCCGCGACGCCCACAGCCAGGGCCGGCTGCGCAGCGGCGCGAGCGCCACATTGCCCTTCCATGTCAATCCCGGCGACACCTCGCCCAACGAGGTCGAGGTCTGGTATCGCGGCTGCGACGTCATGTCGGTCAGGCTGATCGCGCCCTCGGGCAGCGTCGCTGCCGAGGCGGCCCTCGGCAGCAAGTGCCCGGTGATGGCGGGCGACCAGCGCAGCGGCACGCTCTATCACCGCATCACCGATCCCAACAACGGCGACAACCACATCCACCTCTTTCAGTATCCCAACAGCCAGCCCGGCGAGTGGCGCCTGGTGCTCACCGGCATCGACGTGCCGGATGGCCGCTTCAACAGCTGGATCGAGCGCGATCCCGGCTGCCGGACCTGCCAGGCGCGTTTCGATCGCGATCACGTCGAGCGCACCGGCACGACCGGCAGCATCGCCCACTCGCTCCACGCTCTGGTGGTCGGCGCCTATGACCGGCATCGCGACGAGCCGGCACTGGCGCCGTTTTCGAGTTCGGGGCCGACGCGCGACGGGCGCGTGCGTCCCTTGCTGCTGGCGCCGGGCGTCAAGGTGCTGGCAGCACGCTCGCAATCGCGCCGCGGCGACGCGCCGCTCCTCACCCGCATGAGCGGCACCAGCATGGCGGCGCCCCATGTCGCCGGAACCTGCGCCCTGATCTTCGAGGCGGCGGGCGCCATCCCGGCCGCGCGCTTGCGCGCCGTGCTGCTCGACACGCTCACCCCCTTCACCGCCACGCGCGAGAGCGACCGCGACCGCACCGGCTTCGGCCTGCTCGACATCGTAACGGCGCTCGCCGCCGTGGCGAAGAAACCCGAGATGGAATCGTCCGAACACCTGGAAACCGAGGAGACCGCCATGTCCTGCATTCCCGGAAAGACCTGCTGTGGCCGTTGCAAGGGGCTCGATGTCGAATGCGATGCGGAGAGGCGCGGGCCGAACTTTGGGCTGTGCTGCACCCGCAAGGCCGGCGCCACGGGGGCGGCGGCGAAAAAGTGCTGCGGCGCCTGCAACAAGGCGAAGCGTGTCGCGATCCTGGTCGAGGCGGCGGCCCCCGCCGACGCCGTCGTTCATCCGGTCGATGCCGCCGAGAGCGTGTTCATGACCTCGCCCGCCGATGCGGCGGAATTCATTTCGGCAGCACTTGCCGGCGCGGGCCGCCAATGGCCAGCGGGTGTCAGCGCGGCGAGCCTCTTCGATGCGGTTCTCGGCCGCCTCGGCGGCGAGCGCCAGGCCCAATCGGCGCGTCACTTCGGCGTCGTCGGGCGGCCGGGCGCGGCACTCGCCGTGCCGCTCGCGGCCGGCGATGTCCTGATCCGCCGCGGCGATGGCGGTTTCGCCCATGCCGCCCTCATCGCTCATCCGAACCTTCTCGCCGCCGATGTGGCGCGCCAGCACGGCCTGGTGCTCGAAGGCCCATGGCCCGGACATTATGTGCAGATCATCGAGCAGGGACACCGGCCGCACCGCACCAGCGCCAAATTCGCCCGCCGCCTCTGCGGCCCCGACGGCAATGTCCTCGCCGATACGCTGATCCTGAGGCCGTTGCCGGTGGCCGAGGCAACGGAAACCGCGAGCGAGGCGAGCGCCACGGACGCCGCCAATATGCGCTGGCTGCAGGCATCGCTCAATCAGGTGATGAATGCCGGGCTCACCGTCGATGGCGCCGATGGCCCGGCGACCCGCGCCGCCATCCGCCGCTTCCAGCAGTCGAAGGGCCTCACCGCCGACGGCATAGCGGGCGAACGCACGCGCGCCGCCTTGCGCACGGCACTTGGCGAGACGGGACCGCAGCAGGTGTCGCCGCCGCCTCCCGGCAATGTCGTCGTCGACGGCACCACCTGCCGCAATGTCGATCGCTTCGGCTTCGACAGCGCCACGCTGACGGCCGAGCACAATGCGGTCATTGCCGAACTCGCCCGCGCCATCACCTCGGCCAATGTCCGCACCGTGGCGGTCACCGGCCATGCCAGTCCGGAAGGGCCGGACGATCACAATCTGGCGCTCGGCCAGCGCCGCGCCGACAATGTCGCGGCGGCCTTGCGGACCGCCATCGACCAGCAGCGCGCCGGCGCTTCGGCCGCGATCACCTTCACCGTCACCTCGCGCGGCGAGGCGCAGCCCGTCGGCAGCGACGGCCCGTCGAACCGGCGCGCCGAGGTCTGCTTCCGCGAAACGCCGCGGCCGGTGCCGCCGCGCCCGCAACCGCGCCCGCCGCACGCCAATTGCCTCTTGCCGGTCCAGGGGCTGCGGCTGCGCCCCGATGTCGACACGCCGGAGGGCCGCCGCATGCTGGCGCGCTACGAGCGCGCCGTCGCGCAGATGAAGATGGCGATCGAGGGACCGCCGCATAACTGGATCTTCCAGTGGTACACGCACAGCGTCCGCGCCGATCGCAGCAAGGCCGGCGAGATCAGCCGCGTCTATGCGAGTGGCTCGCCTTCGCGTCCGCTCGCCGTCGACATGTGGGACACTTGCGCCGCGCATGGCGGCCGCGACCCGCGCTTCTTCATGCCCTGGCACCGCATGTATGTCGAATTCTTCGAGCAGCTCTGCCGCGTGGTGCTCGGCGACAATGATTTCATGCTGCCCTATTGGAACTACTCGAAGGGCGGCAGCAGCCGCTCGCTGCCCGCCGCCTTCCGCACCAACCCGCGCAGCGCGCTCTTCAATGCCCGCCGCGCCAGGGACAGTGGCCGCAATGTCAATGCCGGCGATCCGATCGACAGCGTGGCGGCGCTCGACCCGACGCAGCATCTGCAGGAGACGAGTTTCTTCCCGGGGCCGGGCGGCACGCCGAACGGCTTCAGCCGCGGCCTCGACCAGGGCCTGCATGGCAACGTCCACACCCAGATCGGGATCTTTCCCGCCGATGGCAGCCGGCCGCCGCCCGCTTTCGACACCGGCATGGGCAGCGTTCCCTGGGCCGCCAACGATGCGATCTTCTGGCTTCACCACTGCAATGTCGATCGTCTGTGGGTGAGCTGGAATCGCGGCGGCGGCGCCAATCCCACCGACCGGGCCTGGCTCGACCAGACTTTTGTCTTCGCTGATCGCAGTGGCCGCAGGGTCGTCGCCCGTACCGGCGATTTCGTGTCCACCGATACGCGCGGCTATTCCTATGACTGCCTCGAGCCCATCCCGCGCGGCGTCGCGCGGCGTCCGGGCGAAAGCGAGGATGAAGCGGAAAGAGCCGGGCCCGCCATTGCCGCCAGCACCGGCACCGGCGAGCGGCCCGGCATCGCGCTCGGCAGCGGTCCGACCCGCGTGCGTCTCGGCACCGGCGAAGCGGGCGAGGCCGTCACCGGCGAGACCATCGCGCCGCGCTCCGGGCGAAAGCTCTATCTCGTCCTCGCCAACTACCGCGCCGAGGGTCCTCCGGGCGTCGTCTATCGCGTCTATCTCGAGCTGCCGGCCAATGCCACGGCCGAGGTCGCGCGCCGCCACTATGTCGGCACCTTCAACTTCTTCGATGCGGTGCCGCATCATTCGGGCGCACAGGCTCCGGGCCAGACCTACAGCTTCGACATCACGGCGCTCGCCGAACGTCTCGCACCGCATGGCGGCGTCAGCCGCACGCCCAATGTCACCATTGTGCCTTCCGGGCGCCCGCTCAGCGACGCGCGCCCGGTGATCGGCGAGATTTCGATCGTGGAAAGATAGGGTTACCGGCGAGGATCTGATCCAGACGGTCGCCCGGAAAAGCACCGGGCCGCTTCCAACCCTTGCGCCAGCGTGTAGTATCGCGAGCGGTTGAAAGCGGTCCATTCCATGATCCTGCCACATGCTTGATGACAGAGCCCCGGCCGGCGGCACGAAGGCCTACCGCACGGGTACGCATCGCGCCGCTTCCCCGGAGGAGACACTTCAGCGCATCGCGCCGCTACTCGCCCCTATGGGCATCACGCGCATCGCCAATCTGACCGGTCTGGATCGCGTCGGCATACCGGTTGTTTCCGTCATGCGCCCCAATTCGCGCTCGCTATCCGTATCCCAGGGCAAGGGCATAAGCCTGGCGGCAGCCAAGGTCTCGGGCGCCATGGAAGCGATCGAGTCCTTCCATGCCGAGAACATCGACCATCCGCTCCGGCTTGCGTCCCATCGCGACATGCTGGCGCGGGGATATCGCGTCGTCGATGTCGAAAGGCTGGCGCGGCTGCGGGACGGGCGATTTCATGAAGGCCTTCCCTTGCTGTGGATCGAAGGCCGCGACCTCGTCTCGGACCGGTCGGCCTGGCTGCCCTTCGAGACGGTGCATGCGTCCTATACCTTGCCCCTGCCCGCCGGCAGCGGCTGCTTCGTCGCCAGCACCAATGGACTCGCTTCCGGCAACAGCACGCTCGAGGCGGTCTCGCATGCCATCGCCGAGATCATCGAGCGTGACGCCAACACGCTGTGGAACCAGGCATCGGATGCGGCGCGCGCCGGCAGCCGCCTCGATCTCGACTCCATCGACAGCGCGCACTGCCTGTCGATCATCGACAGGCTGCAGCGCGCCGAGCTCGAGGTCGGCGTCTGGGACATCACTGGCGACATCGGCGTGCCGGCCTTCTATTGCCTCATCGTCGATCGTCGCATCGCGGCCGCGCATTCGGGTGCGGGTGCGGGCGCCCATCCCGACCGCGAGATCGCCCTGCTGCGGGCGCTCACCGAAGCCGTGCAGGTGCGGGTCAACTATATCGCCGGCGCCCGCGACGATCTCGATCCCGGCGAATATACGGCGGACGGCATCGGCGAGAAGCTCGCCTTCGCCAACCGGCTGATGGCCCTGGCGGAAGGCGACGGCAAGGACTACCGGCGCATCGCCACGCAGGCGTTCGACAGTTTCCGGCAGGATATCGACTGGATGATCGAGCGCCTCGGATCGGTCGGCGTCGAGGAATTCATCATGGTCGATCTGGCCAAGCCGGCCTTCGGCATGCCGGTCGTCCGGGTCGTCATCCCGGGGCTCGAGGGGCCGGATGACCATGACGATTACTGCAAAGGCGCGCGCGCCCTGGCGCGGGCGCGTGACCGGCGATGAACGCGGTCATCTTCGCAGGCCCGACCATCCGCAAGGCCGATCTGTTGCGGATCTGCGCCGCGGATATCCTGCCCCCTGCCGCCATGGGCGATGTCTATCGCGCCGCGAGGCGGCGTCCGCGCGCCATCGGCATCATCGACGGCTATTTCGAGGGAGCACCCTCCGTCTGGCACAAGGAGATCCTCTGGGCGATGGCGGAAGGCATTGCCGTCTTCGGCGCCGCCAGCATGGGCGCGCTGCGCGCCGCCGAGCTCGAGCCTTTCGGCATGCGCGGCATCGGCGAGATTTTCGCGAACTATCGCTCGGGCCGGATCGAGGATGATGACGAAGTGGCGGTGGAGCATGGCCCGGCCGAAGTGGGCTTCATCCCCTTGTCGGAGCCAATGGTCAATATTCGCGCCACCCTCGCTCGTGCGGTCGCTGGCGGCATCGTCGGCGAAGATATCGCCCGCGGGCTCGCTGATCTGGCCAAGCAGCAGTTCTACAAGGAACGGCGCTGGGAGGACCTGCTGCGCCTCGGCCGGGCCGGCGGTCTCGACTCCCCGGCGCTGGAGAGGCTCGCCCAATGGTTGCCTGAGAATGCCATCGACCTGAAGCGGGAGGACGCGGTGAAGCTCGCGGGTGCCGTCGCCGATTTCCTGGCACTGCCGCAGAGCCCGTCGCCGGCGCCTTTTGCGCTGGAATGGACCGTGATGTGGGATAAGGCGGCGCGATCGTTCATTCCTCATGGTGAAATTGCTGCGTCGCATGAGGAATCGCTTTCGCCCGAACTCGTCCTGGACGAGCTTCGGCTCGATCCGGACCGTTATGCCGCGACGAGACGGAGCGCGCTGGCGCGCAAGCTGATCGATGCCGGGTCCCTGCCCGACCGCTCGCCGGTCGACCTCGCCGTCCTGCGTGAGGCGCTTTCGCGCTTTCGCGCGCGCCACGGCCTTCTGACGCACGCATCCCTGATGCGCTGGCTGGGCGAGAACGATCTCGACGCCATGGCCTTCGAAAGATTGATCGAGGACGAGATTCACCTGGACATGGCCGCGGCCGGCGGCCGCGGCCTCGACCGGCATATCATTGCCGAGCTGCAATTCGCTGGGACCTATGCCGCCCTCGCGCAACGGGCCCGGCAAAAGCAGCGTCTGTTGGATCATATGGCGCCTGACCGCCGCAATCGCGAAACCCCGATCGAGGCCGTGCAGGCACGCCTGTGGTATTTCGAAAGCGTGCTCAACCGGCCCGTTCCCGATGATCTCGCACGCTATGCCCAGGATCTGGGCTTCTCCGGCGGCAAGGCGCTCGACCGCGCGGTCCTGCGTGAATTCGCCTTCCGTCGGCTGGCGCAGAACCGGGACAAGCCGGCCTGAAAGAAATCCCTGAGCGCACTTCTCAGTCTCCCGGCCGCCCGGTAGACTGGCCGGGCTGAGGGGATGTTCTCGATGGCCCATGGATCTGGTTCGGCCTTCCGTGCCGGCGGCACAAGGTTTCGCCTGTTTCCCGAATTGCCGAGCCTGAGCAGCGCCGGCGCGCCGGAAACCGTGTGGGTTTCGCCGCCTGCGGGAAGCATCGGCACCGGCCCCATGGATGGCCGCATGTATGTCGTGGACCCTATCGGCAAGCCGCGCCCCTATGGGTATTACCCCGCACCCGACGGGCGCATATTCCACTACAAGCCGCCCTGGGACGGCCCCGTCGAGAGGCCGGCCGAGCCTGATCGCGACGGGCATTTCGATCATCTGGCCTTTGGCACGCGCCAGTTCGAGCAGGCGCATGCCTATGGCACGGTGCGCTTCGTGCTCGATATCTGGGAGAATTATTTCGGCCATCGGATCGACTGGCATTTCCGCCACGAATATGACCGGCTCGAGATCCTGTTCCTGCGCGGACTCGACAATGCCTATGCCGGCTATGGCTCGCTTGAGCTCGGCTCATATGAGCAGGGTCCGGGCGTGCCCGTCGATTTCGGCCTGAGCTTCGACGTCATCGCCCATGAGGTCGGGCATCTCATCATCTACAGCCAGGTCGGGCTTCCCGACACCGACGGCATGGACGGCGAGTATTTCGGCTTCCACGAATCGGCGGCCGACATGGTGTCGCTCGTCGCGCTGATGCATTTCGAGTCAGCCTTTGACGGTCTTCTCGAGTCCAGTCACGGCAATCTCTACACCTATAACGAGCTCAGCCGCTTCGGCGAGCTGTCGGACTTCGATCAGCTGCGGCTGGCCTCCAATGCCCGCCGGCTGTCCGAGTTCGCCCATGGATGGCGCAAGGAGCACGAACTGTCCGAGCCGTTGACGGGGGCGTTCTTCGACGTCTGGGTCGACGTGTTTCACCGCAATCTCGTCGAGCGCGGCCTGATTCCGCTCGAATGGGACGAGCTTTCCGACCGGTTGGAAACCAACCCGGACTATAATCGGATCATTCAGCCGCTGTTCGACCGCGCCTATGCCGCAGCACCTGAGGGTTTCGCTCGGGCACTGGCCGATGCCCGAGACTATATGGGCATGGCCCTGGCGCGTACCTGGCGACGGCTGTCGCCAGAGCGTCTCGACTATGATGATGTTTTCCGGGCTTTTCTCGACACCGACCGGGACATCAACCGGGGACGTTATCGCGATCTGATTCTGGTTAACATGAAATGGCGCGGCATCGGGACGGTCGAGGTCGGCCCGCGGCTGCAACTCCCCTCGGCGAGCAGCCACGCTTTTTCGCCCCGCACCCAGATGCCGATCGAGGAGCCGCGGAAATGCTCGCACGCTTTGCCCTATCGGTTGCGCATGGCACACGCCCGCACCGCGGCGGCGCCACAAAGGCGGTGACAAGTGGATTGACGTTGTGTAACGATGCGTGAGGCTTCACCTTCTGGAGCGCTTCCCGCCAAATTTGGAAGCCCTCCAGGACTAATGCATGCGAGCCTTCTTGCCTGTTGATCGAACCGGAATATTGCGATCAGAACGGGAAGGGCTCTAACTGGGCTGAGGACGCAAGATGGCTGAGACATTGCTGAGCGTATCGACCATACACTTGTATGGAAGAGAACTGACTGATCTGAAGCTGGAATTCAGTCACTATCCCGGCAGCGGCGTGCCGCCCAAGAGTTCGGAGAAGGGTGAGCCTCCGCGCCTGGGCAGCAACAACTTCCTGATCAACCAGCTCAAGGCGCATACCGGCGAAGACGAGAAAATGTATCCGCGCTTTGCCCGGATCTACTGTTTCGGCTACGAGGGTGCATTCTACGACCTGTTGCGCCCGCAGATTTTCCTCGTCCACGGCATGGGCACCCTGGTTGAGGGACCGATCCCCGGCACGCAGACCGAGCAGCGCCGCTATTCGCGTGCCCCTGGCGAGGTCGACCGGACCGGTTTGGCGGCACGAGACTGGTCATTCGCCGACGACATTCGCATCTGGTCCTATGACAAGTCGGATTTCTCCATGCGGCTCGATCCGACCAGCGGTCCGCTGGAGCAGATTCTGCTGCAGGCCGAAGTCGAGGCCGCCGGGCAGATGCAATATAGCGGCGGCAAGGCCTATAGCGGCGGCAAGGCATACAGTGGGGGCAAGGCCTATAGCGGCGGCAAGGCCTATAGCGGCGGCAAGGCCTATGGCGGCGGCAATGAATAGGTGACATCGCGACCAAGCGAGAAGGATCCCGCAAATGACCACGCCAAACCCGATTTCCGGCAGCCCGGCGGAGGGCATCATTCCAGGCAAAGGTCAGCCGAAGCGTCCTCTCACCATCACGATCTATGGTGAGTTCGACGACAGCGTGAAGGCGTCCGTCGAATTCGGCACTCTCGACAAATCCGGAAAATTCGCTGCCGACAAGAATCCCGAAGTGGAAGCCGGGCGAAAATTCGATGCCGAGACCGACAGCATCGTCGTGGCGACTTTCGTCAATGACGATGCGGCGCCGGGCGCCCGCCATGTCAGGGTCAAGCAAGGCAGCCAGTACGGCGCCTCCAAGAAGCCGGTCGTCACGCTGGTGAAGGAAGACGGCTGAGCCGGTCGAAGGTTTCGCGACCACGGCGCCGGCGCGCGATGATGTCAAAGAGGTATGATCGGGTTATGCGCCGGTCCACTGCATGTGGATTTTCGTCTGGTCGCTGCCCGCCGGCCTGAATCCCAGCCTTTCATAGAGGGCGGCGGCGCGGTTGCCGCGCACGAAGGACAGGCACAGCGGCCAGTTCTTGTCCCGGGCCGCCCTCTTGGTCTGCTCGATCAGCCGCGTGCCGATGCCGAGATCGCGGAATTCTTCGACCAGATGCAGTTGGTCAAGGTGAACCGCGCAGTCTGCTTCCGACACCTGGATCCAGCCGACATCGGCGTCGTCGACGGTGATGATGCGCACCTCGTCCAGCTTGAAATAGTCGCGGAAACTCGCATCCGCCTTGGCGTCGTCCCAGGCCGCGAGCGCCGTGAGCAGCGGCTCCATCGAGGCCATGTAGAGTTTTCTGGCGAAACGGAAATCCGCCTGCTTTGCCGGACGAAGCTGGAAGTCCGGCATTCCGGCCGAAGACGATTCTCCCTGAGAGGGCCCCCGTCCTCGCCGATGGTTCATTTGACGCCGGCCTTCTTCAGGCCTTCGATCAGCCGGTCGCGCGGTTCGGAATTGCGGTCGGGCGGCACATTGGCCCAGTGCCGCATGGTGAATTCCGGATGGGTGATGAGCAGCTGCTCGGCGCTGGCGCGCGCCTCGTTCATCTGGCCGAGGAGCGCATGGCTCGCCGTCAGCATGCGATAGGCTTCGGTCTTGTCGTACATCTGGTTCAGCGTGTGGATCGCCAGCGTGTAGTCGCGGTTGTCGAAATGCGCCTCGCCCAGGTGCCACAGATACCAGTCGGGGTAGTAGGGATTGAGCCGCATCGCCCGCTTGATGAGCGTGATCGCCCGCTCGGTGTCGCCGTTGACGCAGACCGAGTGCCCCATCTCGGCCAGCACATCCGCGTCATTCGGATTGAACTCGATCGCCCGCTCATAGGCGGCAAGCGATTCATCGTAGCGGCGCTTGTAGAGGCAGGCGCTGCCGAGCGCCGCATGGCCCCTGGCGTCGGAAGGGTCGAGCGCCACCGCCAGCTCCGCCTGGCGGACGGCCTCATCGAGAGCCGGCTCCGGCGGATCGGCCCAGTTGAACCGCCAGGCGTCGTTGAGGGTGCGCGACACCCCGACATAGCTGCGCGGATAGCGCGGATCGACTTCCATCGCCTGCTCGAACAGGCGCCGCGCATGCAGGTTGGCCTCGCGCGAGCGCCGCAGATACACTTCCCTGCCCCTGAGGATCAGCCCATAGGCCTCGAGCTCGCACGGCAATGTCGCGATCTTGCGCTGCTCGGCGGCGCCGACCTCGACCGACAGCCTTGCCGCGATGACGGCGGTGACCTCGTCCTGGAAAGCGAAGATATCCCGCAGGTCGCCGTCGAACCGCTCCGACCACAGCGACCGTTCGGACCGCGCCTCCATGAGCCGGACCTGCAGCCGGATCTTGTTGAGCGCCATCTGGAACCCGCCGTCGACGAGGTAGCGGACGCCCAGCATCTTGGCGATCTGGCCGGGCGAGGCATGGTGATCGCGAAACGCCGATGACGAGCGCTGCGCGATGACATGCATGTCGCGAAACCGGGTCAGATTGGCGATGATGTCGCCGGTGAGGCCGTCGCAGACATGCGAGATGGCGGGATCGCCGGTCAGGTTGTCGAGCGGAAGCACGGCGATCGAGCTTTCCGACGCCATCGTCTCCGCCGTTTCGCGCGGCTGCACCGCCGGCATCGAGACGGCATGAAACTCATCGCTGCCGGTCACGCCGAACACCTCGATGAGTTCATCTATGTTCTTGAGCGAAGGCGTTCCGAGCGGCTCCAGATGTATGCCGTGGATATCGCCGGCCGATTGATGCACCGCATCGGTGATGCAGATGCCGCCGGGAGTGGCCAGCGCCTGCAGCCTTGCCGCGATATTCACGCTGTGGCCCTGGATTCCGGTCTCGGTGTCGTAGACCTCGCCGACATTGATCCCGATGCGGAAGGCAATGGGGTCCTGCTCGGAATTCCACACGGCATCGGTGCGAAACTCCCTTTGCATTTCGACCGCGAACCTGACCGACTGCTCGGACGACTGGAACAGGGCCAGGACGCCGTCGCCGGAAACATTCTTGACCTGGCCGCCATAGTCCCTGACGAGCGACTTGATCAGGCGCACGGCGCGATCGACCCGCTTAAGCGTCAGGACTTCGTCCCTTTTCATGAGCCGGCTGTAATTATGGATGTCGGCAAACAGGATCGCCTGATGCGGCTTGGCGTGCGTTCCTGAAGTAATCATGTACCAGTTCCGAAAGCCCCCGCCGAGAATCGCGAGGCTACGATATACCTGGAACAGATAGAGCAACAAGTGCTGTGGCGCTTTTCGCCAGGCCGCCCGCGAAGCACGCCACTCCCGGTCGCCGGATTAACCAATCGCGGGCGGAAGGTTAATTCCGCCTATTTCCTCACCGGGATCCAGATCTCGAAGCCGCCGAGACCGGTTTGCGGATCGAAGTTCTCGGCATAGCGCTCGAGGCCCGGCGCGTCGGCGGCGGTGAAGTTCGATTGCGGCAGCCAGCTGTTCCAGATCGCGTTCATTGTTCCCCTTATGGTGGAGATGTGATCCTGATGGGTGAACACCGCATAGAGATGCCCGGCAACGCGCAGCCGGCTGAATTCCTTCGGCAGGCCGGAGAAATCGGCGACTTCGACGCCGGTCATGTAGTCCATGCTGCCGTTGTCATCGGTATTGTGGAAGACGCCATAGGCGACATTGCCGGCCTGGCCGGGCACATGGCCGATATGGCGCAGGAAGCGCTGCCACTGCGCCGGGATGCCGGCGCTCGTCGCATGGGTATAGCGCTCGCTCAGACCGGCGATGAGCAGTGTCCGGCCGGCTTCGATGCGCGGATCCTTGAGGGTGATCGGGGGTCTGTCGGTCATGGCGATGGGCTCCACCAGGGTGATGATGTCGAGGATGCGCCCGGACCGCAGCTGTTCCGGCGTCATGCCGAACTGGTCGCGGAAGGCGCGGGTGAAGGCTTCATGGGAGCCATAGCCCGAATCGAGGGCGACGGTGAGAATGTCGGGAGCGCCCCGGGCGAGCATCTTGGCCGCCTCGCTCAGGCGCCGCGCCTTGGCATAGGCCATGACCGGCATGCCGGTCGCCGCCGCGAAAGCGCGCGTCATGTGATAGCGGCTGACCTCGCCCACCGCGGCAACCTCATCGAGCGTGATGTCACGCGCGAAGTGGCTTTCGACGAACCACAGTGCCCGCTCGGCCGGATTCATGGCATTCCTCATTGAAGCACGCGCCTGATTGTGCCGGCGCGCAGCCTCGTCCGCTTGATCGATCTTGCTCAATCGTGATGGAACACTTCTTCCATGGGCGCCCACCATTCGCTCTTCTTGCGCGAGTTGAGTGGTGTCTGCATCGGATCGGTGATGCGCCACCAGTCCTGCATGCGCGGGTCGGCGCGCATCAGCGCCATGTCGGCGGCGAAATCCTGGCCGTGATACTCCCACGAGGCGAACAGCAGGTTTTCCGGCTCGCGCAGGAAGATCGTGTAGTTGCGGATATTGCAGCGGCTGATCAGGCTCAGGATCTCGGGCCACACCGCGGCGTGGATCCGTTTGTATTCCGCGATGACCTCGGGTTTCAGGCCGATGACGAGACCCATTCTCTGCATTCGCTGTTTCCTTTCCTCGGGCGATGCGGCTATTGTAACACAATTGCGGAATGCCGATCAGGGAGTAGGAAACGATGTCGATGGCACGTCCCGAGGAAAAGATGGCGGCAAAGCCCGTGCCTTTCGACCAGGCGAAGCTCGACGCCTTGCTGGACAAGGCCGGCATCGACGCGCTCGTCCTCACCTCCAAGCACAATATCCAGTACCTGCTCGGCGGCTACCGCTTCTTCTTTTTCGACTTCATGGACGCGATCGGGGTCAGCCGCTATCTGCCGGTGATGATCTATCGCAAGGGCCGGCCCGACCAGGCCGCCTATTTCGGCAACGGGCTCGAAACCTATGAGCGCCAGCTCGACAAATTCTGGCCGGCGACGGTCGAGACGAAATCCTGGGGCACCGAGGATGTGATGGCGCTCACCGCGGCGCATCTGAAGAAGCTCGGCCCCATCCGCACCATCGGCGTCGAGATGGGCTTCCTGCCGGCCGATGCCCATGCGGCTTTGCGTGGCGCCATGCCCAATTGCGAGATCGTCGACGCGCTCCTGCCGCTCGAGCGGCTGCGCGCCGTCAAGACGCCGGAGGAGCTCAGGCTCCTCCGGAAAGCGTCCGAGGGCGTGGTGGAATCGATGCTGGCGGTGATGGCTTCGCACGGTCCGGGCAGCAGCAAGCGCCAGCTGAACGAGGCCTTGCGTCTTGAAGAAGTCAAGCGCGGGCTCACCTTCGAATACTGCCTGCTCACCGTCGGTGCCAGCCACAACCGCTCGCCCTCGCCCGACACCTGGAACAAGGGCGAGGTGCTGTCGCTCGATTCCGGCGGCAACTACAAGGGCTATATCGGCGATCTCTGCCGCATGGCGTTTCTGGGCGAACCCGACCAGGAGCTGAAGGACCTCCTGGCCGAGGTCGACCTGGTGCAGCAGGCGGCGCGCCGACCGATCCGCGCCGGCGCCCGGGGCGGCGACATCTATGTCGAGGCCGACAAGGTGTTCAGGACCATGCCGCACCGGAGCATCATGCATTTCTGCGCCCACGGCATGGGCATGATCCCGCATGAGGCGCCCCGCCTCACCGGCACGGGCCCGGTGCCCTACCCTGCCTATGACGAGGACCTGCCGCTCGAGGCGGGCATGGTCATCTCGATCGAGACGACGCTGCCGCATCCCAAGCGCGGCTATGTGAAGCTCGAGGACACGGTCGCGGTCACGAAGACGGGCTTCGAGCCCTATGGCGATGAGGGCCGCGGCTGGAATCGAGGCAAGCTCTGAGTTCGCCCCCTATTGCGGATCGGGTCCCTTTCGCACAATGTCCTTGCGAGAGGTATCCATGGCCAAGGTCTCCATGCTCGACCAGATCAGGGTGCGCGT
>CAZICN010000020.1:19504-29032 GCA_964537655.1 uncultured Aestuariivirga sp.
AAGCTCTGAGTTCGCACCCCTATTGCGGATCGGATCCCTTTCGCACAATGTCCAGGAGCATCGGACCGAAAAGTTCATGGCCGGGCTCGACCCGGCCATGACGCGGTTTTCGGATGATCCGATGCGCAAATCAAAGAGGCAGAGCGTCGAGCTGACTCTATGAGAGCATCCGACGCTCTGGCGAGAGGTATCCATGGCCAAGGTCTCCATGCTCGACCAGATCAGGGTGCGCGTCCCCTGCATCAATTGCGGTCCGGTCGAGATTCCGGTGGGCAAGCTTCGCGGTATGAGCATTTATCGCTGCGTGCGTTGCGGCGTCGAGGAGCGGCTCGACCAGGAGCCGCTGCGTTCGCATATCTCGATGCTGCTGAAGGAAGCCGACGAACTCGACGCCAAGCGCCGGCGCAGCGGCTACACCGTGAAGCGGACCAGCTGAGTCCTTGCATCATGAACCCATGCCCGCGCCGAAAAAACGGATGCAGGCTTTTTCGCGAGAATCCCGCGCTAACATATGAGAATCGATCATGTTCATGAGTTTGGGTCGTAACGATCCAAACTCATCGTCGCCAAGCCCAATGAACCGGCCTCCCGGCGAAAGGTTCAACCGCCGCATCGGCGGGCTCATGGCACCAGTTCCGCCCCTGCCTTTCGGTCCTCGTCCGTCACCGAGGTCAGGCGCGAAAGCCTGCTGCCGAGCCAGTGGCGCAGCATGTCCATATAGACGAAGGCCACCGGCACGAAGATCAGGCTCAGAAGCGTCGAGGTGATGAGGCCGCCGATCACAGCCACCGCCATCGGGCCGCGGAAGGACGCGCCGGCGCCGAAGCCGAGAACGGCCGGCAGCATGCCGGCGATCATGGCGAGCGTCGTCATGATGATCGGCCGCGCCCTGGTGGCGCCGGCCGCGAGCAGCGCCTCGCGCCGCGACAGGCCCCGCTCCAGTCCGTTGATGGCGAAATCGACCAGCAGGATCGAGTTCTTGGTCACGATGCCCATCAGCATCAGGAGGCCAATGATCGAAGAGAGATCGAGCGCCGCGCCATAGGCGAGGAGGCCCAGCACCGCGCCGCCGACCGCGAGCGGCAGCGCCATGAGGATGGTGACCGGCTGCAGGAAGTCCTTGAACAGGAGGACCAGCACGACCAGCACCATCATGATGCCGGTCGCCATGGCGAGCGCGAAGCTTGCGAACATCTCCTGCATGAACTCGGCCTCGCCATATTTCACTTCCGCGACGCCCTTCGGCAGGTTCTTCATCGCCGGCAGCCCGGCGATTGCCGCGAGCGCCTCGCCGATCGTCGCGCCATTGAGGTCGGCTTCGACATTGACCCGCCGCTTGCGGTCGAAGCGCTCGATCGCGGCCTCGCCGGTGCCGAAGCCGATATCGGCGACGGAGCTCAGCGGCACCGCCTCGCCGTCCGCCGTCGCGACCCGCAGGCCGCGCAGCACGTCGAGATCGGCGCGCGCGTCGGGGGCGAGCGCGACGCGGATGGTCACCTGGCGGTCGCCGAGATTGAATTTGGCCGAGCCAGATTCGATGGCGCCGATCGTGGCGATGCGAACCGCCGTGCCGATCGCTTCGACCGAGACGCCGAGACGGGCGGCCTCGTCGAAGCGCGGCCGGATCAGGAGTTCCGGGCGTGGCAGCGGCAGCGTCGAGCCGACATTGGCGATCTGCGGCAGGCCCTTCATGCCGGCCATCAGCCTCCGCGCCGCCTCGGTAAGCGTCCGGGCATCATCGCCCGCGAGAACGATCGAGACATTGCGCCCGCCGCCGCCATCGCTCTGGAAGGTGAAGCGGATGTCGGCAATGGCCTGGAGCAGCGGCCGCACCGCCACTTCGAATTCCTGCCGCGTCATGTCGCGTTGTGCCCTGGGCTTGAGCACGATCATGACGTCGGCCTTGCGCACGTCGTCAGCCGTCACCAGCACATGGGCGACTTCGGGCCGCGCCCGCAGTTTTTCGGCGAGATCGAGGGTGACCTTGTCGGTATCGGCAAGCCGGGTCCCGGGCACCAGTTCGAGCTTGATCTGCGAAATATTGCTGTCCGCGACCGGCAGGAAGCCCGAAGGCAGTTGCTGGGCGAGGAGCATCGAGCCAATGAAGATCGCGACCGCGATGCTGATCGAGGTGAGCTTGTGGTCGAGCGTCCAGCCGAGGATGCCGAGATAGCGCGAAACGATGCGCGCCGGCGGTTTGCCCGCTCCATGCTGCGCGTTCTGCTTCGGCTGCAGGAGATAGGCGGCCATCAGTGGCGTCAGCAGGCGCGCGACCAGCAGAGAGGCCAGCACGGCGATGGCGACGGTGATGCCGAACTGCCGGAAATACTGCCCGATGATGCCCCCGATGAAACTCACCGGCGCGAAAACGGCGACGATGGTGAATGTCGTTGCCACGACGGCGAGCCCGATCGCGTCGGCCGCGTCGATCGAGGCGAGATAGGGCCTTTTGCCCATGTGGATATGGCGGTCGATATTCTCGATCTCGACGATGGCGTCGTCGACCAGTATGCCGATGACCAGCGTCAGGGCGAGGAGCGTGATGCTGTTCAAGGTGAAACCCAGGAAGTCCATGGCGACGAAGGTCGGCAGCATGGAGAGCGGCATCGCCAGGGCGGCGATGAGCGTCGCCCGCCAGTCGCGCAGGAACAGGAACACGACGAGCACGGTGAGGAAGGCGCCCTCGACCAGCGCCTCCATCGCGGCGTCATAGCTCTCGCGCGTATACTCGACGGTGGAGAACAGCTCATTGATCCTGATCGCGGGATTGCGCGCCTGGATCTCGGCGAGCCGCCGGGCGACCGCCTCGGCGACGACGGTGTCGCTTGATCCCTTGGCGCGCGAAACCGAGAAGCCCACCACCGGCGCACCGTCATAGCGGGCGAGGCTGCGCGCCTCGGCGGCACCATCGGTGACGGCGCCGAGGCTGGCGAGCTTCACCCAGCGGCCGCCCGGCAGCGGGATCTGCGTGTCGGCGAACGCCTCGACGGTGAGCGCCGAGCCCAGCGTCCGCACCGACTGCTCCTGCCGTCCGATCTCGGCCCGCCCGCCCGGCACATTGGCGTTGAGGCTCCGGATCTCGTTGTTCACCTGGTCGGCGGTGATGCCGAAGGCGGCGAGCCGCGCCGGATCGAGCTCGACCCGGATCTCGCGCTCGATGCCGCCGAAGCGCGGCGCCCGCTGGACGCCCGGCACCGCCAGCAATTCGCGCCCGATCGTGTCCTCGACGAACCATGACAGGTCGCGCAGCGGCATCGATGACGACTGGACGACATAATAGAGGATCGGGCTGCCATCGATGTCGAGGCGCGCAACTACCGGCTCCTCGATATCGGCCGGCAGGTCGCTGCGGATATTGGCGACGGCATCGCGCACGTCATTGGTGGCGCGGTCGGTATCGACTTCGAGGCGGAATTCGACCGTCGTCGTCGATACCCCGTCCTCGACGATGGAAGAGATATGCCTGACGCCGGCGAGGCCGGCGATGGTGCCTTCGACCTTGCGCGTCACCTGGGTTTCGAGCTCGGCCGGGGCCGCGCCCGAACGCGCCACCGTGACGGTGACGATCGGGAAGGAGACATTGGGGTCGGCATTGATCGGCAGCCGCAGGAACGAGGCCCAGCCCATCAGGGTGAGCACGACGAAGAGCAGTATCGTCGGGATCGGCCGGCGGATCGCCCAGGCGGAGACGTTCGACATCATGGCGCGGGCGCACCTGTTTCAGTGACCGGCATGACCCTGTCGCCATCCTCGAGGAAGGCGGCGGCGGCGCGCACCACGCGTTCATCTTGCGCGAGGCCGGAGCGGATCTCGACATAGCCTGAGCGCCTGAGGCCCGGATCGACGAACCGGCGGGTGACGCGCCGATTGCCGTCGACGACATAGACATAGGGCCTGTTGCCGGGCTCGGCATAGAGGACGGCGGTATCGGCGAGCGCCTCGACATCGCGCCGTTCGATCAGCAGCATGCCGCGCGCGAAGATGCCGGGGCGGATGACCGCGTCCTTCGGCAGCGTCACCCGCACGATGGCGAGCTTCGTGCGCGGATCGACCTTGGCGGGGAGGAGGCGCACTTCGCCTTCGAAGACGCGGTCCATGCCGCTGAGCGTGACGGCGACGAGCTGGCCCGCGGCGACGGCGGCGAGATCGGCCTCTGGGATTTCCGCCGCCATCTCGATTGCGCCATCGCGGATGAGCTTGAGCAGCGGCTCGGTTCCGGCAAGCGCGCCGGTCTGGGCGGAGCGTTCCGAGACGATGCCGGCCTCCGGTGCCTTGATCCAGGCGCGGTCGAGCTGAGCCTGCGCTTCCGCCACTTGCGTCCGCGCCTGCATGAGTTCCGCCTGCAGTGCCTTGAGCGCGTGATCGGCAGCGAGATAGAGGGCGCGGCGTTCGTCATATTGCTGGGCCGTGGCGACGCCGCTGTCGCGCAGTTTCTCGGTGCGGCGGAAGCTCGCCTCCGCCTCGGCGCGCTGCGCCTCCTTCTCGGCGACGGCGGCGGCGGCCCTCACCACCCTGCTCTCGGCGTCATTGACGGCCGTTACCAGGATGTCGGTCTCGAGCCGGACCAGCAGCTCGCCCTTCGCCACCTCATCGCCCTCTTCCACCAGCACTTCGGCGATGCGCTGCGACTGGAGCGCGGTGCCGATCGAGATCTCGTCGCGCGCGAGGAGCGTGCCGGTGACGGCGAGGTTGCGCTCCATCTGGCGCTTTTCCAGGCGCATGGTGGTGACGCGCGGCAGGTTGTCGGCGGGCGCGACGCTGGCCGGCGACGGCTCGGCGTCGATGCTGGCGACGAGCGCGATGAGGCCGCCAAGGAGCAGGAAGGCCACAAGCGCGCAGAGGATGATCACGGCCCAGCGCCGGCCGCGCCTCGGCGGCGGAGATGGCATGTCGCTGTTCGTCGTCATGAGGCGATGACTCCAGCCTGTGCCTTGTCCGTCCGGTCCAGCATGTGGAAGCCGGGCAGCAGCGAAGCGGCGAAGACGATGGCGCCCAGCAGGATACCGGACGCCCACAGCACGATGCGGGCATCGGTCAGTTCGACCGCGGCGCCCGCCGCCAGCACGGCGAGCGGCGTGGCGACGAGCACCAGCGATGTCGCGGCCCCCAGCGCCCGCCCCCGCAAGGCCAGCGGTATGCGGCGCAGCAGCGCGGTATTGGCGATCGGTCCGATCGGCCCGCCGGCAAAGCCCGCCAGCGCCGCGGCGATCCACAGCACGACCGGCGACGAATGGAAGGCGAGGACCAGGAAGGCGACGGCTTGCGCCGCGCATCCCGCGAGGAAGAGCGTGCGCTGGCTCGTTTTATGGCCCCAGAGCGCGAAGGCGAAGGTGCCGAGCAGCGTGGCGCCGCCGAGAATGGACAGGAACAGGCCGAGATCGAGGGCGCTGCGGCCATGGCTGACGAAAAAGGCCGGCATGACGACGGCGCCGAGCGATGCCGCGATGGCAACGAAGGCGGCGGCGAAAATGAGCAAGGGCCTGAGCAACGGGTCGGCGAGCAGCAGCCTGAGGCCGGCGAAGACGCTCTCGTCGCTGTCTTTCGTCTTCTTGAGGCGGTGCCGGCGCGTGCGCGGCAGAGACAGCGCCACGAACAGGGCGGCGGCGAGCGAGCAGGCCGCGGTGAGCCACAGCGTGTATTCGATACCGGCAAGGGCGATCGCCATGCCGGCGATGGCCGGGCCAATGAGCGTCGCCAGCCCTTCGATGAAGCTGTCGATCGACGTCACCTTCTCGAGCCTGATGCGGGCGAGCCGCGCCAGCTCCGGCATGCGGCTTTCCTCCGCCGTCATGCCGGGCCCGTCGAAGATCGCGCCAAGGGCGATGAGCGTGACGAGGATCCCGATCGTGAGCAGGCCCATGTGATGGAGGGCCGGCACGGCGGCCACCGAGAGGGCGCTCATCAGGCTCGCAATGACGGCAACCGTTCGCGGGCCGTGGCGGTCGATCAGGCTGCCGCCGAAGAAGGCGCCGATGATCAGCGCGACAAGGCCGGTGGCCGCGGCTATGCCGGTCCAGAGCGCGCTCTGGGTGAGCGTGAGCACATACCAGGGCAGCACCACCGTGGCGATGGCGTTGCCGAGCAGCGCCAGGGTCCCCGACGCGAACAGGCCGAACAGCGGCAACCGGCGGCGCAGTTGCAGGAGCGAGACGGCGCGCATGGTCTCACCGTCCCGGTTTGGGCTTGAGGATGCGGGTCAGGATTTCGCGCAGGATCGGTCCCTGGCCGGTTGGATCGAAATAGGGATCGAGCGCTGCGCGCCCGAAGGCGCCATCGACCAGAGCCGCGATCCAGGTGGCGAGGTCGCTCATGTCGAGCGACGCATCGATCTGTCCCCGCGCCGCCGCTTTTTTCAGGAGGCCGATGAGGGCGGCGGTCGATTCCGCGTCATTGCGCGCGACGAGCTGGCCCACCGCCGGATTGCGCATCGCCTCGGCGAAGATCTCGATGCCGATCTTGCGGTAGATCGGTTCGGCGACCATCGCGAGATTACGTTCGGTGAGCTTGTAGAGCTCCTCGAGCAGGTCCTCGCCCCGGCCCGCTTTCTCATAGCGTTCCGCCGTCTCGCGCCGGTCGTCATCGACGATCGCTTCGATGATGGCGTTCTTGTTCTTGAAATAATGGAACAGGTTGCCGGGGCTCATGCCCGCCATGGCGCAGATCTCCGCCGTGGTCGTCTTGTGGAAGCCGCTTTGGGCAAAGCAGACGACCGCCGCATCGAGGATCTGGCGGCGCTTGGCCGCGAATTTTTCCGGGTCGACTTTCCGCATGGTTCCGCTCGCGCCAAAACATTAATCGATCAGTCGATCTAATAATTAGACTGCCGGCCGTCAAGGGGCTGGCCCGGACGGCTTGCCTGTGTGGGCCGCCCTCCAGACGAATAATGACAGCAGATTCAATATGTTGCGGCAAATGCCCGGGCAAGGCAAAGTTTGTATCCGATGATTGCCGGATCAAGGCGAATTGTGGGCGGCGAGCGGCCTCTCCCCTTTATATATGGCCGCGCTAAAGCTCGGTCCGCACGTCCCACAATTCGGGGAACAGCACCACCTCCAGCATGCGGCGCAGATAGGCCACGCCTGACGTGCCGCCGGTGCCGCGCTTGAAGCCGATGACCCGCTCGACCGTCGTCACATGGTTGAATCGCCAGCGCCGGAAATAATCCTCGAAATCGACCAGCTTCTCCGCCAGTTCATAGAGTTCCCAGTGCCGCGCCGGATCGCGGTAGATCTGCGCCCAGGCCGCCTTGACGCTGTCATTACGCTGATAGGGCTCTGCCATGTCGCGGCCGAGCAACGCGCTGTCGATGGCGAAGCCGCGCCGGCCCAGTATGGCGATCGCTTCGTCATAGAGGCTGGGCTTGCGGCGGATGCCGTCCAGCCAGTCATGGAGATCCCGCTTGTGCTCATGCGGCGCCAGCATCGCGACGTTCTTGTTGCCGGCGAGATACTCGATGGCGCGGTATTGATAGGATTGCAGCCCCGAGGACTGGCCGAGGCTTTCGCGGAACAGGGTATATTCGCTGGGCGTCATCGTGCGCAGCACGTCCCAGGCGGAATTGAGCTGCTCCATGATGCGCGCCACGCGCGTCAGCATCTTGAAGGCCGGCTGCAGGTCGTCGCCGGCGATCGCCCGCGACGCGGCGGAAAGCTCGTGGATGGCGAGTTTCATCCACAATTCCGACGTCTGGTGCTGGATGATGAACAGAAGCTCGTCATGCGCGCGCGACAGCGGCGCTTGCGCGGTCAGGATCTGGTCGAGCTTGAGATAGTCGGCATAGGACATGCGGCGCGCGAAGTCGGTGAGCGCCCCGTCTTTTTTGGGATCGAAGGGCGCCTTGCTCATGTGACCTGGGCCCTGGTCTTGAATTCGGGCCTGTCCCACAGGCCTTCCGCCAGCACGCGCTCGATCTGCGCCGCCGCATCCCAGATATCCACGAAGCCGATATAGAGCGGCGTCAGGCCGAAGCGGATGATGTCGGGCGCCCGGAAATCGCCGATCACGCCATGGGCGATCAATGCCTGCATCACCGCATAGCCGTCGCGGCAATGGAACGACACCTGGCTGCCGCGCAGTGCCGCCTCGCGCGGGCTCGCAAGCTTCAGCCCGTGGCGCTGGCAGCGCCCTTCGACTTCGCTGATGAAGAGTTCGGCGAGGCGCACGGACTTGTCGCGCACGTCCTGCAGGGCGACCCCGTCCCAGACATCGAGCGCCGAATCCAGCGCGATCATCGAGAGCACGCCCGGCGTGCCGGCGCGCAGCCGGTCGATGCCCTTGGCCGGACGATAATCGAGATCGAAGGCGAAGGGCTGGGCATGGCCCATCCAGCCGGCGAGCGAGGGCTCGACCTTGTCCTGGAGTTCGGGCTTCACATAGACGAAGGCCGGCGCCCCTGGTCCGCCATTGAGATATTTATAGCCGCAGCCGACGGCGAAATCGGCGTCGCCGCCGACGAGATCGACCGGAAAGGCGCCGGCCGAATGGCAGAGGTCCCAGATGGCGAGCCCGCCCTTCTGATGCGCCCTCGCGATGAGCCGCTTCATGTCGTGCTTGCGTCCGGTGCGGTAGTCGACTTCGGTGAGCATCAGCACCGCGAGATCGTCCGCGATCGCCGCCTCGACCGCCTCCGGCGCCACGACGCGCAGGTCGAGATCGCGGCTGAGCGCCTGGATGACGCCTTGCGCGACATAGAGATCGCTCGGGAAGTTGCCGCTGTCGGACAGGATGACGCGCCGGTCCGGCCTGAGCTTCAGGGCGGCGGTGAGCACCTTCACCAGGTTGATCGAAGTGGAATCGGCCGCGATGACCGTGCCGGGCCTGGCCCCGATGAGCCGCGCGATCCGGTCGCCGAGCCGGCGCGGCAGGTCGAACCAGCCATGTGCGTTCCAGCCGCGGATGAGGCTCTGGCCCCATTCCTCCGTCACCGCGCCCGCCAGGCGTCGCGCCACATGACGCGGCAGCGGGCCCAGCGAATTGCCGTCGAGATAAAGGGTGCCGTCGGGAATGACGAAGAGGTCGCGCCGCGGCCTGAGCTTGTCGTTGGCGTCGAGCGCCTGGGCCTGCTGGCGGGTGATCATTTCTTCGCCTCCTCGTCGCGGAGCGCGAAGCGCTGCAGCTTGCCGGTCTGGGTCTTCGGCAGTGTATCGCGGAATTCGATGCGGCGTGGATATTTGTAAGGCGCGATTTCGCTCTTCACGTGATCCTGGAGGGCCTTGACCATGCCGGCATCCGCGGCGTGCCCGGATCTCAGCACGATGAAGGCCTTCGGCACCATGCCGCGCTCCTCGTCGGGAACGCCGATCACCGCGCATTCGGCGATCGCCGGGTGGGTGAGCAGCGCGTTCTCGATCTCGGGTCCGGAAATGTTGTAGCCGGCCGAGATGATCATGTCGTCGGAGCGCGCCTGGTACCAGAAATAGCCGTCGGCATCCATCGTGAAGGTGTCGCCCGGCAGGTTCCAGCCCTGCTTCACGTATTGCAGCTGGCGTTCGTCGGCCAGGTAACGGCAACCGGTGGGGCCCTTCACTG
>CAZICN010000021.1:0-25628 GCA_964537655.1 uncultured Aestuariivirga sp.
CGGCTTCGGCGCGGGCGCCGCCCCGGCCTTGATGTCGGACGCCTTCTCGCCCTCGCCCAGAAGCACGGCGATCGGCGTGTTCACCGCCACGTCATCGGTGCCCTCGGCGATCAGGATCTTGCCGACGACACCCTCATCGACGGCCTCGACTTCCATCGTCGCCTTGTCGGTCTCGATCTCGGCGAGGATGTCGCCGGATTTGACATTGTCGCCTTCCTTCTTGAGCCATTTGGCGAGCTTGCCCTCCTCCATCGTCGGCGACAGCGCGGGCATGAGGATATTGGTGGGCATCAGCGCGCTCCCTTTGAACGTGTTTCTCTCTCCCCCTTATTCGTCATCCCGGTGAAAGCCGGGATCCCTTGAATAAGCGCAGCGCGGGACGCGCTGCTCGCGTCGAGAGAATTTAATGGGCCCCGGCTTTCGCCGGGGTGACGGTTAAGAGGGGTGACATTTCCAAACATGGCCGGATCGCAGCTCAAACGTAGAGGACGGACTTCGACGCCTGGACGACATCATCGACATTGGGCAGCGCCAGTTTTTCGAGATTGGCGGCATAGGGCATCGGCACGTCCTTGCCGTTGACGCGCGCCACCGGCGCATCGAGATAATCGAAGGCATGGGTCATCAGCTGTGCCGCGATCTCGGAGCCGACCGAGCATTGCGGCCACGCCTCCTCGACGGTGACACAGCGGTTGGTCTTCTTCACGCTCTCGACGACCGTCTGGATATCCATCGGCCGGATGGTCCTGAGATCGATGACCTCGGCCTCGATGCCCTCCGCCGCCAGCTTGTCGGCCGCGCCCAGAGCATAAGTCATGCCGATGCCGAAGGAGACGATCGTCACATGTTTGCCGGGTCGCGCCACCTTCGCCTTGCCGATCGGCACGATCCAGTCCTCGACCTTCGGCACCTCGAAGCTCTTGCCGTAGAGGATCTCGTTCTCGAGGAAAATCACGGGATTGGGATCGCGAATGGCCGATTTCATCAGGCCGAGCGCGTCGGCGGCCGAATAGGGCATCACCACCTTGAGGCCCGGCACGCTCGAATACCAGGCGGCATAGTCCTGGCTGTGCTGGGCGCCGACGCGGGCAGCGGCACCATTGGGGCCGCGGAAGACGATCGGGCAGCCCATCTGTCCGCCCGCCATGTAGAGGGTCTTGGCGGCGGAATTGATGATGTGGTCGATCGCCTGCATGGCGAAATTGAAGGTCATGAATTCGACGATGGGCTTGAGGCCGGCGAAGCCCGCGCCGACCGCGACGCCGGTGAAACCGTGCTCGGTGATCGGCGTGTCGATGACGCGCCCCGGACCGAATTCATCGAGCATGCCCTGGCTGATCTTATAGGCGCCCTGATACTGGCCGACCTCCTCGCCGATGAGGAAGACGTCCTTGTCGCGGCGCATCTCTTCCGACATCGCCAGGCGCAGGGCCTCGCGCACCGTCATGGAGACCATCTCGGCGTCTTCGGGAACTTCCGGATCCTTGAGCGAGGCGGTCGCCACGGTCGGCGCCGCCGGGGCCTCGCTCTTCGCTTGCGCCTTGGGGGCTTCGGCCGCCTTCTGTTCGGCCGGCTTCTCCGGGGCCTTCGCCGCGGGTGCCGGCGCCGCCTCGCCCTCGCCCAGGATCACCGCGATCGGCGTGTTGACCTTCACATTCTCGGTGCCTTCCGGCACCAGTATCTCGGTGAGCTTGCCTTCATCGACCGCCTCGACCTCCATGGTCGCCTTGTCGGTCTCGATCTCCGCAATGACATCGCCCGACTTGACGCTGTCGCCCACCTTCTTCAGCCACTTGGCGAGCTTTCCCTCCTCCATGGTGGGGGAAAGCGCGGGCATCAGGATATTCGGCATGGATCACGTCTCCGGAAAGAGGCTCATATCAGGCAGATTTGACGAACAGGCTCGACAGCGAAACGACCAGCATGGCGCCAATCGTTGCGAGAAACACGAGGAAGGCGCGCTTGTAGCGGGCGAGATGCGGTACCACGGCAGGGCCGAGGCGCGCCTCGAGATCGGCGAACTTCCACAAGCCCAGCCTGAAGCAGGAGGCGAGTTTCTCGCCGGGAAGCGCCAGGCGCGAGACGATGAGCGCATTCAGCGCAGCAATCGCCCAGGCGGTGAATGCGATGAGCGCGCCCAGGAACATCACGACATGGATGAGCCCGCCCATGATCATGCATTCACATAGATATCCGTCCACAATTCGGCAGGATCGGGCTCGGGATCGGATTGCGCGAACTCGGCCGCCTCCATCACGATGGCGCGAATCTCGGCGTCGATCTTCTTTAGTTCGTCCTCGGTGGCGGCACCCGTCTCGACCAGGCGCTTCTTCACCTGCTCGATCGGATCGCTCTCCTCGCGCATCTTCTGCACTTCTTCCTTGGCGCGGTATTTCGCCGGGTCCGACATCGAATGGCCGCGATAGCGGTAGGTCATCATTTCGAGGATATAGGGTCCGTCGCCGGCCCGGCAGTGGGCCACCGCCTTCTCGCCCGCGGCCTTGACGGCCCTGACATCCATGCCGTCGACCTGTTCGCCCGGAATGCCATAGACGGAGCCGCGGTTGAACAGCTCTTCCGACTTGGCGGCGGAACGGGTGACCGCGGTGCCCATGGCATAGCGGTTGTTCTCGATGATGTAGATGACCGGCAGCTTCCACAGCGCGGCCATGTTGAAGGTTTCGTAGACCTGGCCCTGGTTCGCGGCACCCTCGCCGAAATAGGTCAGCGAGACATGGTCATTGCCGCGATACTTGTTGGCGAAGGCGAGGCCGGCACCGAGCGGCACCTGGGCGCCGACAATGCCATGGCCGCCGAAGAACTGCTTCTCGCGGCTGAACATGTGCATCGAGCCGCCCTTGCCCTTGGAATAGCCGCCGCGCCGGCCGGTGAGCTCGGCCATGACGCCCTTGGGATCCATGCCGGTCGCCAGCATGTGGCCGTGGTCGCGATAGGAAGTGATGACCTGGTCGCCCGGTTTCAGCGCCATCTGCATGCCGACGACGACGGCCTCCTGGCCGATATAGAGGTGGCAGAAGCCGCCAATGAAACCCATGCCGTAAAGCTGGCCGGCCTTCTCCTCGAAGCGCCGGATCAGCAGCATGTCGTGATAGGCGAGGAGTTCTTCGTCCTTGTCGAAGAGATCGTCCGCGTCGGCCCCCTTCGCGTCCCCACCCTTCGGCTGATTTTTGTGAGATTTCTTCGCGATATAGGCCGATTTGACCGCCATGACCCCGCCTCTCCATAGACTTCTTGACCAGGACTATAACACTAAATCCTTGGTTCAACACGGAAATCTCTGTTTAACCGGATTTCGGTTTATCAGCTGGATTATTAAGGGGATTCAGTTCGGCAATCTGACGATCAGTTCGCCCGGCTTGCCATAGTCGAGCGTCGAGCGCGCCAGTTCGTCGAGCATGTCGGGATCGATCGACTGCGGGCGCATGAGCGAAACCTTACGCTCGAGGGCCTGGCGCTCATCGCGAACGGACTGCAACCTGGCGTCGAGGCCGGCCGCCCTGGCGGCGAGCGCGTCGCGCTGATCGAAGCTGCGTGGCCCGTAATAGCCGTGCCAGCCGAAATAGCCGAGCAGGCCCATGCACACGGCCATGACGATCAGGTCGAATTTGCGCTTCACCATGGCCTGAAACTGCAGGCTCACGGTTAACATTGCGTTGCTTGTCAAACAGGCAGGTCGTAAATATGTAATGGACGGAGTTGCCAAAATGCTGTCGAGCAGCCGATTCATGGTCGCGGTGCACGCGCTGAGCGTCATCGCCCGAAGGGGCGATGGCACGCCTGTCTGCTCGACCATCGTGGCGGAAAGCGTCAACACCAATCCGGTGGTGATTCGCCGCCTGATGCGCGATCTGGAGCGCGCCTCGCTCGTCTCATCGGTGACAGGCCGCGCCGGCGGCTTCACGCTGAGCCGCCAGGCCAGCCGCATCACCCTCGCCGACATCTACAAGGCAGTGGAGGACGAAAACATCTTCCGCATGCACAAGACCGATCCCAAGCACAAATGCCCGATCGGCGCGGCCATCATCAAGCTCGTCGCCGAACCGCTGCGCGGGGCCGAGCAGGCCCTGGAACGGGCACTCGCCAGCACCACACTCGACGACATCGCCAGCCAGATCGCGGCTTAGCGCGGGATGCGAAAAAGTGGGTACCGGTTTTTCGCGAGAATCCCGCGCCAACATAAGGACCGATCACGTTAATGAGTTTGGATCGACGCGATTCAAACTCATCGTGATCCAAGCCGCTTTCGCCGGCCGTCCGGTGAAGCCGCGACAGAGTGCGGCGATCTTGTTGCCGTCGGGATCACGGACATAGGCCGCATAAAAATCGGGGCTGTACTGCAGGCGCAAGCCGGGCGGGCCGTCACATGCGCCCCCATGCGCCAATGCGGCGGCGTGAAAGTCATCAACCGCGTCCCAGGAGCGCGCCCGGAAGGCCACCATGCTGCCATTGCCCACCGTCGCCGGCTGTTTGTCGAAGGGCAGGCCGACCCAGAAGGCGAGCTCGCTGAGACCGCCCTCCTCGTAGGTTCCCCAGCCGGCCGCGACGCGATCCCATTCGGGATCGTTGGTGGCGCAGCGTTTCATGCCGAGCGGCGCCAAGGCTGCGCCGTAGAAGGCGATGGATCGGGCGAGATCATTGGTGCCGAAATAAACATAAGTCAGCATGGCTTCTCCCTTCGCTCCCGATGACTGTGCATGCCTGCGAAGCGGACCAGAAGATCGCGTGCCCGCTTTTGCCGCTTGCCGCTTGACGGCGGAGCCCGGGTCTGGTCCAGTGTCGCGCCATGGCCATCTGCTGCCTCATCGCGAAATCCAAAAAAGCTCCCATCCGGGGGACGAGGATCGTTTGCGTGTGAGCTAGACAGCCGCCAGAAGATCGAAGTCAACCCCGCCGGTTCGGACGGGGTTTTTTTGTGCCCGTCTCCGGCCCCATGAGGAGACGAAAACATGCCAATAGAGGGACTGTGGATCCCGCTGATCACGCCTTTCCGTGACGGCGATCTCGACGAGGCGTCGCTGAGACGGATGGTTCATCACTACGCCGCCCTGCCCGTCGATGGTCTCATCCTCGGCGCCACGACCGGCGAGGGCCTGAGCCTCACCGACGAGGAGCTGGACCGCCTCGTCCTGGTGACGCGCGCGACGCTTGTGGAAGCGAAGCGCCAGATGCCGCTCTTCTGCGGCCTGTCGGGTGGCGCCACGATCAAGGTGATCAAGGCCCTGCATCGCACACAGATGCTCCCCATCGACGGCTATCTGATCGCCTGCCCTTATTATACGCGGCCCTCGCAGCAGGGCCTCTTCCAGCATTTCGCGCAGCTCGCCGGCAGCACCGAGCGGCCCATCCTCATCTACAACATTCCCTACCGGACCGGCGTCAATCTCGGCAATGAGACGATGTTGCGGCTGGCGGAGATTGCGAATATCGTCGGCGTCAAGGACTGCTCGGCCGACGCGGCGCAGTCGTTCGACCTCCTGCGGCTGAAGCCCGAAGGCTTTTCCGTGCTGACGGGTGAGGACGCGCTCTTCTACACCGCGCTCACGCAAGGGGCAGAAGGCGGCATTCTCGCTTCCGCCCATGTCGAGACGGCCGCCTTCGCCCATGTCCGCAAGCTGCTGAGGCTGGGCGACCAGCGGGGCGCGCTCGCCGCCTGGCAAGCGCTCGTCGACACGCCATGGCTTCTGTTCCAGGAGCCCAATCCTGCCCCGATCAAGCACTGGCTGTGGCGCACCGGCCTGATCGACAGCGCCGAAGTGAGATTGCCGATGATCGCGGTCTCGGAAGGGCTCGCGGCACGGATCGATCGCGCGGTCGAACACACGCCGGCGCGTGCTGCGGCTTGAATTCGGCTACTGCAGGATCTTGAAGTCGCCGACAACGACCTTCTCGGCCCCTTGCGGACCGGCAATGCGCAGCCAGAGATATTTGCCCCGCGTCTCGCCCGGCAAGGCAAAGCTCTGGCGGCCCGCCGTCGTCTGCAAGGGGAAGCTGAAGACGGGCCGGCCGGAGGCTTCGAGGGCACCCTCGGGCAGCACCATGACATCGAGGACCGTGGCACGGGCGATGCCCTGGGCGTCGGCCGGCGGCACGTAATCCAGCGCGCTGACCTTGCGCTCGCCGCCCAGATCGAGCAGCACATTGATTTCCTGGTCGGGGGCGGCAATGACGAGCGACGTCTCCGGCCGGTCGTCGAAGAGCTCATGGAACCGGTAGCGACCCTCGCTGCCGTCCTTGAGGGCAGCGGTCGCGACATTCCTGCTGAGATCGAGTGCCGCGGTCTCAAGAGCGGGCGCCGGCAGCGTTGCCGCGGTAATGTCGCTCTTGGTGCCGGCATTGACGGCATCGGTCGCGGCGACCCCGGCCGTTTTCGTCACATCGACATTGGCCTGCGGCCCGGACTTTGCCGGATCGAGAGCCACCGTCACATTGATCGGTGCCGTTCCCGAGCTTGGCCCGAAGGCCTGTATGCCGGCGAACACCACGCCCGCCAGTGCCGCAAACGCGCTGATGCCGAGATGAAAACTGGAAAGCCTGGAGGTTTTTGCCGTCCCCCCGCCCTTCCTATCGAAGGATTGAGCGTCCCGCATACTGTGCCTGTGCCCCTAGTTCTTCCTCGATGCGCAGAAGCTGATTATATTTCGCCAGCCGGTCGGAGCGCGCCAACGAGCCGGTTTTGATCTGGCCGCAATTTGTGGCGACAGCAAGATCGGCAATCGTCGAATCCTCGGTCTCGCCCGAACGGTGCGACATCACGGCGGTATAGGCCGCCTTATGCGCCATCTCCACGGCCTCCAGCGTCTCGGTCAGCGAGCCGATCTGGTTGACCTTGACCAGGATCGAGTTGGCGACGCCCTTGCTGATTCCATCCCTCAGCCGCTTTGTGTTGGTCACGAAGAGGTCGTCGCCGACAAGCTGGCAGCTCTTGCCGATGAGATCGGTCAGCGACTTCCAGCCGTCCCAATCATCTTCGGCCATGCCGTCCTCGATCGAGATGATCGGATAGTCCTTGGCGAGCCTGGCCAGGTATTTCACCTGCTCGTCGATCGAGCGGCTCTTGCCCTCGCCCTCATACTCGTACTTGCCGTTCTTGAAGAACTCGGTCGCGGCGCAGTCGAGCGCCAGATAGACATCCTTGCCGGGCTTGTAGCCCGCCTGCTCGACCGCTTTCATGACGAAATCGAGGCCGGCTTCGGCCGATGGCAGATTGGGCGCGAATCCGCCTTCATCGCCCACATTGGTGTTGTGGCCGGCTTTCTTGAGCGCTCCTTTGAGCGTGTGGAATATCTCGGCGCCCATGCGGAGGCCTTCGCGGAAGCTCTCGGTGCCGACCGGCATCACCATGAACTCCTGGAAATCGATCGGGTTGTCGGCATGCGCGCCACCATTGATGATGTTCATCATCGGCACCGGCAGGATGCGGGCCGAAGGCCCCCCGACATAGCGATAGAGCGGAAGGCCCGCGGCGTCGGCCGCCGCCCTGGCGTTGGCCAGCGATACGCCGAGGATGGCATTGGCGCCGAGACGGGCCTTGTTGGGCGTGCCGTCGAGATCGATCATGGCGCGGTCGAGCGCGATCTGATCCTCGGCGTCCATGCCGGCCAGCGCGTCGAAGATTTCGCCATTCACGGCGGCGACCGCCTTGCTGACGCCCTTGCCCAGATAGCGTTTCTTGTCGCCGTCGCGCAGCTCGACCGCCTCATGGGCGCCGGTCGAGGCACCCGACGGCACGGCGGCGCGGCCCGACGACCCGTCTTCCAGGACGACATCCACTTCGATGGTGGGATTGCCGCGGCTGTCGAGGATTTCGCGCGCGGTGATGTCGAGAATGGCGGTCATGAGTCACTCCGATGGGATGGCCGGAGCGTCTCTATGATGGCGATGGATGAAGATTGCAAGTCCGCTGGTCTAAGCACCTTGACAAAGCGAGTTCCCGTGCCGAAGGCCGTCAGATCGCCCGGAACAGCTCGCGTGGGATCCCGGCCGTGCTCCCCTGCAAGCCGAATATCCGTTCTTCGATAGGCAGGCGTGACTTCCTGTTTGACCCCATTCCCAGATTTGCGCGGAACTTCTCTATGATATCGGCTTCGCCCATCGCATTGATTGGTCCGCCCCGCTCGTTGTCGACCTGGAAATAGTGGCGTTGCCCCGATCGCAGCTCGACCTCCACGCCCCCCGGCAGAGCCTTGCCGGCCGTGGCGAAAGTCCTGAGACTGTAAGTGACCTTCTCCGCCAGGCCAAGAACGTCAGGCCGCCCGAGCTGTCCTCTGTCATAGGAGTCGATCCCGAGCTTTCTGTCCTTGATCAATGAGGCAAGCGAATAGGGCAGGCTGAACTTTCCAACGGTCGGACTGGCCGGCCGCTTCTTGACCTCGCCCGGCTCCATCACGAGATTGACGTCACGCTCCGTTGCCAAATAGGCGTGTATTTTCGCGATGTCTTCGATCGAGAACCCGTGTTCCATCTGCAGAGTGAACACGCTGTCGAGGCAGGCGTGCATGGAATGGCAGGCCGGATAAGGCTTGATCGAGATGTGCGCCGACTCCCAGACTTCACCCAGACTTTCCAGAAGTTCCGGCAGGGCCGTTTCGCTGGCCCCGAGGAAGGCGCCATACAGCCCGAACCTGCTCTCGAAGATCGTGGCCGGTCCGGTGACTCCCGCTCTTGCGAGGCGCGCCGCGGCGATCCCATTGCGTGCCGCCTGGCCGACATGGATCGGTTTCGGATTCGACTCGCCGTCCAGATAGGCGAAAACCCCGCTGGCCAGACTGCCGGCGATCCCCAGCGCATTCGTCAGCTCTTCCTCGTTGAGCCGCATCAATATGCCGGCGCTCAGCGCAGCGCCGAATACACCGACGACGGATGAAGGATGAAATCCTTTCAGATGAAAGGCATTATGCCGTGCCATTCCAATTCGGGCAATCGCCTCGGTGCCGACAATAGATGCAACAAACACGTCGCTGCCAGAACGCTCAAACTCCTCGGCCGCGGCAAGGCCTGCCGCGAGGACGACAGCGGTCGGATGGCAAACCGAAGGGCCGTGAGTGTCATCGAAGTCGAGGGCGTGAAACAATGCCCCGTTGGCGAGTGCCGCATCCTCGGCCGCGAACCGACCGTCGCGCCCCAGGATCGAGGCGCCCTGCTCACCGGTCCAGGGCCGCATCAATTGGGCAACATTTGTAAACGCGTCTTTTCTGATGGCCGCGTAGCCGCAGCCGATGCAGTCAAGAAGATGCAGCGCATAACGCTGCTTTACGCTGCCGGGCAAGTCGATCTCCCGAAAATTCGAGGCCCAGCGCGCAAGTTTCCGTGCCGATGTCATTCGTTCCACGTCAGCTCACCTTCAGGGTAAACGGGTCCTGCACCTTGTCCGACAGATCGACCCACACCGACTTGGTCTGCAGATAGTTGTAAATCGCATCCTGTCCGTTCAGCCGTCCGTATCCACTCTGCTTGAAGCCGCCGAACGGCATGTTGAAGGTCATGGACCGATACATGTTGATCCAGACAGTTCCCGCCTTCAGGCCGTTGGCCATTCGGTGACACCGTGCGATGTCCCTGCTCCAGACGCCCGCCGCAAGCCCATAGCGGCTGTCATTCGCCAGGGTGAGCGCTTCCTCCTCTCCGTCGAATGCATGCAGCGCCAGGACCGGCCCGAAGATCTCCGTATCCATGATGAATGATCTTGGTTGCGGCGAACGTACGATCGTCGGCTCGAAATAGTATCCTTCCCGGCCGGCCGGCTTGCCGCCCACCAGCAGGCTGGCGCCGTCGGCAATCGCGGTCTCGACCTTGTCCAGAACCGACCGGCGATGCGCATCGCTGACCAGCGGGCCGACATCCGTCCTCTCGTCCATCGGATCACCGATGCGAATCTGGGCGGCGCGTTCCACCAGCCGGTCCGAGACTGCATCTATGATGCCGCTATGGACGAAAGCGCGCGACCCCGCGATGCAAGTCTGCCCCGTGGCCCCGAAGATGCCGGCAAGAATTCCGGCCACCGCCTGATCGATGCGAGCGTCATCGAAAACGATGTTGGCGCTCTTTCCGCCGAGTTCCAGGACAGCCGGCGTAACCCTGGCCGCCGCCGTTGACGCAACCATTTTGCCGACATGCTCGCCGCCGGTGAAAGTGATTTGCGCAATATCCGGGTGGCGTGAAAGCGCAGGCCCGGCCTCGCCAGCTCCGGTGACTACATTGATGAGGCCGTCCGGTAGGCCGGCTTGCTTGGCAAGCCGTCCAAGCTCCAACACCGATGCGCTTGCGACTTCCGATGGCTTCACCACGACCGCATTGCCCGCCGCAAGCGCCGGCGCAACGGCGAGCGTGGCCAAGAGTACCGGTGAATTCCAGGGCGTTATGATGCCGACGACGCCCAACGGCTCATGTCGAGTCATCCCCACTGCGTCAATGCCGTCGAGAGGGACGACGGCACCTTCGATCTTGTCGGCAAGGCCGCCGAAATACCGATACCAGCCTGGAACCACCGACAGCTGGGCTCGTGTTTCCTTGAGCAGCTTGCCGTTGTCCTGGGTTTCGATCATCGCGATGCGATCGGCGTTCGCGGCGATGACATCGGCAAATCGCACCAGGCGGCGTCCCCTCTCGGAAGCGGAGAGCCGCGACCACTCCGTCTTGTAGCAAGACACCGCGCTGGCAACAGCGGCGCCGACGTCTTCGGCACCGCATTCCGCTATTGTCGCCCACGGCCTGCCGGTTGCCGGCGAGACCGACACGAACGTCCTACCGCCGCTGGCTGGCCTTTCGACGCCGCCCGAAATATATCCATAACTTTGCATCACTGCCTCCGCTCTAGCGGTAGCCTCCCGCTTCCAACTGGGCCAAATCGAACTCCTCCTCGCTGACGTCATAGACATACGTTCCCGCGGCTAGGCGCTCGCGCACCGCTTCGTATCCCAATGCATCGACATTGACGTACTGATGGCGATCACCGGCACGAAACAGAACGCCGTGCTGTGGAAATCCCGGGACCGGCACAGTGCGGTAGATGGGTACGGCCAGGCGGCCCAGCATCTGATAGCCCGAAGGTCCGGCGAACGGCGTTGCTGCCGTGCACAGCCCGCCCAGCGTCAGTATGCGTTCCGGCGTGTAAGGACGAGCGGTCGGCAGCTTCGGCGCGGTGATTCCGAGCCTGCGGTCGATCGGATAGGCGAAATAACATCCCGGCGCCCATCCGACACAGCTTACCCAATGCTGAGTACCGCTATGCCGACTGATGACCTCATCGACAGAGCATCCATTGGCCGCCGCCACGATCTCGATGCTCGGCCGCAGGCCGGCTTTAGCGTTTAATGCCTCCGACCATGGGTCGCGATACCAGACCGGAATCCTGAACAGCCGAGAGCGAATGCGGGTCGCGGCGGTGCAGACGGCCAGCGCCGATCGCAGTATCTCCTCGGCTTCATCCGGCATGATCTGGAAATGATCATAGACGACGCCCAACTCACGCAGTGTGGGAACGATCTCGATGATCCACTCGTGGCTCATGCGCTCGAGCGATTGTGCCAGCGCGATCACACTGAAGTTATTCCGTAAATCGGCATCATCGCCAAACTCGATGCCGAGGTAGCTGTCGCCGATGCGACGAATGATCGGTTGCCGGTAAATCATCGTCGTCTCAACCGCATGCGCAGGCTATGACGTACCCACAGTCGGACGCGGCACGGTGCACCCCGTCCAGGACTTCCAGTGCATTCGGCCCGTCGCCGTGTACGCAGACGCTGTCGACTCTCATCGGAATCACGGTGCCGTCTTCCGTCCTCAGCCGTCCATCCTGCAGAACCTGGCAGACACGCTCATAGACGAGTTCGGGGGCAACGGGTTTCTTCTTGCGCTCGACAATCAACGAGCCGTCACTCGTGTAATTGAGATCCGGGTAAACCTCGGTGATCACCTTGAACCCCCGCTCGGCCGCGATCCTGGTGACCGGCTCGCGCCCCATCGGCCCAGGCCAGTAGAGCGCCGCCCCCGGTTCGGTATCCATGATGGCGTCGAGAGCCGCCTTGGCGTTCTCGAGATCGCGCAAAAGGTGAAACATCGCGCCATGCGGCTTGACATGATTCATGCGCATGCCCTGTGCCCTCAGAAAGGCCCCCAGGGCCCCCACCTGATAGGCGACATAGGAGTAGACATCATCCGTGGTGAGGCTCATGACGCGCCGACCGAAACCCAGGAGATCCGGCACGCCGGGATGCGCTCCTACCGCGACCTTGCTGGCTTTTGCGAATTCGACCGTGCGCATCATGGTCACCGGGTCGCCGGCATGGAAGCCACAGGCCACGTTCGCGGTCGAAATCCGCGTCATGACATTGGCATCATCCCCCATGACCCAGTTTCCGAAGCTCTCACCCATGTCGCAGTTGATATCCAGCCGCTTCATAACCTGCCTCTCCCAATCAAATTCTGCGTCGATGCGATCGCGGTCGTCTCGCGTGCGATGGTGATCGCCTGCAGGACGGAAACGCTCTTGAAACGAACGCTCTGGCCTGGCCTCAATTGGCCAAGGACGGCGATGTCGCTTGAAATGACAGTCGCAACTTTGGCGAAACCTCCGACCGTTGGATTCTCGGTTCCCATGACGATGGCTTCTATTCCGGAGGGACACTGGATCCCCCCAACCGGTATGACGTCATCGACGATATTCGACGGATCAGGGCCGGCATCGCGCGCGAGATATTCCGGTCGCGACTTGAACTTCAGCAGCGGCCCCTTGAAGCGCATGCCCGTGCGGTTGGCCTGCGTTCCCATCGTCCAAGGCTGGGCCTGGAAATCCTCCAGGCTCGCGTCGGTGAACAGCGCATCCTGCGGCCCCAGCACGACACGCAATACGGGTTCCTGAGGGACCGGCGCGAGCTTGGAGACATCGAAGCGCAACCCCGCCCGCCGGTCGGTGAGCCGGTCAAGCCTCTGAAGCGGTAGAACGTCGCCGACGCGCAAAGCACGACCAAGCGGACCGCGCGAGGCAAACAGATTCTCGGAGCGCGACCCCAGGACAGGTGCGACGTTAATGCCGCCGGCAACCGCCAGATAGCAGCGCGCGCCGGATCTGGCCTGACCGAACTCCAGGACCTGGCCCGGCCCCACATGAAGGGCTTCGTACATGGGCATGTCGCGACCGTCGATCTTCACAGGAAAATCGGCGCCGGCGACGGCTATCAGCGCCTCCTGGGTAAATCGCAGCGTCGGTCCCAGAAGTGTTATCTCGAGCCCGGCGTCTCCGCGCGGTCCCTTGGCGAAGAGTGGCGCCGGAAGCTCATTGCCGACCAGGAGCGAGGCCACACGCAGCGAGAGGTGATCCAGCGGACCCGCCGGCGAAAGGCCGGTATTGAGAAACCCATGCCGGCCCGCATCCTGGACGGATGTCTGAGCACCGGATTTAATCACCTCGATGGACATCAAGGCACACTCGCCGCCGAGGTGGTATCCCTTGCCGAGGCTATCGCCGCATCGACAATGCGCTCGCAGTCCCCGAGATAGGAAGCAGGATCGAGCGCCGCATCGATATCGACCGCACTCATGCAGTCGAGAACACGGCGGTCAGACTTGATGACATCCGCCATTTCCCGGCCGGTTTTCGTGGCTAGGTTCGCGCACTCATAGATGATTTCGTGCGCGGTCTCATGCCCAAGCTGCCGGGCCAGTTTCATCATAACGCTTTCCGACATGATCTGGCCGCGGGTCAGACGCAGCACGCGCGCCATGTTGTCCGGACTTGCCGTCAGGCCTCGGCTGACGGCGCGAAGATTTGCGCATACGCCCGAGGCCAGGGCGAACACCTGCGGGATTGCGATCCACTCCAAGGCCCAGGCGGTCATCTCGCGCTCATGCGAATGGGAGGAATAGAAAGTGAGCGGCATGGCACAGCCCCGCATCATCCGGGCTCCGGTGATCATGAATTCCGATGTATGCGGATTGCGCTTCTGCGGCATCGTCGATGAGCCCACATGATGATCCGAAATCGGTTCCGAAGCCTCCTGCAATTCGGTCGATTGCAGCAGCACGATCTCGGTTCCAATTCTCTCCGCGGCGCTTCCTATCTCGAGCAGCGCATTGACGATCTCACGAAAGCGGTCCCTGGTCGTATGCCAGGGCACACTCGCGGATTTGAGTCCGAGCTCGGCGCACATGGCGTCACGTGTCTCAAAGCCTTTGCCGTCAAGCGAGGCGAGTGTCCCTACAGCGCCGGCAAACTGTCCCGTCATGCGTAGCAGGAGTGTATCGATGCGCAAACGTGCGCGCGTGAGATCGTCGATCCAGATGGCGATCTTGTAACCGAAGGTCACCGGCGCGGCATGCTGGAAGTGGGTACGGCCGGCCATGGGCACAGATCTGTATTCTTGCGCGTGGGCAATCAGGCTTTCCAGCACGAATCCCAGATCGCGATGCAGGAACGCAAGTCCCCTGCGGCACTGCAGCATCAACCCCGTGTCGACAATGTCTTGCGTCGTCGCTCCCCAATGGGCGTACCTGCCGGCCTCGCCGCATTTGTTGACCAACTCCCGGATCACCGGGACCAAGGGATGGCCGGTCTCCAGGATCTTCCGGGCCAATCCGGGCAAGGAAAACTTCGCGGCCTGGCAGTTCTCCGCAATCACATCCGCTGCCGCCGCGGGAACATCGCCGATCCTCGCCTGAGCGATGCTGAGGGCTTTCTCGGCATCGAGCCATCCCTGCAGCATCGCGCGATCGTCAAAGCACGCGCGCATTTCAGCGCTGCTGAAGACGTCAAGTACCAGTTCATTGGTCAGACCAAGTCCCATCAGCGCGCTCCTCGGAACGAAGAGAAGGTTTCGGTGAGAGCGGTCCTGAGTGCGCTCTCTATGAAAGCGAAGTCACCTACGGTCGCGATCAAGGGCGGCGAGATGAGGATGCTTGGCACCGCACGCATGTCGACCCGGCAGATGAGTCCTTTGTCGAGACAGGACGGTAGGAGTTTCTCCGCGAGATGCGCGCGTATCCGCGGGCCCAGCGTCTCGAGCGTGGCCTTGTCTTCGACAAGCTCAATTGCCCAAAGGTAGCCATCGCCGCGGACATCACCGACCATCGGGAGATCCATCAGACGGCGCAAACATGCGCCCGCTTTCTCGCTGTTCCGGCGCACGTTGCCGAGCACGTCGAGACGCTTCATCAGATCGATATTCTTCGCGGCGATCGCCAATTGCAGAGGGTGACCTCCGAAGGTCAACCCATGGGCGAAGGGAGCGCTCGCTTTCCGGAAGGGCTCCAGAGCCCGATCCGAGACCAGCACCCCGCCCACCACGCTATAGGCGGAGGAAATGCCCTTGGCACAGGTAATGATGTCGGGTTCCAGCCCGTAGCGCGGCGCCGCGAACCATTCGCCAAGCCGTCCGAATGCGTTGATGACCTCGTCCGAGCAGATCAGTATGCCGTGCCGGTCGCAAATCCGGCGAATGCCCTCATAATAACCGCGCGGAGGAGGAATAGCGCCGCCCGATGTCTGAACCGGCTCCATGAAAACGATGGCGACGCTTTCAGGCCCGGCGCATTCTATTGTTTCAGCGAAGTCATCAAGCAGAAAGCCGACGAAAGCCGATTCTGTTTCTCCAGGGGGGCGTCTCATGCGGCAAGCATTTCGAACATTGAGCGATCCCGGCACCAGGGGCTCGAACATGTTCTTGATTGAAGCGATCCCGGTCAAGGACAACGCCCCCAGCGTGGTGCCGTGATAGGCGTTCTTGCGGGTAATCGCTTTCCAACGTTTCTCGCCGCGCAAGTGAAAATATTGCCGGGCGAACTTCCAGGCCGATTCCGCCGCCTCGGAACCGCCCGAGACGAAGAACATGCTGTTGAAGCCGTCCGGAGCAAGCGCTGTCACTTCTTCGGCCAGCTCTAGTGATGGCTTGTGATGGAACCCCCAGTTCGAACAATACGGCAGTTTCTTCATCTGCTCGGTTGCAGCGGCGGCGATTTCGGCACCGTGACTATAGCCGATCTGCACGGCGAACAGTCCTGCGAGTCCGTCAAGCAGTTTGCGGCCATCCCGATCATAGACGTAGCAACCCTCGCCGTGAGTGATCACCGGCGCATCGTTCGTCGCCGCCCCTACCGATGTGAAGTGAAGAAGGGCGCTCGGCCGGGTCGTGGATGCCATGGGGGCGACTTGGGATTTCGAAGCTTCTTGCATTTTATTCCTCAATTGACCTGAGCCACGCCTTGTTGTTGACGAGATCGCGGCAGGTTTCCGCCTGCTCCCATTGGCGTTCACGCAACAACTTGAGATGAAAGGGAATCAGCGTACGGATACCCTCGACCCGATACTCCGAAAGTGCGCGCAGCATGCGGCGGGTCGCGCTTTGGCGATCCGGCGCATGAACGATGAGCTTGGCGAACATGGAGTCATACAGGGGCGTTATCCGCACACCGGCGCCCGCTGCGGCATCCACACGCACACCGGGACCGCCGGGCTCGCGATAGATCGATATCTCGCCAGGCATCGGCAAAAAACCCTTGGTCGCCGATTCGGCATTGATCCGACACTCGATCGCATGGCCACGAAACTGAACGTCGGACTGCTTGATGGGGAGCGCTTCTCCAGCCGCTACCGCCAGCTGCAGCGCAACGATATCCACGCCGGTTATCACCTCGGTCACACAATGCTCGACCTGGATTCGAGTGTTCATTTCAAGGAAGTAGAACTCGTCGCCCACAGCCAGACACTCAATGGTGCCGGCATTCTCGTAACCGATCGCCCGCACCGCCCCGGTGGCGAATTCAAGCAGGGATTTGCGCGCTTGCGCGCCGAGCCTAGGCGCCGGGGATTCTTCGATGAGCTTCTGGTTGCGCCGTTGGATGGAGCAGTCTCGCTCACCGAGGTGAACGACGTTGCCGTGGCGATCGGCGACGACCTGGACCTCGATATGCCTCGGATCGGCAAAATAGCGCTCAAGGTAGCAGGTGCCGTCGCCGAAGAACCTTTGGCCCTCGCTGCATGCGGCTTCGAACGCCGCCTGCAAGTCCTCCGGTTTCGCAGCCACCCGCAAGCCCTTGCCGCCGCCGCCGGCCGCGGCCTTGATGGCGACGGGAAAGCCGAGATCCGCGGCCATGATCCGGGCCTCCTCGACATTGCGGACCGGCTCCATGCTCCCCGGCACGACGGGCATGCCGGCCTTCCGCATCGTTTGTCGGGCACGTATCTTGTCACCCATGAGCGCTATGTGTTCGGCCCGCGGACCGATGAACACCATACCGGCTTCCGCACAAGCCGTCGCGAATGCCGCGCGCTCGGCCAGGAATCCGTAGCCGGGATGAACCGCATCCGCGCGGCATGACTTCGCGGCCTCGATGATCCGGCCTATATTGAGATAGCTTTGCGCCGCCGGCGCCGGTCCTATGTTGACCGCATGATCGGCAAAGCGCACATGCGGCGCGTTCTCATCGACATCTGAGTATACCGCTATCGATTCAATACCCATCTCCCGCAACGTACGCATGATGCGAATTGCGATCTCGCCTCTATTGGCAACCAGCACGCGCTCAAACGGTCTTCTCATCCCCGGCTCCTGGCAAGATTCCCTGGTTTCGCTTGCACGTTTTCATTAAGATGCAGATTGAAAGCTCCCTGCCCCACGTCAATCCGGCGGGCCAAAGAAGTAGCATCGCCAGCATCGCCACTCCGACCGCAACTTCGGTCAACCCCGCAGGCAGTGAAACTCCGCTCACCAACGTCCCCTGCTCCAACCGGCGGATCAGATCGAGAGCCAGAGCGATGACTGCGACGCCTGTGACGGCGCCGAACAGGCTGCGCATACCGCCGACGACGAGCATGGCGAGCGTCGTCGCGGTCATGTCGATGAAGAACGACGATATCGATACCGTCCGCAGGACTTGCGCATAGAGCGACCCGCCGAGGCCGACGACAACGGCGCTGAGCACAAATGCGTACACTCTCAGGGTGCGTGTCCTCACACCGAGACTTGCCGCCGCATTGGCCTCGTCACGCGACGCCCGCAGCATCAAGCCCAAGCGGGATGCCTGGAAGATGGCGGCGACGGCCAGGCTCACCACTGCCCACGCTACCACAATCCATCCATGTGGCAGCTTGCCGACACCCAGCAGGGTTTGCTGCCCACCGGTATATCCCGAGGCATTGGAGATCGTCTCGTAGACTATGCCCAGCAGCGCCAGGGAAGCGATTCCCGCCGCCAGACCCGACAGCCGCATGAGCGGGATCGCGACGAGTATTGCGATGACGGCGACGACGACCAGTGAGATGATCGTGGCCTCACCTGACGAAAGCTGAACATTCGTCAGCCAAGCGGGCAATGCCGGCAGGAAGTTCTGCTTCACCGCCGGCGGCATGGTCAGGAGCGCCGTGGTATAGGCGCCAATCGCCATGAATGAAATCTGGCCGAACGAGATGATACCCGAGTTTCCGACGAAGATGTATGTGCCGACGACCACGATCAGGAGGCACAATGTCCGCATCAGGGTCTGCTCGGTGGCGCGCCCGCCGGCATACGACATGAAGACGGCCAGAATGACGACGAGGAGAGCCGGCAGAATGGCCGGGGCAAGGAGGTCAGTCAGCTTCCTGAACATGCCGCGCATCATCATACCCTTTGGACATACGTGCCAAAGAGGCCGCTTGGCCGCACGAGCAGCAGAACGACCACGAACATAAACACGAACACGTCGCGAAAGGCGACCATCTGCCCCGGCAGGAAGACCTGGAGCGCGACCTGGACGAGACCAAGGAGATAGGCGCCGGTGATCGCTCCCTTGAGGCTTCCCAGGCCGCCTATGACCGTCGCAACGATGCCCGCGAGCAGCAGCGGCAATCCCAAAGCGGGCGTGAAGGTGCCGATTTTCGCCACATACAGAAACCCGCCCACTCCGGCCAGTACACCGCCAATGGCGAAGGCGCTGAGGATCACGCGATCGGCCGCCACACCGAGCAAGCGCGCCACGCGAATATCCGCGGCGGCGGCGCGCATCTGGATTCCAAGCATCGTCCGGTTCAGAAGCAAATGCAGCCCCAGCATCAGCAGAAACGCCGCTCCGGTGATGGCCACTTCCAGCCGTCCGATCGAGATCGACCCCAGATTCAAAGGCTGTAGCCAGCTTTCCGGCACCTCTACCGTGCGGGCTTCGCCGCGGGTCGCCATAATGGCGACCTTCTGCACCAGATAGCTCACAGCGAAGGACGTGATCATCAATGTGGTTGGATCGGCATGACGGAGCGGGCGAAAGGCGATGCGCTCGATGGCCAACGAGAAGACCACCACGACCACGATCGTGAACAAGAAGCTCAAGGCGATCGAGACATGATCGAAAGCCAGCATCGCATATGCAGCGATCATGAAGTATTCGCCGAATGCGAAGTTGATCAACCGCATGACGCCGAACATCAACGCGACCCCCAAGGCAACGAGCGCATACGTGCTTCCGATGCTCAGCGCGTCGACGATGAATTGCAGGAACGGCCCCATCACACCGTGCCCAAATAGGCCGCCGCCAGGCGGCTGCCGTCGCTGAAATCATCCGCTCGTCCCTCAGCGACAATCGAGTGGTTCTTCATGACATAGGCATAGTCGGCAAGCGCGATCGCCCTGCTGGCATATTGCTCGACCAGAACGATCGACATCCCGCCTCTGCGCAGTTCTCCGAATACCGAGAAGAGTTGGTCGACGATGACCGGCGAGAGGCCGAGAGACGGCTCGTCGAGCAGGAGCAAGGTAGGCTTGGCAACCAGCGCCCGGCCGATGGCAAGCATTTGCTGCTGTCCCCCGGACAGGGCGCCGGCCGGCCGGTTCCAGAATTCCTGCAGAACGGGGAAGCAGCGAAGGGCACCTTCGAAAGCGTCGCGCCCCTTGCGATTTCTCCGCGTCGAAAGGGCCAAAGCAAGGTTTTCCCCGACCGTGAGATCGACGAGGATGCCGCGGTCCTCGGGGACCAGCGATATGCCGTGTCTCGCCCTGTATTCGGGCGCCATGCGACCTATGTCTTCGCCACCGAAGACGATCCGGCCCCCGGCAAGAGGCAGAAGTCCGGCGACGGCGTTGAGAAAGGTGGATTTGCCCGCGCCATTCGCGCCGACGATCGCCACGATCGCCGCCGCCTGCACGGTGACCGAAATATGCGAGACACCTACGAGCGAGCCGTAGTTGACGGTCAGATCGTGGGTAGAGAGCATCATGTGGCGGCCTCCGCCGAACTACCGAGATAGGCAGAGATCACATGCGGATTGGCGCGCACCGCCGCCGGCGTGTCGCAGACCAGAGTTTCGCCCTTGACCAGAACGTGGATCCGATCGCATGTCGACATGACCAGGCTCATGTCGTGCTCTATGAGGACGATGCCGATCTTCAGGTCGTCGACGATGCGTTTCAAGGCCGCGCGCAGCGACGCTGTCTCATGCTCATTCATTCCGGCCGCAGGCTCATCGAGCAGCAGGAACTTCGGCCGCGCACATAAAGCGCGCGCGAGATCGAGAGCCCGCTCCTGGCCATAGGTGAGCCTGATGGCGGGCAAGTCCGCATGTTCGGCGAGTCCCATGCGATGCAGCATCTCATTGGCAAGGCGACCTGCCTCGGTGGTCGACTGGCCTTGGGCCAGTCCACCAATGACGGCGTTCTCGCGCACGGTCATGGAGCGGAATATCCGGGCACCCTGAAAGGTCCTGACCAGCCCGCGATAGCTGCGCTGCTGCGGGCTGAGAGGCTTGAGATCAAAGCCGCCATAGTGAATTTCGCCTGACGTAGGCCTCTGGAAGCCGCTGAGCACGTTCACGAGGGTCGTCTTTCCCGCCCCATTCGGGCCTATCAATCCGAGAATGGTACCGCTCTGCGCACTCACACTGACATTGTGCAAGGCGACCAGAGATCGGAACTTGACCGTAACATTGTGGGCGTCGAGCGATACCATGTCACGAACCGGAGCTATTTCTCGTCTACGATGTCCTTGTATTTCGGCACGCGTCGCGCGGCGACGCGATCGACGAACCTGGCGCCGTCGGGCGTCAGCTCGATGATGGCGACCTTGCGGTCGGGTGCGTTGTGAAGGGCGGAAGTGAACGTCGCCGGGCCGGCGATACGGTCGACGGACTTGAATTCCTCGAGCGCCGCCGCCACCTTGCCACCGTCCGTGGTGCCAGCCCTCGTGACCGCCAGAGCGAGCATTTCGATTGCGCCATAGCCATCGACAAAGAGTGAGCTTGGCGGATAGGCGCCTTCAGCCGCCTTGTAGCGCTCGCTCAGCGCGTTGATGCGGGCATTCGAGTCGTTTCCTTGATACTGGCCGCGCACGGTCACAAAAACACCCGAGCGCCCGCTCGCCGGGATCGTATCCCACCATGAGGAACCGTCCATCGCATCATTGAGGAGTATCGGCTGAGTGAACCCGGCGGCACGCAGCTGGCGGACGGCGCTCGCACCGCCGGGCGGGAAGCTGGTGACGACCAGCACGTCGGGCTGGGTCTTGAGTTCCTTGATGCGAGATATCTGGGAATTGATGTTCGCATCATCGTTCTTGAAGCTATCCTCTCCCGTTATCCCCTCGGCGCCGGCCAGTTCGCCAAACCGCTCCTTAAATCCCCTGGACCAGTCCGTATCGACCTGGATGACAGGGTCGTTGAGAAGATAGGCCGTGCGCCAGCCTTTGCCGTAGCTCCATTCGGCTGCCGCAGCGGATGTGGCCTCGGCCACGCTGCCGGCGGAGAAACCGAGGGTCAAACCGCCTTCGGGCCCGAAGCGCGGGCTTCCGGCGCAAAGGGACATCGACGCGATATTGTCGTCCTGGGCGATCAAGGCGGCGGGACTTCCGAAGTCGAAGTCGCATGACGCGATCAGAAGATCGGCCCCCTCTTCGAGAACTTCCTGAGTTACGGTCGAAGCAACCTCCCGGTCTGTGCGGTAGTCGCGGATGATAAATTTGACCTCACGCCCCAGAAGCCCTTTGGCAGTGTCGCCCAGTATCGCGAGCTTGCCTTCGTTCAGATCCTGAACGGCGAACTTCGCCGCCGTCCATGCCGGCAGGTCATACTGCGCCATAAACCCGCTTTCGGCGATGACGGCGCCGATGACAATCGGGTCCTTGTCCTGTGCGAAGGAGACCGTCGACACAGCACAAAGGCCGAGTGCACTCATGCCCGCCAGCGCCACTTTCCTGAGCCGTGTGAAATGCGTATCCATGTTTCCTACCCTTCTCCGTTTTTAGTGATTATCCTTGTTACTCTCTACGAAAACGGATTGGACAGAAGCGCCACAGTGTATATTAATTGGCCAATCTTCTATCCACGCTGGCGTTCCATGAAACGAAGGCATCCGGTCTAAGTTTCGGTGGGAGTTGACGATGGCGCTTACAGTTGCCTCGCTCTGCGAGTTGACCGACCCGGTGATGATGCCTGTCGCGGGGCTTCGCGGCGTCGGCAACAAGGTCAGCTGGGTCGTTTCGACAGAGTATCTCGAGCCGCGAAACTGGCTGCGCGGCGGCGAGTTCATGCTCATGTGCGGGTGGAACTTTCGTCCGAGCGGCGCCATGATGGAGCGCTATATCGAACACCTATATCGCGGCGGCCTCGCCGGTCTGGGCTTCGGCGTGGGAATACGTTTCAAGGAAATACCCGACGCCATACTCAGGAAGGCCGACAAGCTCGGTTTTCCCGTATGTCTCGTACCCTACGAACTGGGCTTCGAAGCGATCTCGAGAAGAGCCGTCGAGGTAATATTCTCAGAGCGACAGGCACGGTTTTCCGTCGACGGCTTTCTCAGGAGCCGGACAATCGAAGACACGCTGGAGGATCGGATCGATCTCAACGACATAGCCACGCGGCTGGCCAACACCTTGGTCTGCGATACGGCGTTCGTGGCGAGGCCGGAGGGCATCATTGCCCGAGCAGTGGGCCGCCCGCCGGATGATCAAGCGAGAGGACGCCCGGAAAATGCCAAGGTGGAAAGATTGTGCACGCCTTCGGTGACCCTGGAGATCCATTGCGACGAAACGAGCCTCGGTCCCGCCGACAACGCATTCATCGATGAGATGACGATGGCTGCTCGCATCCACTTGTACAAGCTGGAAGCCGTGAAACGCGAACGACTGCGCCTCGCTTCCGACTTGCTGCACGATCTCAGCAATGGTGCGCTCCCCCAGGATCAGATCGCGTCAAAGCTCTCAGCATTCGGCTTCGACCCCGGCGGACGTTTCCACGTCATGGTCGTCAGGGACTCCAGCGATTTCGACGCCATGATCGGGAGAGTCGAGAGGTTACTGGCGGATTTCGGCGTTGTGCATCTCAAGTCGAAGCAAAAAGCAGCGCTAGAGCTGCTTATCGGGCGAAGCGACAAGATCGCGTGCGATGCGCTGGCAGCGAAAATCGCCAACGCGCGATCAACCACGGCGGTCGGCCTCAGCCGGCCATCGACCGCGGCGCAACTTGTCCAGGCGGTCAAACAGGCGCACTACCTCTCGCAAATAAGCAGTCGTGGCGTGTTTCTTCCCGAGTCGCTCGGCATAGAGGAATTGATCCTGACGATTGACATTCAGGCAGCGGCCGGATTTGTGCGGCGCCATCTGGGAGGAGATGTCGATCCCGAGCTTTTGGCCGCGATCGATGTTTACATGGGGTGCGGCTTCAACATAAATCTCGCCGCCAGGAAACTCGGCATTCATCGCCACACGCTTCGCAACAGGCTGGAGCGCTTTGCCCAGTTGACCAAATGCGATATCCGGGATTCCGCACAGCGGCAGAATATCTGGATGGCCATCAAACTCGTCCGTAACCTGAATATCAAGGAGGCAGGCGTTGTGGCTGCGCTTCCAGCACCTGGGACAAAGCGGGTCAAGGAAGCCCGGTAGGCGGGATCAGCCGATTTCGACGAGGACCTGCCCCTCGGCAACGGTGTCGGCCTCGGCACATCTGAGCGCGAGAATCGTGCCGCTCTCGGGCGCTTCGACGGGTATCTCCATTTTCATCGACTCAAGGATGAGCAGCGTATCGCCGACGCTTACCTCGTCGCCTTCGGACACCATGATCTTCCAGACATTGGCCGTAAGCTCCGACATCACTTTCATCGCCATTTCTCCCAGACCAGTTCAGCCTCCATCAATAAGACACCCGCATCAACGGACACCTTGTACTGCCCTGGTTTCAGATTGTGGCCCGGCTGTCCAAGATCGCAACCAATCAACGACAGGCGTTAAGGTTGCGGGTGGGCCTTGGCGATCCGGTCGAAGGCCTGGAGCTGCCGAAGCAATCCTTCCAGACGGTCGAGTGGCACCATATTGGGGCCGTCGGAAGGCGCATTGTCGGGGTCCTCATGCGTCTCGATGAAGACGCCGGCCACGCCGACCGCGACGGCCGCCCTGGCGAGCACCGGCACGAAACGCCGGTCGCCACCCGAGGACGTCCCCTGGCCGCCCGGCTGCTGCACAGAATGGGTCGCATCGAAGACGATCGGGCAACCGGTCTCGGCCATGATCGGCAGCGAACGCATGTCGCTGACCAGCGTGTTGTAGCCGAAGGAGGCGCCGCGCTCGGTGAGGATGACATTGGGATTGCCGGTCTCGACGACCTTCGCCGCGACATTCCTCATGTCCCAGGGGGCGAGGAACTGGCCCTTTTTCACATTCACGACCTTGCCGGTCTTCGCCGCGGCGATCAGGAGATCGGTCTGGCGCGACAGGAAGGCCGGGATCTGCAGCACATCGACCACCGGGGCAAGCTCAGCGCACTGATGATTTTCATGGACATCGGTCAGAAGCGGCAGGCCGAATTCCTTGCGGATGTCGGCGAACACCGGCAAGGCGCGCTCGAGCCCCAGGCCGCGCCTGCCCGAGAGGCTGGTCCGGTTCGCCTTGTCGAAGGAGGTCTTGTAGACCAGGCCGATCTTGAGTCGCGACGCGATCTCCTTGAGCCTGCCCGCCATCATGAAGGCGTGATCGCGGCTTTCGAGCTGGCAAGGGCCGGCGATCAAGGTCAGCGGCAGCGCGTTGCCGATTCTGAGCGCGCCGATTTCGACGGTGGCATTCGGTTTCATTCGTTGTAGACCATAAAGGTGCCTGAACCATGCGCATAGAGCTTGCCGGCGGCGTCGATGATACGGGCCTCGGCCGTCTGGATGCGCCGGCCGAAATGAACGACTTTGCCGGTGCAGGTCAAGCGTCCCGTTTCGGCAAAAATGCCGCGCACGAAATTGACCTTGAGCTCGATAGTGCCGAAATTGGATTCCCGCCCGAGCCTGGAGAAGATCGCGCAGCCCATCGCGCTGTCGAGCAGCGCCGCGGCATAGCCGCCATGGGTGCGCTGCTGCGGATTGTAGAATTTGCGCGACGGGAAAGCCTCGAAGGTCGCCTCGCCGTCGCCGAGGCCCACGAGGCGCATATCGAGCAGCTCGTTGAGAGGCGAACCGGCGCCGCGCCACCACTTCTCGATTTCCTCACGCTGCGTCAATGTTTTATGGTCATCGCTCATCCTCAGCGTCTTGCCGGTTCAGCGCAAAAAACGCAAGAGCACTGCCGTTGACGTCAACTGAGAGAACAGCTCGATGCGATCCGTCCTTAAGCAGGGTGAAATGCGCGTTCGAGATGCTCTCGGCAAGCCTGGCGATCCGGCGCACGCCAATGGTGAAGCCGCC